>JBEKKP010000044.1:0-19763 GCA_050010655.1 Candidatus Dormibacteria bacterium
GACGAGCCTGCCTTCGAGGACGAGCTCTGCATCGCCGTCGCGCAGACGGACATTGACTCTGCGTCCGACGGCTGCCGTCCACTCCTCCGGGCGGCGAATCGGGCGCTCGGCGCCTGGTGAGCTCACCTCGAGCCGGTATGGGTGATCGATGGGATCGCTGACATCGAGCACCGCCGAAGCCGTGTTGGATGCGAGCTCGCAATCGTCGAGGGTGACGCCGCCGCCGTCGCGATCGATGGTCAGCCGCAGCACCGCGCCACGGCCGCGTCCCGACCACTGCACGTCCAGCAGTTCGATGCCGAGGTGTTCGAACGACGGCCGCAGCAGGGACGCAATAAGGGAGACGTCTTCGGTGTTCATATGTGGTGCGCTGGGCGCGGGTCGGGCCTTAAACGGTCCGGGGTGTCACCCGCCTCCGACCGGCCGGCGGCGCGACGGTCCGCGTGCCGCGCGCCTTCTCCCATGCGACGAGCAGTGTGCTGGCGTTGAAGATCGAGCTGTAGGTGCCGGTGACGATGCCGATCAACAGTGCGAGCACGAACCCGCGAATCGAGTCGCCGCCGAAGATCACCAACGACAGCAGCACGAAGACGACGGTGAGCGATGTGTTGAGCGAGCGCGTCATCGTCTGCACGGTCGAGAGATTGATCACCTGATCGAAGGTCAACCGCGGCCCGACACGCAGATTTTCGCGAACGCGGTCGAACACGACGATGGTGTCGTGGATGGAAAACGCCACAGAGGTCAGCACAGCGGTGACAAAGAGTGAGTCGACCTGACCTAAGTTTGAGAAGTGGCCGAGGATCGCCCAGATGCCGGCGAGCACGAACACGTCATGGAGGAGCTTGAAGAACGCGCAAGCGCTGAACCGCCACGGCGAGATGGCCCGCTGCCGGCGGAACGCGAACGCGAGGTACACGGCGATCGCGCCGGCGGAGACGAAGATCATGATGATCGCGCCCGTGACGAGGCTCGACGCGATCGTTGGGCCGACCTGCTGGACGCTGATATCCGGTTGATTCGTCTTCCCAAGGGTCGAGATCGTGAAGTTGCTGTCCAGCGTGTTCTGGATCTGGATGATCTGCTCGCTGTCCGACGGGAGCGTGGTGATCGCGAAATGGCTCAACTCGTTTCCGGTCGGGCTCTCCTGCTGCACCTGCGGACGCAGGCTGCCGAATTGCGAATCCATCAGCGAGGCGACCTGGCCCTGGGACACGTTTTTCGCGAAGCCCACGTCGATGACGTTGCCACCCTTGAAATCGATGCCGAGGTTGAAGCCCCAGAAGAGGATCGCGAGGATGCCCGGGATGATGACGGCGAGCGATCCGAGGAAATACCAGTTGCGGTTCTTGACGATGTCGAACCGGCCCCGCGGCGGATGCTCTGCGAACTCCTCGTGGATCTCCGTGTACAGGCGCGGGTCGCGCCCGATCTTCCAGCTGAGCACCCAGGCGAAGAGCGACCGCGTGATGGTGATCGCGGTGAAGAACGAGACGATGACGCCGATGGCCAGTGTGATGGCGAATCCGCGGATGACGTCGGTGCCGAAGATGCCGAGGATCGTGCACGTGATCAGGGTCGAGATGTTGCTGTCGCGAATGGCAGGAAATGCGCGGCGGAAGCCCGTTTCCACAGCCAGGGGCACACTTCTCCCATGGCGTAACTCATCACGGGTGCGTTCGAATATCAGGACGTTGGCGTCCACGGCCATACCGACGCTGAGGACGAAACCTGCCAGTCCTGCCAGCGACAGGGTGACGGGCAGCAGCTTGAACACCGCCAGGACGACTGCCGCATAGATGATCAGGGCAAGCGTTGCGAGCACGCCCGGGAAACGGTAGTAGCCGATCATGAAGATGACGACGATCAGGAGGCCGATGCCGCCGGCGACCAGTGACAGGGTCACCGACTGCTGACCGAGGGTTGCGCTCACCGTGGTGCTTGCGACAGTCGTGATCTCAGCGGGCAGCGCGCCGGCGCTGATCTGGTTGGCGAGCAGCGTCGCCGAATCGTTCGTGAAGTTGCCGGTGATCTCGGTCTGGTTGCTCTGCCCGCCACCGGTGACCACGGGCGCCGTGATAACGCGGTTGTCCAGGAAGATCGCGATCTGCGCCGTCGGAGGCGGTGAGGATTCGTTGGTCAGGTACTGGTTGTAGGCAGCGGTGGTGATCTTCGACCACTCGGCCGCGCCGGCCGCATTGAAGTTGATATCGACCGCGATCTGGTTGCTGGTGGTGTCAGTCCCGACCGTCGCCGTGTTGACGTCGGTGGCCTGGAGGTTCTGATCGATCTTCCAGTGGTACCCGGTCGGGTAGTCGAGGCTGTTGTCGAACTGGGTCACGTCGTAGTGCCCCTGCTGGTCCGCGACCAACGCCGAACTCGGCGGATTGGTTGCCTGGCCGGCAACCGCAGTGCCGAAATACAGCCGCGCCGTTGTGCCGATGGTGTCGACCGCCTGCGTGAGGCTGACGCCGGGCAGCTGGACGAGGATCTGATCGTCGCCCTGGGCCTGAACCGAGGCCTCGGAAACGCCGAGCGCGTTGACGCGGGCGTCGAGGATCGGGATGGTCGCCTGCTGCGCCTCGGCGAGCGACGCGCCGTTCGGCGGGCCGTTGCGACAGTCCAGGTTCGGGTCGTCGAACCCGTGGCAGATCTCGATGGTCAGCTCGGTGCCGCCCTGGAGGTCGAGGCCTTTGTGGATGTAGAGCTGCCGTCCGAGGAAGCTCGGCGTGGACGTCAGCGTGGTGCCGAGTGGTTGGTGGACGACCAGGTACCGGTAGATGAGGCTGTAGCCGTCGATAAAGAAGGCGCCGACCACCACGAGGAGGACGACGGCCAGGCGGAAACGCGTGATCCTGAACACCTGGCGTCCAGTCTACCGGGGACCTGAGCGGAGCCGACCATCCCGCTCCGACCGGAATGCGGCAAAGGTGCCGCCGCGAATCGCCGAACGCGCGGCCTCCATCAGCCTGGAAAGGTGCGTGATGTTGTGGAGGCTCACCAGCCGGTGAGCAAGGATCTCGCCCGACTGGAACAGGTGGCGCAGGTAGGCACGGGTGAATCCCGTGCACGCCGCACACGGGCAGTCGGGGTCGATCGGCTTGAATGCATCACGAGCGGCGGCGTTCCGAAGCGAGAGGCGGCCGTCCGGAGTCATCGCGCTGCCATTGCGGGCGAGGCGGGTCGGCACGACGCAGTCGAACATGTCCACGCCGAGCGCTATGGCGGCAAGCAGTTCGGAATCGGTCCCGAGACCCATGAAGTAGCGGGCACGGTCGGGCGCAAGCTCGGCGACACTCGCCTCGGTCATGGCGAGCATGGTCTCGACCGGCTCCCCCACCGACAGCCCGCCGATCGCGACGCCGTCGAAATCGAGGCCGGACATGAAGCGCGCGGAGCCGCGCCGAGCGTCTGCGTCGAATCCTCCCTGGGCGATGCCGAAGAGCAGGTGCCCGTTGCCGGGGTGTGCTGCCCGGCACCGCTCGGCCCACCGATGCGTGCGTTCGGTGGCCTCGCGCGCGACGACTGCCGCAGTGCCGTGCGCGACCGGATGATCGAGGCACATCACGACGTCAGCGCCGAGCCGGGCCTGGTTGCTCACCGCCTCCTCAGGCGTGACCCGCAGCCGCGAGCCGTCGTATGGCGAGACGAACGTGGCGCCGTCGTCGTCGACGGCCGCAACCTCCGCCAGGCTCACCAGTTGATAGCCACCGCTGTCGGTGAGGATCGGATGGTCCCAGTTCATGAATTTGTGCAGCCCGCCCGCCTGCTCGATCAGCTCGATCCCGGGGCGCAGCGCGAGGTGATATGCGTTGCACAGCAGGATGTCGACGCCTGTCGCGCGCACCTCGTCGGGATGCAGCGCCTTGACCGTCGCATGCGTGCCGACAGGCATGAATGCCGGCGTTCGCACCTCGCCATGCGCAGTGGACAGGACGCCGGTGCGGGCGTCGCCGTCAACCGCTCCCACCACGAATGCGGTCATGTCTGCGCCCGCCAGCAGAGCATGCAATCGCCAAGCGACAGGAATCGATATCCCGCGTCGAGCGCGTGCGCGTACGCCGCCCTCCAGCGCTCGTCTCCGATGAACGCGGCCAGCAGGACCAGCAGCGATGAGCGTGGCTGGTGGAAATTCGTCAGCAGGCCGTCCACCGCGCGAAAGCGATGGCCGGGACGGATGAACAGGCTCGTCGCGCCGGAACCGGCGCGCAGTTTCCCGTCTGATTCAGCGCAGGTCTCGAGCACGCGGACGACGGTCGTCCCCACGGCGACGACCCGGCCGCCGGCGGCTCGGGTCCGCTCGATGAGCGCAGCCGTTTCGAGCGGCAGCGTGTAGCGCTCCTCGTGCATCGGATGGTCCTCCACGCGATCGGCGCGGATCGGAGCGAACGTCCCGAGACCGACGTCCAGCCGCAGCGTGGCCCAGCCGATCCCCGCGTCCCGCAGGCGCCCGATCACCGATGGCGTGAAGTGCAGTCCGGCCGTCGGCGCGGCCGCGGAGTCCGGGTCGCCAGTGGCATACGTGGTCTGGTACCGCTCGGGATCGCGCAATTCGGTATGGATATATGGAGGCAGCGGCGCCACGCCCGATCGTTCGATCGCGGCATCCGCGTCCGGCGTGTCGAACGTCACGACGCGCCCGCCGCGGTGCACGGCCGAGACACCGACCACGGTCGCTTGAAGACCATCGGCGACGCGCACGGTCGCACCGGGTGTCGCCAGCCGTGCCGGACGGGCAAGGCATTGATACTCGCCGCTCTCGTTGTGTGAGAGGACAAGCAACTCGATGTCCCGCCCTTCCGCGTCGACGCCATGGAGTCGCGCCCGGCGCACGCGCGTTTCGTTGACGACGAGCAGATCGCCGGCTTGCAGCAGTGCCGGGAGGTCGCGGAACGCTCGATCCTCGATGCCCGCATCCGGCGGCAGATACAGCAGGCGCGACGCGTCGCGTTCCGCGAGCGGCTCCTGCGCGATCCGCTCCGCAGGGAGCGGGTAGTCGAAGTCGGCGGACCTCAACGCTCGAAGAGCGCGGTCTGCGCCTCTGCTGCCCCCGGGGCGCCCGCCGGCACGGAGAGACCGAGATGCTGGTATGCGGCCGCCGTGGCGAGCCGGCCGCGGAGCGTCCGGGCCAGCAGGCCGCGCCGGATCAGGAAGGGTTCGACGACGTCCTCGATGGTGTCGGGGTCTTCCTGGACGCTCACCGCGATGGTCTGGACTCCCACCGCATGGCCGCCGAGGGTTCCGCAGAGCACGCCCAGCACCCGCCGGTCCAGTTCGTCGAGCCCGATGGAATCGATGCCGAGGACGTCCAGCGCTGCCGTGGCAACCTCGAGGTCGATCCGCCCGGCGGCACGCACCTGGGCGTAGTCGCGCGCACGTCGAAGCAGGCGGTTGACGATGCGCGGAGTGCCGCGGGAGCGGCGGGCGATCATCTCCGCGCCGTCCGGGTCGAGGTCGATGCCGAGGAGGCGTGCCGAGCGGTTGGCGATGGCGACGAGGTCGTCCGTGTCGTAGAAGTCGAGACGGAAGGTGACGCCGAACCGGTCGCGCAACGGCGCGCCGAGCGCTCCAGCCCTGGTCGTTGCGCCGATCACCGTGAAGCGGTTGAGCGTCAGTCGCAGCGTCTGGGCGCCTGCGCCCTTGCCGGCCACGAAGTCGAAGGCGAGATCCTCCATCGCCGGATACAGCGCCTCCTCCACCGCGCGGTTGAGGCGGTGGACCTCGTCGATGAAGAACACGTCGCGTTCCTCGAGGCTCGTGAGGATCGAGGCGAGCATGCCCTGGTGCTCGAGCGCGGGCCCGCTGGTCAAGCGGATGTTCACCCCCATCTCCACAGCGATGATCTGCGCGAGCGTGGTTTTGCCGAGCCCGGGCGGCCCGTACAGGAGCACATGGTCCAGGGCGTCCCCGCGCTGACGCGCCGCTTCGACAAGGATCCGGACCTGGTTCTTGATCGCCGACTGACCGACGAAGTCGTCGAGCGTGCGCGGTCGCAACGCGGTGTCGGCGACGCGCTCGGCTTCGAGTTCCTCGGGGCTGACCACCCGCTCGTCGGTCATCGCGAAGCACCCGCTGTATCGAGCCGGCGCAGCGCCGCGCCCACCAGGTCCGCGACGTCGTGCCCGTCGCCGTCGACAGCGATCGCAGCGACGGCGTTGCGCGCCTCGCTCTCGCGGAAGCCGAGGCCGACGAGCCCGGCGATCGCGGCCGCCACGGCCTGGTTCTCATTCGTCGCTGCGGGGTGCTGCGTTCCGGGTGGCTCGAAGGATCCGACCTTGTCGCGCAGCTCGAGGATCACCCGCTCGGCGGTCTTGCGTCCAATGCCGGGAACGGTCGCGACAAGGGCGACATCCCCTTCGGCGATTGCCCGAACCAGGGTCGGCAGCTCGGCGCGTCCGAGGATCCCGAGCGCTGCCTTGGGGCCGATCCGTTCGACACCGATCAGGAGACGGAACAGGCGCAACTCTTCGGGGGTGACGAAGCCATAGAGACGGATCGCGTCCGTACCGACGCTCGTGTGCACGTGCAGCGTCACCTCCGGCTCGTGCGACGTGTGCAGGGCGGCGATGGTGCGCAAATGACAGAACACCTCATAGCCGACACCGCCGGTGTCGACAACGACGTGGTCGTCGCCGATCTGCACGAGCGCGCCTCGGATCAGCGCGATCACGGCGTGCTCCGCAGCAACGCGGCGCGTGCGCGGCTGACGGCGATATCGAGCGCGCTTTCGCGGTGATCGCGTGTGCGCGGCGCAAGCGCGCCGAGACTGCCGCGATGGTGATGGCACACCGCGACGGCGCATGCGTCCGCAACGTCGTCGTGGCCCGGAATATCAGGCACACCAAGGAGATTGGCGACCATGCGCGCAACCTGTGGCTTGCGCGCAGCGCCATACCCGCATACCGCCTCCTTCACCTGCGTCGGCGTGTACTCGGCGACGGGGATCCCTTCGCGAGCGAGCGCGCAGAGCACCACTCCACGCGCCTCGCTGACTCGCATCGCGGTGCGACGGTTCGTCGAGAAGAACAGCTCCTCCACCGCGGCAACCTCGGGTCGCAACGTCGTGCACGCCTCGACGACGAGGTCGAAGAGCATCGCAAGCCGGCCCGCCTCACTTGGCTGCGGCACCGTTTCGATGCACGTAGCGTGCAGCAGCACGAGGTGCCCAGGAGCGCCATCGACGATGGCCACGCCGGTCCGCGCGAGTCCCGGGTCGACCCCGAGCACCCTCATGCGCGGAGGTGCAGGTGGTGGTCAGCTGACAGCGTCAAGGACGTCGTCCGGTATCTCGGCGTTTGCGTAGACCTGCTGGACGTCGTCCTGCTCCTCGAGTGTGTCGAGCAGCCGCAGCACCTGGCGCGCCTGCGAGGCGTCGAGCGGCACCGAGTTGGTCGGGTTCATCGTGACCTCGGCCGAGTCGATCGAATAGCTGCGCTCCTCGAGCGTGCGCCGGACCTCCTCGAATCGGGTCGGCGCCAGCGTGACGACGACCTCGTCGCCGTCGACACTGACATCCCCGTCGTCGCCGACATCCACCGCATCGAGCAACTCGAGCGCAAGCTCATCGGGATCGCGTTTGCCCGCGTCGATGGCGATCACGCCCTGCTGGTTGAACATCCAGGCGACGCTGTTTGCCTCGCCGAGTGCGCCACCAGACCTGGTGAATGCGTTGCGAATCGCTGCGACTGTGCGATTGCGGTTGTCGGTGAGGGTGTCCACCATCACCGCGACGCCGTGCGGTCCGTAGCCTTCGTAGCGGACCTCCTCGAGTTGCACGCCGTCCTTGCCGCCGGCGCCGCGCTGGATCGCGCGATCGATGTTGTCGGCGGGCATGTTGACCTCGCGCGCTTTCTGAATTGCCAGGCGCAAGCGGAAATTGCCCTCGACGTCCGGTCCGCCTTCGCGTGCGGCGACCGTGAGCTCGCGGGTGACCTTCGTGAAGATCTGCCCGCGACGAGCATCGACGATGGCTTTCTTGTGCTTGATTCCAGCCCACTTGCTGTGACCGGACATGGATCCTCCGAGACGAACAGGCGTTCCGATTCTAGCGCAGCCCAGAACCCAGTCTAGACATCACGCTCCTTGTGGTAAGCGGGAGACAGGACTATGGTTAGGAGAGGATCGGCAATCAGACGGAGGTACGCATTCCAATGTTGCAAACCGTCTGGCAGCGTTTCCGGCACGGCCGAGCGGAGGGTTGAGGCCCGGCTGACGGGCCCCTGATCGCACGACCTTCGCGCCCCCGGTCGAGGTCGCTGGGCAATCGGCGACCCCGGGTTGCTTGAGAACGAGCGAGTGCGCGTCGTGCGGCTGTGGCGTTCGTACCGGGCGTTTCCCCGAACCCGGCACCGGTTTCGGTGCCACAAGTAAGCCCGGCAATTTCCACCGGGCTGCCGTATCAACGGTGTATTCATCTGAGGGGCCGGCACAATCCGGCCCCTCTCTTTTATCTATTGAGGGTCGCCGTCCGGTGCGCGAGGCGCGGGGCGCGAGACGGCCGGGTCGCCGAGCCAGCTGAAGCGCAGGAGCCGGTCTGCCGCCTGACGCAGCCCGACGCGCGTTCCCACGGCGATCGGCGGCGTGCTCGTGCGAGGTGCGATGTGGACGCGCGACGCCGGTTCGAGCAGGTCGATGCCGTTGTCGCCTTTCGTGATCGCGAGACCGCGGCACAGGTTGCCCGGGCCGCGGAGGAGCGCGGCGGTTGGGACGCCCTCCCGCCGTCGAGCTACCACGGTAGCCTCCCCGTCTTCCACGGCCGCCGCGCGAAGGAGCACGGCGCCCGCGACTCCGTCAGCCTCGGTCACGACGTTGGCGCAGTAGTGCATGCCGTACGTGAAGTAGACGTAGAGGACCGCAGCCGGCCCGAACATCACCCGCGACCGAGGCGTCGGGCCACGGAAGGCATGCGACGCGGGGTCGCTCGTGCCGAGGTATGCCTCGGTCTCCACGATGCGGGCCGCCACGGCTTCCGGCGTCCCGGTATCGACGAGGAGCACGCACCCGACGAGGTCGCGGGCGACCTCGACCGTCGGTCGCGCGAACCAGTCGCGGGTCATCCTGGCTACCGGCGAATCTCCGCGTCGCACCGTTTCGCCAGCGCCGCGGCGATCGTGTCCTGGGCGCGCTGCGCCTCCTCGCCCGTGAGCGTGCGATCTGCGGCCCGGAAGGTCAGCCGGAACGTCCAGCCTTTTCTGCCCGCGCCAAGGCTGCCGCCCCGGTACTCGTCGTAGAGCTCCGCGTGTTCGAGGAGCGGCTCCGCTGCGTCGTTGATCGCGTCGATGGCCTCGCCTGCGAGCCGGTCTGCTGCGACGGTGACCGCGAGGTCCTGCACGATCGCGGGAAAGCGCGGTGGCTGCGCAAACCGAATTGGCATCGGTGGCGACGGTGCGATCGCGTCGATGCGCAACTCACCGACCGCCACGCGCCCGCGAATCTCGAACGCGGCAGCGGTCTCGAAGTCGAGCTCGCCGACGAGCCCCACGGTGGCGCCGTCGTACTGAAGCATGGCGCTCCGCCCGGGATGCAGGCCCTTCTCCTCGCTGGGGACCGCTCGCAGCGTCGCCCCCGCGAGGTCTGCGGTCAATCGCTCGAAGACGGCCTGTACGCGACGGACGGCACCGGCCGCGTCGTCCGGCGCGCCGCTCGCCACGTGCACAGCGAGACTGAGCAGGAGCGGCTCGAGCGGCAACGGCGGGAGGCCGGCGTCACCGCCGTCGGAGGTTGACCCGGGTACCGGCCCAACACGTTCCCCTTCCCAGAAGGCACGGCCCAGCTCGAAGAGCATCACGTCAGCGCTGCCGCGATTGACGTTGGCGGCGAGCGCGGCGCACAGCCGAGGGAGTTGCGATGTCCGCATGACGCTCCACTCATCGCTCAGTGGATTGCGCAACGTCATCGGTTTCCGGCTCCGGCCGAGTCCTGGCAACAACGTGGCATCGCCTGCGGCGACGAACGCGAAGGTGATGGCCTCGTCGAATCCGGCGCCGGCACAGGTGTCGCGGATCGAGTCCTCGATCGGCGCATGCGACGCCGTCATGGTCACGGCGACGCGCCGTCCCGGGAGCGTGCTCGGCACGCGCGAGTACCCGATCATCCGGCCCACCTCTTCGACGAGGTCTTCCCGAAGTGACACGTCGCGCCGGAAATACGGCGGCATGACGGTGAGGGTGCCGCCGTCCTGTTCGACGGCGAAACCGAGCCGCGCGAGGGTGGTCGCGATCTCGGTCGCATCGACGGGTATCCCCAGGAGGTCGCCGGTGAAGCGAGCCGTCAGATCGATGGGCCCGAGTTCGGGGAGTGGACGCGGCCACTGTTCCACGAACCCGCCGAGGACGTGGCCGCCGGACAGATCCGCAATCAGTGATGCGGCGCGGTCGAGCGCCACCGGCGGGAGGCGGTCGCTCAGGCCTTTCTCGAAGAGCGTCGAAGCGTCGGTGCGCAGCCCCAGCCGTTTGGATGTCGCGCGAATCGACGGGCCATCCCAGCTCGCGGCTTCCAGCAGGACCGTCCTCGTCGAGTCGGTCACAGCTGTTGTGAGGCCGCCGATCACGCCTGAGATGCTCGCCGGCGTCGCGCCTGCGCAGACAACCAGGTCGTCCGCCGAGAGCTGGCGGTCGGTGCCGAGGAGGTCGACGACGTGCTCACCGGAGGCCGCGCGGCGGACGACGACGTCGGCGATCCTCGCCCCGCCCACCTCGACGAACCGCTCGAGGTCGAAGGCGTGCAGCGGCTCTCCGAACTCGTGGAGGACAAAGTTGGTGACATCCACCACGTTGTTGATCGGGCGCAGCCCGACCGAGCGCAGACGTTGCCGCAGCCATTCTGGCGATGGGCCGACGACGACCCCTTCGATCACGCGAGCCGAGAACCGCGGGCATCCATCGGGGTCCTCGATCCGGACCTGGGCACGCAGTTCTGCAGAGGTGGCCGAGAGGAGCGCATCCGGCACTGACGAAGGCGGCTCGTTGAACGCCTCGCCGAGTGCGGCGGCAAGCTCGCGCGCGATGCCGACGTGGCAGAGGCAATCCGGGCGGTTGGTGGTGATGTCGAGGTCGAAGACCGTGTCCATGGGGAGCGCCTCGGCAAGTGCCTGTCCCGGCGTCCCTTCCTCGAGGATGAGAATGCCGTCCGCATCCTCCCCCACGCCGAGCTCGATCGCCGAGCAGAGCATGCCCGGCGACTTGTGGCCGCGAATCGTCCGCACGCCGAGCCGCTCGTCCATCGCGGGTGGCCGCGTCCCTGGCGGCGCGTACGGCACCAGGTCACCGGCTTTGACGTTGGGCGCACCGGTCATGACCCGCACGGTTCCCGGGGCAGCGCTGAACGCGGCGAGCGATTCCGGCACCTCGCCGCCGAGATCGAGATCGGCGAACTGGAGATGGGACGAGCCGGGAACCGGCGAGACGGCGGTGATCCGGGCGACCACGATTCCCTCGCCGCCGATCTCGACGGCGCCCACTTCGGTTCCGGTGTCCACGAGGGCTTTGACGATCGCCGCCACCGGCGCATCGAGGGTGGCGTAGTCGCGCAGCCAGCGCAGCGAGAACTTCATGTCGCCGCTGCCGGGCTGTCGGTCACCGCTTCGGGGACGAGGAACCGGACGTCGTTGTCATAGAGCAGGCGCATGTCGGGGATTCCCCACGCGAGCATCGCCGCCCGCTCGATGCCCATGCCGAAGGCGAAGCCGGAGAAGCGCTCGGGGTCGACGCCACCATTGCGCAGCACCTGGGGATGGACCATGCCACTGCCGAGCAGCTCGAGCCAGCCGCTGTACTTGCAGATGCTGCACCCCGCGCCGTGGCAGACGACGCATGCGAGCTCGAGCTCGAGCGACGGCTCGGTGAACGGGAAATGGTGCGGCCGCCACTGCAACGCCGACGTCGCGCCGAAGAGCGATCGCGCGAAGAATTCGAGCGTGCCTTTCAGGTCACTCACCGCGATGCCCTCGTCGATGCAGAGCCCCTCCACCTGATGGAACATCGGCATGTGGGTGGCGTCGTGGTCGCGGCGGTACGTCTTGCCGGGGACGATCACCCGCTGGGGAGCACCGCGAATGAGCATGCTGCGGATCTGCACGGGCGAGGTGTGGGTCCTGAGCAGGCGTGAGTCATCGATGTAGAACGTGTCCTGCGAGTCCCGCGCCGGGTGTCCCGGCGGCTGGTTGACGAGCGTGAAGTTGTACCGGTCGTACTCGACCTCCGGGCCTTCCACGGCTTCGAACCCGAGCTGGCCGAAGATGCGCCGGATCTCGCGCGCGGCCAGCGTCACGGGGCTCAGGCGGCCGCGGCGAAGCGGTGGCGCGGGCCGCGTGAGGTCGAGCGCCTCCGCTTCCATGCTCCTGGCGCGCGCGGCTCGTTCGATGGTCCGCTGGCGCTCGTCGAGCGAATCGGTCACGCGCTCGACGAGCTCGTTGACCATCTGGCCCATCTGCCGGCGCGCGTCCGGGTCGGCGATCTTGCCGAGGCCGCGCCGGTACCCGGTCAGCTCACCATCGCCTCTGCCGAGGTATCTGGTCCGCACGGTGTCGAGCGCGGCGAGGTCCTGCGCCGCGGTGATGGCTTCGAGAGCCTCCGCCGCCACGCGGTGGACGTCGGGGGTCACGCCTTGGTGAGAGCGCCCCGGGCGACTTCGACGAGCTGCTGAAACGAGCCCGAGTCCTTGACCGCGATATCGGCGAGCATCTTGCGGTTCACCTCGACGCCGGCCTCTTTGAGACCGTGCATGAACTGGCTGTACGCCAGGCCGTTCTGCCGGGCTGCAGCATTGATGCGCGCGATCCAGAGGCCGCGCATATCACCCTTGCGCTGCTTGCGGTCGCGGTACGCGTAGGCGAGCGAATGCATGACCGCCTCGTTGGCGTTCTTATAGAGCCGGTGCCGGGCTCCCTGCATCCCCTCCGCCATCTCGAGGATCTTGCGGTGGCGAGCCTTGGCCGTCACCCCACGCTTCACTCTGGCCATAACTCCCTCCTAAAGGTAGGGTGCGAGCCGGATCACCTTGCGGCGGTCCGAAGCAGACACCTCGTGTTGCATGCGGTACGCCCGCTTGCGCTTGGCGCTTTTGTGCTCGAGCATGTGCGAGCGAAACGCCTTGCGCCGCATCACCTTTCCCGTGGAGGTGACACGGAGCCGCTTGGCGGTTCCCTTATGGGTTCGTATCTTCGGCATGGTCCTTGGTGCTCCCTGATTCGGCGCCGTTGTCTTCTACCGGAACGGTGATGCTGATTGCTTCAGCGCCGTTGTCTTCGTCCGGAACGGTGACGCTCATCTCCACTTCCTGCGTCGGACGCCGGTCGTTGGTGTGCTGGTCACCTTTTGCGTGCTTCTTGTTGAGCGGGCTCATGATCATGATCATGTTGCGGCCCTCCACGAGTGGAGTCCGCTCGATGATCGCCACCTCTTTCAATTCCTCGGCCATCCGGTCGAGCAATTTGCGCCCGTACTCCTGGTGCACCATCTCGCGTCCGCGAAACATGATGGTGAGCTTGACCTTGTCGCCGTCATGGAGGAAGTGCCGGACGGATCCGAACTTCGTCTGGAAGTCGTGCTCCGAGATTTTCGGACGGAGCTTCATCTCCTTGACGTTGATGGTGTTGTGCTCTTTTCGGCTTTCCTTCTCTTTCTTCAGGGCTTCGAACTTGAAGCGCCCGTAGTCCATGAGACGGCACACCGGCGGTTGGGCCTGGGGGGCTACCTCGACCAGGTCCAGTTCACGTTGCGCTGCGAGCTCTCGCGCTCGCTCGATGGTGACGATCCCCATCTGCTCGCCGGTGGTGTCGTCGAACAGGCGGACCGAAGGGATGCGGATCTGGTCATTGACCCTGAGCTCTCGGAATGCGATCGGCGCGGCCTCCTTGTGGGTATAAAAAACTGGACAGCGGTTCCGCTATCCAGGGCTCGGGTGCTGGACCTTCAAGGCAAGCCCGGAAGGTGAGGGCCGTACCTGGCGGTCCTGCTTTGCGGCGCCCGGTATGGGCGTCGGCCTCGGAATATAACACGCACGCGGGACGGCCAAACTTCCCGTCACCTCATGGGGAATAGCGGGCATGGACCAGAGCCTCGACGGCTCCTCTCCCACCCAGGACCGGTGACGGCATCACGCCGACGATCTCCCAGCCCGTCTCGGCGATGCCCGCCACGGCCCGAGCGGTGGCAGCGCCGACGGTCTCCGGATCCACCGGTGCACGCGCCAGACGCAACTCGAACATCGGCTTCACGAGGCCGATCAGGTCGGCGCCCGGTGCGATCGCGATCCGGTCGAGCTGCGCCACTGCGGCGGCCAGGGCGAGGTACGAGACATCGATGGTCACCACCTCGATGGTCTCCGGTATGAGATGCGTGTCGAGCGCCGCGACGTTGGTGGCCTCGAGGTTCACCACGCGCTCGTCCTGACGCAGCGACCCCAGGAGCTGGCCGAAGCCCACGTCCACCGCGTACACCTTCGCCGCGCCGGATTCGAGCAGGACTCGGGTGAACCCGCCGGCGGCGGCGCCGAGGTCGAGGCACACCCTGCCTGCGACATCGACTTTGAATCCCGCCACCGCGGCCCGGAGTTTGGCTTCCCCCCGGAGCGGGGCATGCGTGGTGAGCATCAGGTCCGGCGCCTTGCGGGGCCGGGCGCGTCTCACTCGGGGCGCCGCTCGCTGACCTCGGCCACCAGGCGGTCGATGAGCTCGCCGGTGGCGACATCCTCCTGCGAGTTGCGCCGAACGTCGCGCACGCGCACGACACCGTCACCGCGCTCGACATCGCGCTTGCCGATGACCACAACGTAAGGAATGCGCTTGAGCTCCGCATCGCGGACACGCGCCTGCATGCGCTCGCCGTGGCGCTCATCAACGGACGCGCGCAATCCGCGTGCGCGCATCTCTGCGGCAAGTCCTCTGACGGATGCCATCACTTCTTCGCTGTCGTCCTGGACCGGGACGATCGCGCACTGCACCGGCGCGAGCCAAAGCGGGAAATGGCCGGCGTAATGCTCGAGGAGGATGCCGAAGAAGCGCTCGATGGATCCGAACAGCGCGCGGTGGATCATGATCGGCTGCTGCTCCGCGCCGGTGTCATCGACGAAGTGCAGGTCGAAACGCTGCGGAAACTGGAAGTCGACCTGGATCGTGGACATCTGCCACGTGCGCCCGATGGCATCGCGCGCCTGCACCGAGATCTTCGGTCCGTAGAAAGCACCGCCGCCGTCGTCGAGCACGAGCGCGAGGTTGCGGCCTTCAGCGGCGAGACGGAGCGCGTTGGTCGCCGACTCCCACTCCTCCATCGTGCCGACGGCTTTGTGCTCGGGTCGCGTCGACAGCTCGAGGTAGAAGTCGGTGAGGCCGAAATCGCGCAACAGGCCGAGGGTGAAGTCGAGCAGGGAGACGAGCTCGTCCATCATCTGCTCACGCGCGCAGAAGATGTGCGCGTCGTCCATGGTGAGTCCACGAACGCGCGTGAGTCCGTGAATGACACCGGATTTCTCGTAGCGATACACGCTGCCGAATTCAAAGAGTCGCAACGGCAATTCGCGATACGAGCGCATCCTGCTGCGATAGATGAGGATGTGCATCGGGCAGTTCATGGGCTTGAGGTAGTACTTCGTGCCCTCGTCGAGCTCCATCGGCGGGAACATGCCCTCGGCGAACCATTCGAGGTGACCCGACGTCTTGAACAGATCCTCTTTCGTGATGTGCGGGGTGTTCACGAACGAGTACCCGGCTTCCTCGTGGCGCAGGCGCGAGTAGTCCTCCATCAGCTTGCGCACGAGCCCACCGTTCGGATGGAAGACTGGCAGCCCCGAGCCGATCTCGTCCGGGAAGGAGAACAGGTCGAGCTCCGCGCCGAGCTTGCGGTGGTCGCGCTTGCGAGCCTCCTCGAGTCGATGCATGTATGCATCGAGCTCGTCGCGCGTGAACCAGGCGGTGCCATACACGCGCTGCAGTTGTTCGTTGCGCGCATCTCCGCGCCAGTACACGCCCGCGATGCGCAGCGCGCGCACGGCTTTCAGCCAGCCGGTATCTGGCACATGCGGCCCGCGGCACAGGTCGACAAAGTCGCCGGTGCGGTAGATGCTGACCGTCGTCACGTCGTCAGCAAGGCGGTTGATGATGTCGACCTTGAAGTCCTGGTGCATGGCGGCGAACATCTCGACCGCCTGCGCCCGCGGCAACTCCTCCTGGACGAACGGGATCCTTCGTGCCGCCAGCTCGCCGACCCGCGCTTCGACGCGCGCCAGGTCGTCGTCCACGAAGTGCCGGCCGTCCGGAAGACGGAAGTTGTAGAAGAAGCCGTCCTCGATTGCGGGACCGACGTCGTACTGCGCGCCGGGGAACAGCTCCACCACTGCAGCGGCCATGAGATGGGCGGCACTGTGGCGGAGGATGTCGAGCGTCGGCTCGGCCGGTGCTGGAAGTGGTGCGCCCGCCTCAGCGGCGTCGTCGACGATCTCGTCTGGCATGAGACGCCGATTCTACGCAGTCCGCCTGCTGCGCCCCCGATTCGAAGTGGCGCGCGCTCAGCCGGTCAGCCGGGACATCCCCGACGGCACGTCCTCGCGCTCCCGGCACAACTCGTTGAGCTGCGCCTCGGGATCGAAGGCAGTGGACTGGAAGTCGAAGCGAAGCTGACGCAACATCGGGATGGGACGCGCCGACGCGCGCCGTGCCTGGTTGCGCAAGCGCTCGTGTCGCGCCGGGTCGATGGAGCAACACTTGATGCTGCAGTACTTTGCAGTGGGCTTGTGCACAAGCTCACCGCATCCCACGCGTGCGCAGATGCGGCGCGGCATGGAAGCTCGCTGTGAATGCCTCGACATGCCCGCCTCCGATGTCACCGCCGGAGTGTACGCCGCTGCCATGACCCTCTGTCAACCGTTCCAGCGCGTCTGAAAACGACGCGTTTGAGACGCACAACCCTGTGCACAGTGTGGACAACTGCGCACTGTGACTGTGCTGTAAGGGACATGCCTGTGCGCAACTTTCGGCGAGCGTTTGGAACGCATGTCGCGCGCCGATTCATCCAAGATCGAGCGACCGGATGTAACAGTCGTGTCGCTCTTTGCGGGCGCGATCTCAACCGCCGAGCTCGTCACCCAAGCGAGCAGTGATGCGTGCCGCGAAGGCGTCCATGTCGGCATCCGGCACCCACTCCTCGGGCGGTCGCTTGAGCAGGTCGAAGACCTTCGTGCCGCGAAGTTCCGGCGTTGGACGCGCCACAACGTGCACGTGCACATGCTCGAAGTGTTCGAGCTCCGCGAGGAACATGACGTATGCCTTCGAAACGCCGAGCTCGGCCTCGAGCGCGCGAGACGTCGCCGAGATGAGGCGGCCGAGCATGGTGCCCATTGACACCACACGAAAGTATCAGGAGCGCCCGTGCGTGTGGGCCCCACTCGATGCAGCCTCCGCGCCGGCGACAGACGCGGCGCGGAAGCTGCTGAGCTGGCGGGGTCTGCTAGTGGGTCGCGCCGTCGGCGGCGCCTGCCGACGCACCGGACAGTTCGCGCTCGCCCTCCACCTCGTTGAGCCGTCCCGTCGCCACGTCGTACACGAACCCGCGAACGTTGTCGCGGTGCGGGATGAATGGACTCGCCTTGATGCGCGCGATCGACTGACGGACGTCGTCGGCCGAGTCAGGGAAGGCTTCGAGCGAGAACGACGGACGGATGCCGGTCTCCTCCTTGATCTGTGCCTTGACCGCGTCGTCGGAGAAAGTCACCATGCCGCAGTCGCTGTGATGGATGAGGATGATCTCCTTCGTCCCGAGCAGACGCTGCGAGATGACAAGTGAACGTATCGCATCATCGGTGACGACTCCGCCTGCATTGCGAATGATGTGTGCGTCGCCGATCTCGAGTCCGAGAATCGCGCTGACGTGGAGTCGCGCATCCATGCAGGCGACGACTGCGACACCACGTGCCGGCGGCAGCGGCGTCGCGCCCTTGTCGAATGTGGCCGCGTAGCGCGCGTTGTTCTCGAGCAGTTCGTCAGTGACAGACATGGCATACCTCTTGCAATGTGCGATTTGATTGAACACAGTCCGTGATTGACACCGCGCTGTTGGTGCGCGGCGAGTCGTCGGGCGCCTGGTTAGCGACTACAGATGGCGGAGCCGCAACAGCCGTGGTCGAGCCACCGGCAGCGCGTCAATCCGAGAGCCCTCGTCCCCATCGCAGGCGACCGTAGCAAATCCTGACTAGATTAGTCAAGTTTGCGCGAGTGTGATGATCTCGATATGACGAGCACTCTTCTGCGCAGGGCGCGCCTCGCGCATGAAGACGCCGTTCAGGACGTCCTCGTTTTAAGTGCGGACGTTACGGCGATCGGAAGCACGGACTCCCGACCGGACGTGTCCGACGTGATCGATCTCGACGGGCGGTTCGTTCTCCCCGCGCTGTGGGATCGCCACGTGCATTTCGAACAGTGGGCGCAGGCGACTGCGCGCCTCGATCTTTCCGGCGCGGATACGGCAGCTGCTGCGGTGCGAGTCGTCGCGGGCTCGATCGCCAATCGCCCGCCGGCGCGCGGCGCGACCGTCATCGGATTCGGGTTTCGTGCTGCGCTGTGGCCGTCGCCTCCGAGCCGCGACATGCTCGACGCGGTGTCCGGCGAGATACCCGTTGTGCTGATCAGCGCCGATCTGCACAGCGCGTGGCTCAACAGCGCCGCGCTGCGCCGCTTCGGGCACTCCGACGACGCGAGCGGGCTTCTGCGTGAGGACGACGCAATGCGCGTGATCGGCGAGTCGCGAAATGCCGACGCGGAGACCATGGATGCGTGGTGTCATTCGGCTGCGCGCGCCGCGGCGGCGCGTGGCGTTGTCGGCATCGTCGACATGGAGAAACCATGGTCGCTCGCCGCCTGGACGCGTCGGATGGCAGCCGGTACTTACTCCCTTCGCGTCGCGAGCGCCGTATGGCCGGAGCGGCTCGACGACGCCATCGCGCAATCGCTTCGCACCGGACAGGCGGTGGATGGCACCGATGGTCTGCTCACCGTTGGGCCGTTCAAGGTTATCAGCGACGGTTCGCTCAACACGCGAACCGCGTTCTGCCACGACCCGTACGCAGTGTCCAGTGGCGCCGGCGACGAACGCGGCATGCTGCTCGTTTCACTCGATGCGTTGTCAACACTCATGCGCCGCGCAACCGATGCCGGTTTCGATTGCGCGGTGCATGCAATCGGTGATGCGGCAAATGCGCTTGCGTTGCAGGCGTTTGCGCGAACCGGCGCGCGCGGCAGCGTCGAGCACGCGCAACTCCTCGATGATGCCGACGTGCAGCGCTTCGCAGAATTGGGTGTGATTGCGAGCGTCCAACCCGAACATCTCCTCGACGACCGCGACGTCACCGACCGCTACTGGGCCGACCGCGCACAAAGAACGTTCCCGTTCCGGTCGCTGCTCGACGCCGGCGCGACCCTCGCCTTCGGTTCAGACGCCCCGGTGGCGCCACTCGACCCGTGGCTCGCCATCGCCGCTGCGGTGCACCGTTCGCGCGATGAGCGGCCACGATGGCACCCCGAGCAGGAAATCACGGTTCACGAGGCGCTCGCCGCATCGATGCCGCCGGGGCGCCGCGACTTGACGCTGCGGGCCGGAGACGCCGCAGATCTCATCGTTCTCGACCGCGACCCGTTCACCGCGGAGCCGGAGGCGTTGCGCACGATGCCCGTCGCCGCAACGATGCTCGCCGGTGCGTGGACGCACCGGGCTGGGGTCTGAACCTCTACCCCACCCGAAGGCCGGCCATGCCGCCGTCCACGCCGAGGAGCGTGCCCG
>JBEKKP010000045.1:0-18920 GCA_050010655.1 Candidatus Dormibacteria bacterium
GTCGTCGCGAAGCGAGCGAAGTGTGGCAACGATCGCGTCGAAGCATTCCCAGGAGCGCGCGGCGCGGCCGGTGCCGCCATATACCACCAGCGAATCGGGGTCCTCAGCAACCGCAGGGTCGAGGTTGTTCATGAGGCACCGCAGCGGCGCTTCCGTCTGCCAGCTGCCGCAGCTCAAGGTGTTGCCGTGGGGCGCGCGCACCGGACGAGCTCCCGTCGTCATTGCAATCTCACTCCGGCGGCCGTCAATGCCTCATGCCACTCGCCGTCACGAGCCCATGTTTCCGCAGCTTCGAGATCGCCGCTGAGGATGCGGTCGGCACCAAGCGATGGCGTCCGTGCGCGAAGCGTCGCGATGACCGCTCCGGTGGCGCGAGCGGGACGGAGCGGATGGCGCATCTCGATCGCCTGCGCAGCGCCGAGCACCTCGATTGCGAGCACCGCGCGAAGCAGTCCAACCGAGCGCCGGGTGCGCAGCGCCGCCTCGTAGCCCATCGAGACATGGTCCTCCTGCCCGGCGCTGGTCGCGGCGCTCTGCACAGCGAACGGCGTCGCTGCATGCCGGAGCGCCGCAACCATGGCCGCAGCCGTGTACTGCGTGATCATCAGCCCGCTGTTCAGTCCCGGCTCCGGGCTGAGGAACGCCGGAAGACCGCGCGAGCGCGCCGGGTCGAGCAGCCGGTCCACACGGCGCTCGCTGATCGCCGCGATGTCGGCGCACGCCGAGGCCAGCATGTCCGCCGCATACGCGAGCGCCTGTCCGTGGAAATTGCCGGCACTCACCACCTCGTCGCCGAGGACGACGGGATTGTCGACAACACTGGCCAATTCATGCTCGACGGTGCGCCGGCAGAAGACAACGACGTCACGCGCGGCGCCATGCACCTGCGGCGCGCAGCGCAGCGAGTACGCGTCCTGCACGGCGTGGCGCGACGGCCGGTGCGACGCGACGATCGGGCTGTCATGGAGCAACGCGCGCAGGTTCGCCGCGGAGAGCGCCTGTCCCTCCGCGGGTCGAAGCGCAACCACGCGCTCGTCGTACGCGACGGTCGTTCCGAGCAAGGCCTCCACGCTGAGCGCGCAGGCAATGTCGGCGAGGCGGAGCAACTCCTCGATGTCCTGTACCGCCAGCGCGAGCATGCTCGTCATGGCGTCGGTGCCGTTGATGAGCGCGAGCCCTTCCTTGGGCTCGACGTCGATGGGCGTGAGCCCGTGCGCGCGCAACGCGGCCGCTGCCTCGATGCGCCCACCGGCGCCTTCCGCAACCCATCCCTGACCGAGCAGCACGGTGGCGACAGCCGCAAGCGGCGCCAGGTCGCCCGAGGCACCGAGGGAACCGTGCTCCGGCACCCAGGGGACGATGCCGGCCGCCAGCAATCCCAGGAGCGCCTCGACCAGTTCGACCCGGACGCCTGACAGCCCCGCAGCCAGGGTCCGCGCGCGCAGCAGGATCATTCCCCGGACCACCTCGTCGTCCAGCCGCGCGCCGGATCCCGCCGCGTGGCTCAGCACGACCGACCGCTGCAGGAGGGCGCGGTCCGCGGGATCGACGGCTCGGTCCGCCAGCGCCCCGAAGCCGGTGGTGACGCCATATACGGCTGCTCCCTCACGATCGAGACGGTCGACGACTTCACGCGCCGGCCGCATGCGGTCGCGGACGCCTGGATCCAGGCTCACGGGCTCGCGCCCACGGGCGGCACGAACCACGGCATCGATGCTGAGCGCGCCGCCGTCCACAGTGATCATTCGGCGAGCAGCCTACTCGTCCCCAGCCCGGTCGACCCGTCGCGCTGCGGTCGCCCCGAAGCAATGAACGGCGAATCGGTCCGGCGCGCACGTACGTTATGCGTCAGTGGATCCGAATCCCGAGCCCCCGCCTGTCCATGACTGGCCTGCGCCACCACCGGCGCCGCCACCACTGCGCGAACTCGGCTCGTACCCGCCTCGGCGCTGGCCGGTCGTGGCGCTCGTGATCGCCGGAATTGTGACCGCAGCCGCCGGGGCCACTGTGGGGATGGCAACCGGAACGGAAACCGCGGCGTCCACTGCCGCCACGCTCACAGCGAACGGGGAGTACGCCGAGGCGATCGCGATCGATGACGAGATCGCCGCGCGGACCGGCCCCCTCTCCATGGTGGACACAGGCGCCCCCGGCGATGCCGCGCGTGCTGCTGAGCAGACGGTCATGGCGTGGGCCGCGGCACTCGGACGCGAAGGGCATATCGATGCGGCAGTCGCGCTCTATCGGACCGTGACGGCTCCGGCGCTTCGGTCGTCGGCGCTCGACTCGCTGGCGGCGTTGCTCCTCAAGGCATCGAGCGCGGACGCCGCACAGGCGCAGTACTCGAGCGCGATCAGCAGATTGATCGAGATCACGGACCTCGCGCCCGCGACGCCGGCGGGGGTCGTGGTATCACGGCTGCTGCCGATCGATCAGGCAGGCGAGGCGGAGGTTCTCGTCTCGGCTGGACGCGCCACCGATGCCGTGCCGATTCTCGACGTGGTCGTCAAGGCCGGCTCCGCCCAGGCCACACGAACCGCCGACAGCCTCTTCCCATCGGCGCTCCTCGCCGCCGGTGAGGAGGATCTCGCCCACGACGCGTATCTGGAATCCCTTTCCGCGCTCCGGCAGCTGGTCGCGACCTTCCCGAACAGCGCGGAAGCAGCCATCGCTCAGGCAATGCTCCAGGCGCCGCAGTCGGTGACAGGCACCCTGGTCACGCATCTCGGTCTGCCCATATCGGACCGCGTCCGGCTCAGCTCCAACTACAAGGCCGAGCCCGGGGGCATGTATCAGACGAGCGGTCCGTTCTACACGACGACCGCGGACGCATCGGGCGACTTCTCGCTGAGCAACATCCCCATCGGCGGGCCGTACGTGCTAGAGGTCTTCGCCGACGGAAACTGGACGACTCTCATCAACCCGACCACCAATCAGCCGGCCGATCCGGTCATGGTTACCTCACTTGTGCCGGTAGATCTGACATTCGTCGTGCTCTCCTCGTAGCGGCGGTCCACCCGGCTAGGATGGAGAGACGATGGGAGGGGATTTCGAGGGGGTGGTGCGTCTTCGACGCAAGCCGCACGCCCGTGGTCAGGCCCTTCTCGAGTTCGCCGTGGTGCTGCCGCTTTTTCTCCTGTGCCTGATCGGCGCGCTGGACGCGGGTCTCTGGGCCGTGCAGACATCTGCTGAGGTATCCGCCGTGCAGGAGGCGGCGATGATCGCTTCGTCGGCGGGCTCGAGCCCCGTGTCGGAGAAGGCACCCGACGCGCGCGCAGTCGCTGCCGCGATCTCAGGTCGCTTGCACAGCGCGCTGTTCGGGACAGCGATCGAGAGTTGGTGCGCGACCGATGCGAATGGCGGCTGCGCGCCGGACAACACGCAGCAATGCCCGTTGACGCCGGCGCAGGTACAGGCCGCGGACGGTCCCCGCGTCGTCGTGGTCTGCGTCAGCGAGGCAGACCCGCCTGCATGCACGAAGCCACCACCTGGACAGCCATCGCCGTGGCCGTTGGGTTGCGACGACTCGCCGATGATCACGGTTCGCGTCATTGGTTTTGTCGCGTCGTTGGTGCCGCCTGGCTTCGGTCCCGGCGCTGGCGGATTCGAGCTGCCGACAGACATTTCCGCCACCACGCATACGCTCCGTTTCGCTCCGTGAGGCGCAGCCGTCGCCGCGGCGATGACGCTCAAGCGGTTCTCGAGACGGCACTCGTCATTCCGATCCTGCTGTTCCTGGTCTGCAATTTCATCGCGGTGATGGTCCAGGTGACCGTGCAGGAACAGCTCAACTCCGCTACCGCGCTTGCGGCGCAATCGAGATTCCAGGCACCGGAAAGCGCGATCGATGCTGTGGGGACACGATGCTGCGGCTTGCACGGAGTGACGCTGATCACCGCCGGTCTGCCGACCGGTTGCAGGTATGCCGCGGAGACGTTCTACGGGACGATGACGACGTACGTCGGTCTGCTCCACTGGACTGCGGCGACGCTGTGCACATCGGGCGGCGACAGCGGCGATGCGGGTAATCCACCGCGCCAACCAGTCGGCTACACCGGGTCACCGACCAACGCGGAAGTGTCGTGCGACATCGGATCGATTACCGCAGCCGGTGTTGCCGTCCCCGGGTACGTGGACCGGACACTCGACCCGCCGGCCGGGCTCGAGGTGGTCACCTGCACTGCGTCCGCGTCGCTCGACTTCTCGAACACACCACTGGCCTGGGGCGTGTTCTGGACTCCGACGATTCGCGCCCAGGCGGAGGCGCTTCCGCCGCCGTTTCGCCAGTGAGAACCATGCGGTCGCGCCTGGTGCATCGACGTCAGCGGGGGCAGACGCTCATCGTCTTCGCGCTCGGTTTCGCGTTGTTCCTCTTCAGCCTCACGTGCCTCGTCGCGGACTCGGCATATCTGTATGTGTGGTCGGGTCGCGTGCAGGACGCAGCACAACTCGGCGCGCAGTCCGGTGCCGACTCGGTCAACCCCAGCTACCTGTACGGGGTCACCGGTCCGTGCCCGAATCCCAGCACGAATGTCGTGTGCACACCGCCGATCGTCGACATCACCGCGCAGGATCGCGAAGGCTCGCTCTACGCGTTCCAGCGTTCCTGCATCCAGACGTCAGACCAGTCGGCACAGATCCCGCGTGACCCGTCGAACCCGTTGGTGTTGAAGACCGTGAACGATCCTCAGCAACCGGAAGGTGCTTTGTGCGCCAGCGACGGATGCCACGTGTACGCAATCGTCTCGCGGGTCGTGCAGTTGCCGATCCCGCTGCCGGGATTCCCCAGCAGTGTCACTGTGCGAGGCGTCGGATATGCAGCGGCAGTCGTGGGCACGAATGTCGCCACATCGACGTGCACCGGCGTTGCCTGGGTGCCGGCGCCACCACCGACCTGAGCGGCGCGATGGTGGGTCGTCGCTAAGCTCGGGCGATGCTGATCCGCGAGCCCGCCCTGTGGCGCGACCTACCGGTCCGAGGCGACATCCTCGATGCCTCCACCCGCGACCTGACCGGGCTCGAGGCGCTGCGACTCGTGCGCGCACAGCCGCCGATGGGCAGGCTCACAGGGGTCACGTTCGACGGCGCGGACGAGGGCAAGGCCGCGTTCAGCCTGCCCGTGTCCGCGTGGCTCGAGTGGTCCCACGGCAGCGTTCCGGGTGGCGTGCTCGCGCTCGCCGCGGATGCCGCGCTCGGCTGCGCGCTGCAGTCGTTGCTTCCGGCGCATACGCAGTACACGACTGCGGAAATGTCGATGACGTATCTGCGTCCGGCACGCGTGGGCTCGGTGGTCACCGCACACGGCCGCGCGCTGCACGCCGGCACCACGCTTGGCCTGTCGGCAGGCGAGGTCATCGACGGAGACGGCCGCCTCATCGCGTACGCCACCTCGCGGATCCGAATCTTCGGCGAGGCGGCATCGAGCGCGCCAACGCGTGGCGGCACGGCAGCGCCGCCGGCGCGCGAGCACGCATCCGACGGCTCCGACGACGGGCCCGACCCATACCTTCGACCCATTTCCGGCGAGCGCATCGACGAATCCGAGTTCCGCCAACGCAGCGGTGTGGAGATCATCCACGCGCAGATCCGCGGCGACCTGCCGCTGCCGCCGATGCACCACCTGCTCGGCATCACCCCAACCGAGGCGACGCTCGGAGCGGCGAACTGCGCCATGCCGCTGACCGGCTGGCTGGCCACGCCGTTCGGGTGGCCTCAGGGTGGCTTCATCGTCCTGCTCGCCGACCTCGCGCTCGCTCTCGCCACCCAGACGACTCTCGCGAAGGGTGAGGGAATGGCTTCAGTGGACATCAAGGTCAACTTCCTCCGGCCGGTGGCAGGGGACGGCAGTCTCCTGGAAGCACGAGCGAAAGTGGTCCACCGGGGCCGCAGCCTGACTGTCGGCACCGCGGAGATCCTCGGGGCCGACGGCCGGCCCGTGGCACTTGCCACGGGCTCAGCCGCACTCCTCGGGACCGGCTGAACTCAGGCGATCTCGCGCTCGCCGGTGCCGATTCGGGGCCGGCGCACCTCCTGCGCAGGCAGGCGCACGCCGAGGTCACGCGCGATCTGACGTCCATCCGGGCTGCCCCAACCACTCGCCAGGTCCCATCCACGACCTGCGCGGTATGGGCCGCCGGTGTCGCCCGCGGTGACGTCGTTGAAGCCGCGGCCGCGCTTGGCGTAGAGCGACGGATGCGGCAATCCGATGCGATGCCCGAGCTGCGCGGAGACGAGCGTCCAGAGCGCCGTGTACATGGGCGCCACGGCGCTGGTGCCACCGGTCGACCGCAGCCGCCGCAATGCCACCACGTTCCAGCCGGTCAGCGGGTCGGCGTTTCCGGAGCCGTCCGGGAGCCCGCGCCCGAGCGCCCCACCGTCGGCCGAACGGGGGCGGATGCCCAGCTCGGCCTGGTATGCGGGGACCGGGAAGACGGTGCTGACGCCGCTTCCGGCCGCCCCTGCGCCACGTGAGAGCTCGTTCCAGACGGTCTCGGTCCGGATGCGCCCGCGGGCCGCAAGCAGCGTGGTGCCGCCACAGGCCCACGCGTGCGGGCTCGAAGCCGGGAACTCCGGATGCTGGTAGCCGTCGATCTCGTCGTTCGTCGAGCCGGCGTCACCGGCGGCCGCGCTGAACGTGACGCCATGGAGGGCGCCGGTCGCGAACGCGGAGTCGAGCCCGCGCATGCCCTGCGGCGACCAGTGATCCTCGGGCGCACCCCAGCTGATCGAGACCGCCGCTGGATGCCGGATCGCGTCACCGGCTGCGGTCGCCGCGGCGTCGATGAATCCACGCTCGCTGTTGGGCGCGTTGTAGCTGACGATCGTCAGGTGCGCCTTCGGCGCCATGGCGAGGACCATCGCGCCGATGACCTGGTAATCGAGCGCCACCTCGACGTCCGCGCCATTCGGGTCCGGAGCGGGCGTGGCGCCGTCGAGCCACACGTTGGTGATGTCCGGCGCGGGCAGCCCCAGGCGCGCGAACGACGCGGCAAGGTCGAACGGGTGCACCACGCCGCCGAGCTCGATCATCCCCGCGACGAGTTCCATACCCTCGCCGCCGTTGGGGAGACGCGGAAAGTCATACAGGGCTGCGAGCTGCGGCGGGTCGTACGCGAAGACAGCGCTGCGGCCGTCGTCGAGACCACGCACGTGCGACCGCGCGAGCGGCCGGTCGTCAAGACCGAAGACACCGTCGACGACCCGATCGAGGTGCGCCGGAAGGCGCGCAGGGCCTCGATGTCCTCGGTACTCGACGGTGCTGCCGTCCGGTCGCGTCCAGCCGAATCGCTCCATGTCGACCTCGAAGACGCGCGCGAGCTGCTCGACGCGACCACGCAGCATGACCCGCCGGGTTGTGGGGTCCTCGCCGGTGACCTGCAGCCCCGCGGCGGTTGCCCAACGCACGACACGGTCGCGGTCGGCGGTGTCGAAGCCATGGCGGGCGGTCAGTTGCGCGAGGTCGAGATGGCGCGCGCTCGGGTCGGGGAGCGATTGCAACCACGCGAGGCTCTGCGCCGTGGTTGGGCCGCTTCTGCGCTCGCGAAGCAGGAGCGTCAGGCCGGCATCGGCGTGCAACTCCGCGTCGGTGAGCTTGCGGATGGTTCGGTGGCCGGGGCGCGTGCCGCCGGCCGGGTGGTAGGCGCTGCCGCGCAGCGGAACGGAGTCGGGCATGGTGGCCCCCTCTCGAGGACGTCAGGCGGGCGCCGCCGTTGCGACGGCGCTGCATCCCGACGCGGAGCCGCCCATCATCGAGCGGGGCTCCGGACACGGAGGGGACATCGGGTCAGGCCGAGTGTCGAGCCTCTTCGATCGCGCCGATGGCGCTCTGGTTCTCGAGCGACGACAGGTCGCCCCGATCCGTTCCCAGGTACACCGAGCGGACCACGCGCCGGAGCACCTTGGCGTTGCGAGTTTTCGGCAGTTCTGACACGATCTCGACGGCGTGTGGTGCCAGTGCTTTGCCGAGATCCTCGGCGACGCGCTTCGCCAGCGCTGCGCGCAACTCGGGGGAGTCGGTGACTCCGGGCTTGAGCACGACGAAGACAACGAGTGCCTCGCCCTTGAGCGGATCCGGGACTCCGATCGCCGCGGCTTCCGCGACTGCCTTGTGCGCGACAAGGGCGGACTCCACCTCGGCCGGCCCGAGCCGTTTGCCCGCAACCTTGATGGTGTCGTCACTCCGCCCTCGGATGTACCAGAGACCGTCCGCGTCCACCTCGACCCAGTCTCCGTGCACCCACACGTCCGGCCAGCGCGACCAGTACGTGTCGATATAGCGGTCTCGGTCGCGCCAGAAGCCCTGCGTCATGCCTGGCCATGGGGCCCGGATGACCAGTTCTCCGACGCGGCCGCGAACGCTCGTCCCGTGCTCGTCGACGACATCGGCGTCCATCCCGGGACACGGCCCAGCAAAAGCGCAGGGTTGCAACGGCGTGAGCATGTTGCCGGCGAGAATGCCGCCGGAGATCTCCGTGCCGCCGGAGTAGTTGATCACCGGAAGATGGCCGCCACCCACCTTCTGCTGGTACCAGAGCCAGGGATCCGTGTTCCACGGCTCGCCGGTTGATCCGAGAACGCGGAGCGAGGAGAGATCATGCGCGGCCACAGGTTCGTCGCCGCTGCGCATCAACGCACGAATCACCGTCGGTGCGACGCCGAGCACGGTCACGCGATGTCGCTCCACGACCGACCAGAGCCGGTCGGGACCCGGGTGATCCGGGACGCCGTCGAAGAGCACCAGGGTCGCGCCGATGCTCAGTGCGCCGCAGATGGCCCACGGCCCCATCATCCAGCCGATATCGGTGAACCAGAGCAGGCGGTCCTGCTCGCCGATGTCGAAGCAGTGGGCCATGTCCTGCATCGCTTTCACCGGGAATCCGCCATGGACGTGCACCGTGCCCTTGGGGCGGCCGGTCGTCCCGCTCGTGTAGATGATCATGAACGTCGTGTCGGCGTCGGTAACCGCGACCGGCCATGTCACCGTTGCATCAGCCGGCATCGCGTCGTACATGACATCCCGCCCCGGGCGCATCGGGATGCCCGTGTCGCCGAGGTTCGGCACCACGAGAATGTGCTCGAGCGACGGCAGTTGCTCGGCGGCTTCGTCGGCAACCGCTTTCATGGTGATTGTCCTTCCGCGCCGTGTGAATCCGTCAACAACGACCAGAACCTTGGCATCACAGTCGTGCAGGCGCGACACGATTGCGCCCGCGCCATAGCCACTGAAAAGCGGCACCACAACTGCACCGAGCCATGCGCACGCAAGAAAGAGCGCGACGGTCTCCGGAATCATCGGCATGCACAGGCCGACGCTGTCACCGCCGCGGATGCCGAGACCGTGGAGCCTCGATGCCGCATAAGCGGTCTCGTTCTGGAGACGGGCGTACGTCCACTCGCTGGTGCTCCCGTCATCGCCCTCCCACACCACGGCAGGCCGGTCGGGCACGCGCTCCGCCCAGCGGGTCACCGCGTTGTGCGCAAGGTTCAGCTTGCCGCCGACCCAGAATCGAGTCCAGGGCAGTCCGGGCGATGTGTCCCGCGCGACATCGAATCGCCGTGTCCAGGCAACACCGATGTCATCGGCTACAGCCGTCCAGAACCGCTCGGGATCCGTGCGCGCCAAGGCGGCGACGCCGTCGAGGTCGCCAACGCCGAGGGAGTCGATGAAGTGCCTCACACGTGACGCGCCGGCCTGCTCGGCCGTCGGCGTCCAGGCAAAGCGAGAGTCCGGTGCGCTCATCTCGCGCTGACCATAGCGCGTGGTCAGCGGTCGATCGCGGCCATGTCCCAGTGGCGGTCGCCACGCACGCTCTCGGGGTTGGCGACCGCTTCGATTCGGGCGATGTCGTCGGCGTCCAGCGCGATGTCCGCCGCCATGGCGTTCTCCTCGAGCCGCGACCGCTTCTTTGTCCCCGGAATCGGCACGATGTCGGCACCCTGGTGCAGCAGCCATGCGAGCGCGAGTTGCGCCGCGGTGACCCCTTTCTCCGCAGCTATTTCGCCGATGCGCGTTGCGATCGCCAGGTTGGCATCGAAGTTGCCTTCCGCGAAACGTGGAAACCGAGCCCGGCGCGTGTCGGTTGCCGCGAGCGTATCGGGCGTGAGAGTCCCGGTCAGAATGCCGCGGCCGAGTGGGCTGTACGCCACGAACCCGATGCCGAGGTCGCGCATTGCCGGCAGCACGGACTCTTCGGCATCACGCGCGAACAGCGAGTATTCGGATTGCACCGCGGAGATCGGATACACCGCGTTCGCCCGGCGAATGGTCGCCGGCCCCGCTTCGCTCAACCCGAGATATCGGACCTTTCCCTCTTCGACAAGCTCCGCCATCGCTCCGACGGTTTCCTCAATCGGTACCGATCGATCCAGGCGGTGCTGGTAGTACAGGTCGATGACGTCGATGTCGAGACGCTGGAGCGACGCGTCGCATGCGCGATGCACGTGTTCGGGCCGGCCATTGATGGTTTGCGATCCGTCGGCTTGACGCACGAACCCGAACTTTGTGGCCACGACGAACTGATCGCGCCGTCCGGTGAGCGCCTTGCCGATGAGCTGCTCGTTGGTGAACGGGCCGTACATGTCGGCGGTGTCGAGCATGGTCACGCCCAGTTCCGCGGCACGGTCGATGGTTGCCATCGCCTCGCTCTCGTCGCGTTCGGCCGCGGTGCCGTAGAAGTCCGACATGCCCATGCACCCGAGACCCAGTGCCGACACCTCGAGACCCTGTGTCCCCAGCTTGCGAAGCTCCACGTGGCATACCTCCAGATCGAATGTCGCGCTGACGGAAGAATGCGCGTGGCGCGTTCGGCTATGCCACCTGGATCATCGGCGGCATTGCAGCGCGCTCAGCGCGGCCCGTGTCGGACCACCCGTAGACGGTCGCCGCTGCCGCGATCAGGCCGGCCACGAGGAATGCGAGCTGCGTTCCTCCGACCTCCGCAAGCCATCCGGCGAGGAGTCCACCAAGCGGAGCTGTGCCGACGAACGCGTATCCATAGATGCCGAGCACGCGCCCGCGCATCTCGTCGGTGACCGCAAGTTGCAGCATCGAGTTGGACTGCGAGGCGTAGAGCGTGAACGCGACGCCGGTGACGATCAGCGCGAGGCCCGCGGCCCACACCACATGCAGCGGCGCGAGCCCGATCTCCGAGACGGAGAACAGCGTTGCGCCGACAAGCATCGTGTGGCGGCTCGCGCGCCCGAGCGATGCGGAGAACAGCGCGCCGATGAGTGCGCCGAAGCCGAAGAGCGCCGAGAGGATGCCGAAGATCTCGGGACCGCTGTCGAGGGTTCGAGCGGCGAGCACGGGGAGCAGCACGTTGAAGTTGATGCTGATCGTCGCGATCACGAGCATCATCACCAGCACCGAGCGGATGACCGGGCGCTGCCACGCGAATTTCAGGCCCTCGAGGGAACCGCGGAACACGTTCTGACCGCGCTGATCCTTGCGGACCGGGAAGAGGTCGGGCACGCGCATGAACCAGAGCGCCGCGAGCACGGCCAGGTAGCTGAGCGCGTTGATCAGGAAGCAGATGCCAACACCCGCGACCGCGATCAGGCCGCCTGCGATGGCGGGGCCGACGATGCGTGATGCGTTGAAGAGGCTGGAGTTCAATGCAACGGCATTGGGCAGCTCGTCGCGACCGACCATCTGGATGGTGAATGCCTGACGGACCGGCGTGTCGAGCACCGTGATCATTCCCGTGACGCCGGCCAGGACGTAGATCTCCCACACAGTCGCGTGGCCGGTGAGTGTGAGGCCGGCGAGGAGCGCGGCCGTGACCATGAAGGCCGTCTGCGTGCCCATCAGCACCTTGCGCTGATCAAGTCGATCCGCAAGGGCGCCGCCAAAGAGACCGAAGAGGCCGTACGGACCGAACTGGCACACGGCAAGGATGCCGACAGCCAGCGGTGAATGCGTGTTCTGCACCACGAACCAGGCCTGCGCGACGCTCTGCATCCAGGTCCCACTGATCGACACGACCTGCCCGAAGAAGTACAGCCGGTAGTTGTAATGGCGGCGCAGGCTCAGAAACGTGCGCGCGGCGGCGCTGCCGATCCCGAGGCTCATTCGGCGTGCGCCAGTAACGCCTCGAGTGGCGTGATGGCCGCGTCGATTGCGGCGAGGTCCATGTCGGAAAGCGTGCCGAGCTGCGCTGACAACCAGGCAGTGCGCTTGTTGCGGATCACCTTGAGGACGCGCTCGCCCTCGGGGGTCACCTCAAGGTCCACACGGCGGCGATCCTGCTCAGCCTGGCGGCGGGTCACCAGTCCGGAGGCCTCGAGACGGTCGATGTGCGTGCAGACCGAGGGCATCGACATGCCTTCCCGAGACGCGAGCTCGGCAATCCTGATACCGGGATTGCCGCTGATCAAGCCGAGGAGGGAGAGCTGGCCGGCAGAGACCCCCGACGCGTGCACCTCGCGACGGAGATGCCGGTTGAGATGAAGCAGCACCGGGCGCAGCCGGTTGGCGACATCCACGGGTCGTGCTGTCACAGCGGTCATTGGAATTCATTATATAGCCTAACTAATTGATTGGCAACCCTTTCGCGGCACTTCCGGGAACCCATGGCGGGTGCCCTGCGTCTCCGTCTCCGCTGATGTGAATCCGCTTGGAGGTCTCTGAGATGCGCAAGTTCCTGTTTGCCGGCATGGGTGTTGCCGCCGCGGTCGTCATGCAGGCGGGACAGGTGTTTGCGTGCGGGGGACTTGTCGCGCCCGATGGCGACATTCGCCTCGCGAAGGCGACGACGTTCGTCGCGTGGTCGGGCGGCGTCGAGCACTACGTGACGAGCTTCGCTTTCACAGGCGCAGTGAGCGATGTCGGGTGGATCGTGCCGCTGCCGGCGATTCCGACCTCCATCACCGAGGCGGGCGCATGGACGTTGCAACGGCTGGAGCGGGAATTCGCGCCGCCACTCGACTCGCTCTTCCAGCTCGCCGCGGCTGTGCCTGAAGGTGCTCCGGCGGTCGTGGTCGAGCAGGTGCAGGTCGAGGCACTCGACGTCACCGTCCTCAAGGGAAGTGGTCAGGCGGTCATCGACTGGTGCACGCACAACGGGTTCCTCGTGTCAGCGGAGATCGAGAATCACCTCCTCCGCTACGCGTCGTCGAGCCCGATCTTCATGGCGGCGAAATACAACACGTCGCTTGCTCTCGAGCGTCACCAGCAGGCCGGCGACGGCGTGCCGCTGCTGATCACCATGCACACGCCGCGGCTCTGGGTGCCACTCGAAATCCTCGCCAATGCCGGTGCGCCCGTCAACGCCGACCTGTTCCTGCTCACCGACAAACCGCTGAGCACTGCCAACGGCCTTGGGGTCACCTCGGCAGTGGCTGACGGCAGCACGATCGACAGCGCACCGGGCTTCAAAGTGGCCGGCGCGGAACCGATGAACGCGAGCCTGTACCACGACCTGTCGATCGACAGGAACATGTCGTGGGTACCGGACCACGGCTTCTTGACGTACCTCACGTTGAACGCACCCGGTGCGAGCGTCACCTACGACCTCGGCGTCGGCAGCAATGACGTCATCAGTCTCACGTCGTTCGGATCCGCGGTTGCGGATTACACAGCCAACGCCGTTATCCCGACGGCGCCCGACCCGTTCGACCTCGTCTTTCCGGCTCTGCTCATCGCAGGCACGCTCCTCGTCGTCATCCCGCTGTGCGCGTGGCAGTTGCGGCCGCGACGCGTTCCCTCATAGCGCGGACGGCCGCGATAGGGTTGCAACGTGCGAAGGAAGTGGACGCTCGCGCTGCTGGCCGGATGCGCCCTCTCGGTTGCGGCGTCCGGATGCGCCGGGACCTGGCTGGTCGGCGGGGTGTCGTCGCCGATACGCCTTCTCGTGTCGCGTCCCTGCCCGCTCACGCTCGGCGCAACCGACGGCGTGTCCAACCCTGGCATCGGCAACGAACTGGTGGCGCCCAACCCCACAAGCGGCCTCATCTGCCGGTACGCGCCACCGTCTCCCTATAACGAGGATTTCGACCTGGATCCAGGGTCGCTCTACGATCAGGTCTGGCTCACTCCGAGCCAGGCGGTGCACCTGGCAGCCGTCATCGGCACCATCAGTACCGCGGCCCCTATGGGTACGACCGCCTGTCCCGACGATGTTGACTCGACATCGGTGATCGTCTTTGCATACGCCCATGCGCCAGACATCGACCTTTGGTTCCACGACACCGGGTGCCGGACGCTTGACAACGGGAAGGTCAAGGCGTTCGAGCCTGGGAACCCAAGCTTCTACGGACCCTTCGAGTCGCTCTTCCAGGAATTTGCGCCGAGCCGATTTTGATCACGCGCATCAGTCCGAATTGGCGGTCGCGCGGGTTTAGAGGTTGAGAATGTCGACGGGCTCGATGCTCTCCGCAAGTGTCATGCCAGTCACCGTCGCAAAGAAGTAGAGCTCCGCTTCGAGGGTTCGCGCGATGTTCACGACGTCGCGGAACCCGTGCTGCTCGCCGGGAAAACCGATGTACGCGCACGGGACGTTCGCGCTCTTCAGCGCTGCGAACATCATCTCCGCCTGCGCCGCGGGCACCACCGGATCATCGAGCCCCTGCAGCAGCAGCACTGCGCCTCGCACTTGATCGATGAAATGCACGGGCGAACGGTCGTACATCCCGCGACCCTTGGGCAGCGGCGAGTCGTAGCGCGCCTCGAACTTGTGTCCGGGGGTCGCAAACAGCGCTTCGAGGTCGGCAATGCCGAAGAGGCTCGCGCCTGCCTGGAACAGGTCGTGGAAGGTCATCGCACAGAGCACGGCGTATCCGCCCGCGCTGCCGCCGTGGATGAACAGACGGTCAGGGTCGACGACGCCGGTGTCGACGAGATGCTGCGCGCCCGCAAGGCAATCACCGACATCGACGACGCCCCACTGTTCATTGAGCCGATCCCGGTATGCGCGTCCGTATCCGGTGCTTCCCCCGTAGTCGACGTCGAGATATGCGAAGCCGCGGCTCGTCCAGAACTGGACCGATGGATCCAGCGCGATGGTTGTCTGTGAGGTGGGTCCGCCATGAGCGCGAAGCAGGAGCGGGGGTTTGCGTCCCGCGTCCGGTGCCCTCGCGTCATTGCGCGGCGGGTAGAACCACGCGTGCGCCGTTTCGCCGCCGTATCCCGGAAACGTCATGTGCGTCGGTCGCGACAGGACGCTCTCCTCGATTGCCATGTCCTTGCTTTCGGATCCCACCACCCGGTGCGTCCCGGTCGCGAGGTTATGGCGAATGACTCCAAGCGGCGTCTCCGGTCCGCCGGCCTCATAGAGGAGCTCGTCTCCGATCGCGCTGACATGCAGACCAAACTCTGTCTCTGGAACATCGACACGCGTCAACGTTCCTGAAGCATCGAGCACGAAGAGCTCCCAGTCGCCGTCGCGACGTGCCCAGAGCACGATCCGCGCGTCATCGCAGAACGCGTACGTGGACAGCCCGAACACCCATTGCGCGGCGCCGCATTCCGCCTGCATCGGTGCGAGCGCATCGACCTTCGCGCCGTCCCAGCGATAGAGGTTCCACCAGCCTGTCCTGTCGGACGTGAAGTGGACGACAGAACGCGGAGACCACGATGGCTGGAAGATCGACTCGGACGCACCGCCGGCGACGAGCCGAGCATCGATCGGCATCCCGCTGTCATCGAGCGCCGCAAGCCAGAGCTCGCAGCCGTCCCACGGCATGTTGGGCTGGTTCCACGTCAACCAGAGCAGATGCCGACCGTCCGGGCTGACGCGCGGGTTCGAGTAGAAGTCGTTGCCCGATGCGAGCGTGATCGGCTCGCCGCCGTCGAGCGGAACCGCGCGGAGATCGTTCCGCACAGTGGCGCCGCTGTGGTCCTCGACGACGCAGATGAGCCGGTGCCGCGTTGCGTCCATCTCGAAGTCGGCATACCGGAGCGCAGGGTTCGCCGGAGTCAGTGGCTCCGGGTTCGCTCCCGGCACGACGGTGTGAATGCGCCCGTCGCCGGCGCTGGAGAAGTACACGGTGCCGCCGTGCGCGAGCATCGCTCCGCCGCCGTACTCGTGCACCCAGGTTCGCGCCGAATACGGCGCGTCGATGACGTCGCTGACAACGCCGTCGTGCTCGCGCACGATGACGCACCGGCCGCGCTCCACGGGACGGCCCTCGATCCAGAAGGCGTCGCCTTCACTGAGCTGCACGTCCGTGAGCCGCATCCGGCCCGCGGCGGCTCGCTGCGCGGAGATCGGCGACGGCCAGACCGCCGACGGTGTGATGTGCTCTTTGATGCGCAGGGTCATGCCGTGGGAATGACGACGAACTGCTCGGCGAGGTGCCCTTCCTCGAGGCCGTTCGTCTTTGCGGTGAGCTCAAGCCACCCGCGGACTCGCTCCTCGAGCGCGTCCCAATCGCTGTACTGGCTGCGATGGCAGCGAAGCGCCGCCAGTTTGCGGTCGGCGGTCGCGGTGACATCGACGACCTGGACGTCCACCCCCGGCGTGCCTGCAGCACTCATCCACACCTCGGCCACCGAATATGGTTCGAGGCCCTCCACCTCGAGCAACTCGCGGTGGGCGAACGGGTTCCGCGAATCCGGATACACGGCGCACAAGGTGGCCTCCCCCGCGGCGAGGTGGTCCGGATGGCTGGCGAAGATTCGGGTGAAGCTGCGCACGGGCGATTGCGTGATGACGCGTTGCGGCTGCTTCAAGCGGATCACTCGCGAGATGTCGCGGCGCAGCTCGATGCTCGGCGTCAACCGCCCGTCGGGGTAGCCGAGGAACGTGATGTCGGTCACGCCGACCTCCGCTGCGGCCTCGGTCTGCTCGATGCGCCGGATACCGGCCATCTGCTCACGCGTGATGCTGCGGTCGGAGCCGCCGGCATCCCCGTCGGTGATGATGCAGTAGGACACCGTCACGCCGGCGTCGGTCCACTTTGCTGTGGTGGCTGCGTTGCCGAAGTCGCAGTCATCGGGATGGGCGACGACCACGAGGACGCGTTCGATTCCGTCGATCTCTGACACGCGTCCGATGGTAGCCAAAGCAGACGCCGGAGCCCCTTCGACCCGTGCGACACTCGGGACATGCCTCCGAAGCCGCCCACGCACCCCGATCTTGGACGGCTCGCGGAGTTGCTCGGCGATTGGTACGGCGAGGGCGAGGGGCAGTGGGGTTCAGGTGCCCGATTCCGGTACCGCGAGTGGGTGACCTTCGGGCACAACGGCAAACCCTTCATCTCTTATATGCAGCGCACGGCGGCACTCGATGACGGGCGCCCGTTGCATGCCGAGGCCGGATTCTGGCGGGCGCAGCAGGATGGGGCCGTCGAGGTTGCCATGACCCATCCGATCGGCGTCATCGAGATCGAGACCGGCCGCTGGGAGGGCAACCACCTTCGGCTCCGCTCGACCACGGTGAACTGCACGCCGACGGCCAAGACCGTCACCGGTCTGCATCGCGACTTCGAGATCGACAGAGATGTCCTGAGCTACAGCCTTCGAATGGCGACCGACGGCGGACAGCCCCGTGCGCACCTCACGGCCGAGCTTCACCGGGTCGTTCCGGGGTCCTGACAGTGCTCGGGATCCCGCTGCCAGACGCGGTTCAGCGTCTTCTGACTCGCCCCCCCGGTCCAGCGCGCCCGCTGCCGCTCCGTGACCCGACACCCGACCCCGGCCTGTTCGGCCCCGACTCGGTCACATGGCAGGTGATGCGCGAGCCGAGGCTCCTACTGGCCGCTGGTCGCGCCCTCCTCCTGCAGGCGGCGAATCCACTGGTTGCGCAAGGCGCGATCGAGCACAGCACCTACAAATCGGACCCGTACGGCCGGCTCGAGCGGACAGTTCGCTGGGTGACGGTGGTCTGCTTTGGCACGACCAAGGAGGCCGAGCGGATCTCCGGCCGCGTCAACGGGCTGCACCGCCCTGTCTCGGGAAGCCTCCCGGCGGCGAACGCAACATCGAGGGTCCCGGCGGGGACTCGCTACTCCGCAGGCGACCCGGAGCTGCTTCGCTGGGTCCACGCCTCGTTCGTCGACACCATGCTGGTCGCGCACGACGCGCTCGTCGGGGGCCTCTCAAAGAAGGAGCGCGACGCCTTCGTGCGCGAATGGGATGCGGTCGGGCGGCTCATGGGCCTCTCGCCGGGTGAGACGTGGCCCAACGCCGCGGCGCTCCGCAGGTATGTGGACAAAGAGGTTCGGAACGGTCAGGCCCTTCCCGGGGCGGGATCCCTGGAGGTGGCGGAGACCGTCCTGCATCCGCCGGTCAGCTCACGCATGCTCCGCCCCGGCATGGACCTGCTCGCCTTCGTCGCGACGGGACTCCTGCCATCCGAACTGCGCCGCGGCTACCGCCTCCAGTGGACGCCGGCTCACGCCGGCGGGTTCGCTGCGCTGACACGTTCGGTGCGTCTGGCAGGCCCAGGAATGCCCCGGCGACTACGGATCTCGCCGGTGTACGACCTGGCCCTGGCGCGCGCCGAGGGCCGCTGGCCTGCCGACAGGGCTGCCTGACCGAACGGGCGATCTCCCCCACCGGGGTGATTTTCCGGCGATTGATGGCCGATGCCTTGACGAATCGCTACTCTACGAACTGCGTCCGGGGCAGAGCGACGCCACGTGGACTTATGTCGTCACAAGGAGGCATACATGACGTTTCGGAGCTGGCGGGCCAAATCTGTGCCCGCTCTCATCGGCCTGGGGGCGATCGTCCTCGCAGCGTGCGGGAGTACGAGCACCGGCACCACAGGCCCGACGGTCACCAAGACCACGGCGACGTTCGCTGAGGGTCCTGGTGCCCAACCGAACTACATCTTCCCGCTCGCGGGCCTCCAGTACTTCAGCGTCGCCAACCTCAGCCAGTTCCAGTACCTCATGTACCGGCCGCTGTACTGGTTCGGCGACAACGGCCAGGTCCAGCTGAACACCAGCCTGAGCCTCGCCGATACGCCCGTGTACTC
>JBEKKP010000046.1:0-18909 GCA_050010655.1 Candidatus Dormibacteria bacterium
GGCCGTGCGATGACGTTTGCGAGCCGGCTCGCGGAGCGCCTTGGCCACATACCCGCGGCACGAACGCGCGCGGTGCGGGTTCGCCGCGATATCGAGATCGTGATGCCGGACGGAGTGACGCTCCTGGCCGATCGATACCGGGCCGGCGGCAATGGGACCGAGCCGCTCATCCTGATGCGCAGCCCATACGGACGGGGCAACGTCTGGGGGCTCGGCGCGCGCCTCTTCGCCGAGCGCGGATACCAGGTGCTCGTGCAGAGCTGCCGCGGCACCGGTGGCTCCGGTGGCGAGTTCGATGCGTATCGGCACGAAGCCGAGGACGGGCTCACCACGCTCGCGTGGATCGAACGCCAGCCCTGGTTCTCCGGAAAGATCGCGATGTTCGGCCCCAGCTATCTCGGGATCGTGCAGTGGGCGGTTGCCACGGATCCGCCGAAATCCCTGCGCGCGCTCGCTGCGCCGATCTCGTCGGCTCGGGTTCGAGCCTTCACGTATCCGGAGGGCACGTTTTCCCTCGAGAGCACGCTGGCGTGGCTCGGCATCCTCGAGAGCCAGCGGCGCGACTGGCGAACCGGGCCGATCGATCAGCTGAAGGCGCGGCAGCGCATGCAGCGTGCCCCATCGACGCTCCCGCTCAGTGACGCCGATGTGGCCGCGACCGGAGCGCACGTTCCCTTCTACCAGGACTGGCTCGCCCGCCAGGACGACGATGCGTTCTGGGCGCCGGTGGAGTTCGACCGCCACCTCGCGGCGCTGACGGTCCCGGTGACGATGGTCACCGGCTGGTACGACATCTTTCTGCCGGCGCAACTGGCGGACTACCGCGTGCTTCGGGACGCCGGCCGGGACGTCAGGCTCACCATCGGCCCCTGGAAGCACACCGACCCGGGCGTCGCCGGCGAGAGCGTGCGCGATGCCCTGGCGTGGTTCGACACCCACCTGCTCGGCCGTGACATCGGGTCGCAACGTTCGCGCGTCCGGCTGTTTGTCGGCGGTGACCGCCGGTGGGTCGACGCCGAGGAATGGCCGCCGCCGGCGCGCAGCGTTCCCTGGCACCTGCAACCGGACGGTGCGCTGCACCCACGGATAGCGGCGGTGTCGCCGCCCGATCGCTATCGCTATAACCCGGCAGACCCAACGCCGTCCGTCGGTGGCACCGTGCTCGGGCGATCGGGAGGGCGGCGGGACAACCGCGCCTTGGAGCGCAGAGCCGACGTGCTCGTCTATTCGAGTGCCCCGCTGGCGCGGGACGTCGAGATCATGGGTCCCGTCACGGCGGATCTTTACGTGCGATCCACGCTGGAGCACACCGATTTCTTCGCCAGGCTCTGCGACGTCGAACCGTCGGGGAAGTCCTGGAACATCTGCGACGGGCTGAGCCATCTGACGCCGGAGACGTGGCAACGGCAGCCGGACGGCAGCGCGCATGTTGCCGTGAGCCTCTGGCCGGCAGCGCACGTCTTCAAGCGGGGGCATCGCATTCGCGTTCAGGTGTCGAGCGGCGCGCATCCTCGATTCGTGCGCAATCTCGGCGGGGGAGAGCCGTTCGCCACCGCGACGGCGATGCACGTCGCGGACCAGGAGGTCTGGCATGACCAGGATCACCCCTCGGCGATCGTGCTCCCGATCCGCGACCCCGCCTAGATTATTTGGACGCGCCTGCCGGGACCGGCTGCTGTTTCGCAGGCTCGTCGTCGTGGTCGGGGTGCTCCGGTGCGTCATCGACCTTGTCCAGCGCGCCGAGCCAGTTCGGAGGTGGTGATTTGGACGGCACCGGCGGGGTCTCGGGACCGTCATCGCTGCGGCCGGGGTCGTCGTCAACCACCGCCTGCTGGTTGTGGTCGTTGTCGAACTGGATGAGGTAGATCGAGGCAATCAGGGTCATGGTGATGAAGGCGAAGATCGAGAACGGCAGGCGCGCGGCCCAGCTCAGGCTGTCCGGCAGCCCGGGCATGAAGGCGATCAGGACGCCACTCGCCACCCCGACGGCAGGCGGAAGGAGCCAGACCCAAACGGTGCGCCCTTCGCGGTCGATCCCGAGCCGCCGCTCGAGACCTCTGAAGACGCTTGCGAGCCACTCTTTCGTTGCGGCCATCTCTGTTCTCCTGACTTCAGTCTATCGTGGAATCACATGAGCGCTGTGGTGACCGGGCAGATCATCGGGGCCGGCGAGCTGAAGCGGCTGTCGCCTCGGTTCTGGCTGGCCCGGCAGACGCAGCTCGCCCTGTTCTGGGGCCCCGTCTTCATCGCATCCGTGGTTGTCGCGTTGATCGTCAACCTGACAACGGCAGACCTGTTGCCGGTGGTGGTCGCGGTGATCGCGTGCACCGCGTGGCTCGTGGAGCGCGGCCGATACCGCTCGTGGGGCTATGCGGAGCGCGAGGACGACCTGATCGTGACGCGGGGCCTGCTGTTCCGGCATGTGTCGGTGGTGCCGTATGGCCGCATGCAGTTCATCGATGTCACCGCCGGACCCATCGATCGAGCATTCGGGCTCGCGACGGTGCAACTCCACACCGCCGCGGCTGCCACCGACGCGCGCATCCCGGGCCTCATCCGCGTCGATGCCGATGCGCTTCGAGACAGGCTCGCGCTTGTGGGGGAGGCCAAGGCGACCGGGCTATGACCCTGATGCCGCCGACGATGCCCGCCGTGGCACCGCTCGAGGTGGGCCAGACGTGGCGACGGCTGCACCCCCTTTCGCCGATTGTCCGTTTCGGCCGAGTGCTGATCGGCGTGGTGGTCGTGGCCGTGCCATCGATCGCCGAGCAACCGGCGTTTCACCGCCAGGACGACGGGTTCCCGGTCTCGGTGATCATCTACGCGGTCCTGCTGTTCCTCGGCGGCCTCGGTGGTTTCATCTCGTGGCTGGTCACCCGATGGCGGATCGCGGAGGGCAATCTGCAGATCGAGACCGGGTTCATCCGGCGCCAGTCACTGCGCATTCCGCTGTCCCGGATCCAGGCGGTCGACGTGATCTCCCCGCTCTCCGGCCGGTTTCTCGGCCTGGCCGAGGTGCGCGTGGTGTCTGCGGGGCGTGGGGCCGAGCACGGGCGGCTCGCGTATCTGACAGCCGCACAGGCACCGGTGGTCCGTGCTCGGTTGCTCGCGCTCGCGCACGGTCTGGAAGTCGGCACGCCGGAGCCGCCGTCACTACCGCTGCTGCACGTCCAGAACGGGCTGCTCGTGCCCGCACTGCTCATGCGCTCGCAGGTGCTCGCTCCGATCCTCATCGCCATCGCCGCCGTCGGCGCGATCGCGGCGGCACCGCTCGTAGGCGCCGGCGCTCTCGGCAGCGCGATCACGGTGCTGGTCATCAGTGGCCTCGGAGTGGCGCGCGCATTCAACGAGGATTTCGACTTCACGATCAGTGAGGCGGGCGACGGGGTCCGGCTCGACCGGGGGCTCCTCCAGCGGCGGCACGAGACCATCCCGTACGGCCGCATCCAGGCGGTGCGCGTGGTCGAGCCGTTCTTCTGGCGGGTCTTCGGATGGGCACGTCTTGAAGTGGACGTCGCCCGCCAGAGCGTGTCGCGTGAAGCCGATCGCGACGCACAGCAGGTTGCCCGAACGCTCATCCCGGTGGCATCACGCGACCAGGCGCTCTGGCTGCTCGCCCGAGTGATGCCCGATGCGCATCCGAACCCGCCGCCGGATGCCGGGCCTCCGAAGCGAGCACGCCTCAAAGCCCCGCTGTCCTTTCATTTTCTCGCCGCATGGTTCGGGCAGCGGTACATGTACGCGCGCACCGGTCGCGTGCAGAAGTCGACGATCATCGTGCCGCTCGTGAAGGTGCAGAGCGTGCGGCTCAAGTCCGGGCCGCTGCAGCGGGCCTTTCACGTCGCGACCGTTGACGTGGACACCGCCGGGCGCCGCTGGCAGGCGTCCGCGCGCTGTCGCGATGAGACCGAGGCACTCGAGATGGTGCGCCACGTCAGCGACCGCGCCCGTCTGTCGCGCCGCGTGCCGCCGCCACGCGCGGCGACCCCCGTGCCCGTTCCGGCCGCCGGTTAGTCCCGCGTCCGTGGCAATATCGCAGTACTGATGGCGGTGACAGCTCGGTGCGACTGCGACGGAGAGGAGACACCGATTTTCCGTCTCGCCGCGGTGATCCTCGATGGCAGGATGGCCCGCGTCTGTCCGCATTGCGCCTCGAAATACAAGGACCGCATCGAGATGCCGTACTCGCCGCGGGCCGACCAGGGCGCGATCCAGCCGAGCACCTCGAGGGAGGTCTGGTAACGCCGTGACATTCGCCGCACGCCTGGACGCGTGCGTCGATGCGTCCGGTTCGCTGCTCTGCTGCGGGCTCGATCCGGACGGGTTCACCAGCGCCGCGGCTGCCGAGTACAGAGTGCTCGAACTCGTCGACGAGACCATCGCGCATGTCTGCGCCTTCAAGCCGAACCTGGCGTTCTTCGAGCAACTCGGCTCCGCCGGCTACGCGATTCTCGAGCGCCTGCGTGGCCACATTCCGCGCGATCGCATCCTGATCCTCGATGCGAAGCGGGGTGACATGGGCAACACCGCCGAGGCATACGCGCGGGCGCTCTTCGATGTGCTCGGCGCCGACTGCGTCACCGTCAACCCACTGCTCGGCAGCGATTCCGTGCTGCCGTTCCTGCAGCGACCGGACCGGGGCGTCCTCCTGGTTGCGCGGAGCAGCAACCCCGGCGCTGTCGACCTGCTCGACGCCCGCCTGGAATCGGGCATGCCGGTCAGTGCGCGGATCGTGCAACTCGGCCTCAGCTGGGATCCCGGTGGGAGCGTTGGCTTCGTCGTCGGCGCGACCCGGCCCGAGGCAGTCGCCGCGATCCGTTCAGCGGCGCCGGACGCCCCGTTGCTGCTCCCGGGAGTGGGAGCGCAGGGTGGCGCGCTCGAGGAGTCGGTGGCCGTCGGTCTTGACGCGCGGGGCCGCGGGGTGATCCTCCCGGTGAGCCGGGGCCTCGACGCCGCCCCCGAAGGCGCAGCCGCTGCGGCCCGGAAGCTTCGCGAGCGTATCGAGGAGGTCCGCGCAGCGGTTGCACACGTGTGACCGTCCCGCTCGCGCTCATCCGCAACGACGACCAGGAGCAGCACGCGAGCGCAGGTCATCCCGAGCGGCCGGACAGGGTGCGGGCGATTCTCGACGGGATCGCCGCTGACACGACGCTGGCGGCGCTGCCGTGGCTCGATGCTCCCGCGGGGAAACGCGATCTGCCGCAGTTGGTCCACTCCGAGGAGGAGATCCGGCGTGTCGAGGGACTCGCGGTGAAGGGCGGCGGCTGGTTCGACCCAGATACGTACTGCACCGACGCGTCATACGTGGTTGCGTTGAACGCCGCGGCGTGCGCTGCACGCGGCGCGGAATCGCTGATGAGAGGTGAGGCGCGATCTGCTTTCGCGGTGATCCGTCCGCCCGGGCATCACGCGACACCGACGCTTCCGATGGGTTTTTGCCTCTTCAACAACGCCGCAATCGCCGTTCGTTCGGCGCAGCGAGCAGGTGCCGCGCGAGTCGCGATCATCGATATCGACGTGCATCACGGCAACGGCAGCCAGGACATCTTTTATGGCGACGCGACCGTCCTCTACACGTCGCTGCACCAGTTCCCGTGGTACCCAGGGACAGGGCATGCGTCCGATCGTGGCGACCCGGGCGCGTCAGGGACAACGGTCAATGTCCCTGTCGCGCCCGGCACGGACGGTGTTCGCTGGCTCGAGCTTTTCGACGAGATCGTCATCCCCGAGGTGACGGCGTTCGCACCGGAAATGCTTGTCGTGAGCGCGGGATTCGACGCGCATCGCGACGATCCGCTTGCAGAGTTGCGTCTCGAGGACGAGACGTACGCCGCAATTGCCGACCGCGTGCGCACACTCGCCGACGCGCAGTGCGAAGGACGATCCTTATGGCTTCTCGAAGGCGGCTACGACCTTCGAGCAATCGCCGCTTCGGTGGCGGGATGTCTGCACGTGCTCGCCGCCTGATCCGAGCCGGCTCGCCGGCGATGACCGTCGCGACGGTCGTGATCGGAAGTGTTGCGCTGCTCACGGCGTGCGGAGGTCTTCCCGGCACGTCGCATCCGCCGACGAAGACGCCGACTGTCGTCACGATTCCCACGCCGAGTCCGACCCCGCAAATCGTCGGGTCGACGCGCACGGTGATCAGTCAACTCGGTCTGCGGGTCCACTCGACGCCGATCCTCGAGTCCTCGAACGTCGTCGGCGGTTTCTCGCAGGGGAGGCAGTTCACCGTTCTCCAGTACCAGAGCGGCGGCGGCGGGTGGTATCGCGTGCAAGGTCAGGCGCTCGGCGGCTGGATCGTTGCCGACCCGACACTCACTGCGGAAGGCACCTACAACACGTACGCCGAGGCGGACGGGGTCACTGCGCTCTACCCGCAGGACTGGGGTTTCCAGAACGAGTCGTTCGGGACGCTGTTCGTTCCGCAGCAGGGGAGTGGGCAGAGCATCGTCCTGGAATCCGCCGACAGCCTTGCGTCGTTCGGAGCGCCGGGCTTACCGGGCTACACGCAATCCAGTACATCAAGCACGACGGTATGCGGCTATACCGGCACGCTGAGCTACTACACGAAAAATGCGTCGTCCTCCAGCGCCACGGCGCCGCCGCTGCCTGTCGCACGGCAGGCCCTGTATGCGGAAATCCGGTTCAAGATCGATTCGTCGCACGCGATGCTGCTCGGCTTCAACTATCAGAACAGCGGCCAGCTCGATGTATTCGCAGCGTTGTACAACTCCATCGCCTTTCCGTTCCCGCTCTGCGAAGCACCCGCGGCGGTGACGACACCGAAGCCTTAGAGAACGGTCGTTCCCGTGCTCTGGTTGACGCCGGGGACGGTGTTGCTGTTCACGATCGTGGTGTTTGCAATTGACATCCCCGCGGCAGCGACGAGAAGAATCCCGATGTACGCGGCACCGAGGCCGAGACGCCGCGACGCTGCGAGCTGGGCTGGACCGGCCGGCTGATTGGTCCGGCGGAACCGCCCGATGGTGTGAAAGATGCCGAGGATCAGGAAGATGATGCCGATCGGATTGCCGAAGAACAGCACGACCGCGGCGACGACAAGCAAGCCGACCACGTTCATCCATTTCGGGATCGCATCGGCCACCTTGGCGCCGTCAAGGAAACCGACGGGAATCAAGTTGATCAGGTTGAGGAAACAACCGAAATACGCGAGCGCGAGCAGCAGGTAGCGAAAATATCCCGGGTCCGCAATCCCAGCGAGCATGAAGCACATCAGCGCCGCGATGGTCCCGATCGCGGGACCGGCGAGCGCGATGATGGCGGATTTTCCCGCGTCGGCCGGAGCGCGGCGCAGATTGGTCACGGCTCCGAGTGGACCGATGAAGATCGGGAGGCGCGCGGGGAGTCCCATCCATCTCGCGACGAGGAAATGCCCGAGCTCATGAATGAGGATCAGCGCCACGATGCCCACAGCGAATGCCGGTCCGAAGAACAGCGTGTAGAACCAGATCGCGATGACCATCGTGATGAGCGTCGGCCCGAACGTGCCGAACTTGACCAAAACAAGGCCGTATTTCAGGAACGCGAACAGCCCTGCGAGGACGCCGCCGGCCGCGCCTTCGCGGCGGCGACGCTGCTCGCGTGGGGCCGTGGGGCTGTGCTGCTGCGACGAGCTGGATGGTGTCGGGGCGGGCGGCGGCAGCCACGACGCGCCATCGCCGGAGGTCGTCACGGAGCTGTCAGGCAGCCACCGGTAGACCGGTTGCGGATCGTCGCCGGACGGAGGGAGCTGGCTCATCTGCCTCGATCATGGCATGGCCTGTCGAACCCGCCGGAGATTCGTTGACGGTAAGGTGTGGCGTCACATGAGTGCAGAAAGCCTCCGGGGGATACGCCTCGGAATCGTCGGCACCGGCGTGATGGCCGAGGCGATGCTCGCCGGGCTCCTTGAACGCGACCTCGTGGAGGCGCGCAACGTCGTCTGCACGCACCCCCGCCTCGCGCGCCGCGAGGAACTGGTCGCAACGCATCACGTCAACGTGGCCGAGTCGAACATCGAGGCCACCAAGGACACCGACGTGGTCCTGCTCGGCGTCAAACCGCAAATGCTCTCGGGCGTCATGGCCGAGCTGCGCGGCTCGCTCCGTCCGGACCAACTCGTCATCAGCATCATCGCCGGGGCGACGACCACTGCCATCGGTGAAGGCCTGGGCCACCCAGCAGTGGTGCGCTGCATGCCGAACACGCCGGCGCAGATCGGGCTCGGCGTCACAGTCTGGTACGCCACCGAGAGCGTCGACGAGGTTGGCAAGGCCCGGACCCGAGCGATGCTCGCAGCGCTCGGGCGCGAGTTCGAGGTGCATGACGAGCGTCAGGTCGCGATGGCCACGGCGGTGAGCGGTACCGGCCCCACATACATCTTCCTGTTCATCGAGGCACTCACCGACGCCGCGGTCCACCTCGGCTTTCCGCGTCATGTGGCTCGAGAGCTCGTCCTCGACACGATGCAGGGGAGCGCGGAATTCGCACTCCAGAGCGGCAAGCACGTGGCCCAGTTGCGCGACATGGTCACCTCTCCTGGCGGGACATCCGCCGAGGCGCTGTACGAGCTGGAGCGAGGCGGATTCCGGACCGTGATCAGCGACTCGGTGTGGGCGGCGTTCCATCGCACCCTGCAGCTCGAGGCCACACTCGAGAACCGATCCGGCGAGCAGCCGGCAGCCCCACCACGCACCAAGGGACGCGGCGCCTCTCGACGCTGAGCCGGCTCGGTCTGCACTTCGCGCGCGGGGGATCGCATACTCCCATGCACGATGCCCAGAACCCATCTGATCGGCATGCTCCTGGGGGTGGAGGAGGACTGGCCGGCCGCGTTCGAGGCGTTGCTGGGCCGGGCCGATCTCTCCATTCGTGAGCGTGGGGAGACGCATCGCTTCACCACCGAGCGGGTCACGATCGAGCCTTTCGATCTGCGCATGAAGCCGCGCCATTCGCTGGTCATCGACCGCCTCGGCTGGTGGTATCCGATGCCTCGCGAGTGGTTGAAGAAGGTTGTGCTCATGGACCGCGTCCATCTGCTCAACAACCCATTCACCTTCCAGGCGATGGAAAAGCACGCGGCGTACTGCGCCATGATCCGGCTCGGGCTGAAGGTGCCCGAAACCTGGATGCTGCCGAACAAGACGCCTCCGGACAATCCGCGATTCCAGGGGACGGCCGAGCGGTACCTGCGGTATTTCGACCTCGAGGCGGTGGCACGTGCTGTCGGCATGCCGCTGTACATGAAGCCCTTCGACGGCGGCGCGTGGGTTGGGGTGTCGCGCGTCGAGAACACCGAGACCCTGTATCGCGCCTACGACGAGTCGGAGCAACGGCTCATGCATCTGCAGGCGTCCGTGGACGGCTACGACGTCTTCGCCCGCAGCCTCGGCATCGGCGCTGAGTCGATCGTGCTGCATTTCCATCCGGAGAAGCCGATGCACGATCGCTATTCGGTGGACCACAGTTTCCTGAGCGCTCGAGCCGGCGATGAGGTCCTCACGATTCTGCGCACCGTCAACGCGTTCTTCCGCTGGGAGCTCAACAGCTGCGAGACCCTGATCCGTGGCGACGACGTGTACCCGATCGACTACGCAAATGCCACGCCGGACCTCGCACTCACGAGCCTCCACTACTACTTCCCCTGGGCGATCAGAAGTCTTCTCAAGTGGGTCGTGTTCTGCTGCGTCACGGGGCGTCTGCAGACCGTGGATCTCAACACCGAGCAGTACTACAAGATCGCCGACCGCGCGGATTTGAGCTACGAGGAGAAGCTCGAGGGATACCGCAAGCTCGCCGACAAGCAGCTCGACGTCGACCGGTATCGGGAGTTCTGCGAAAAGCACCTTTCGCACATCGACGAGCTGTCCGTGGCCTGGGTGGAGAGCGCCGACTTCGACCGGATCATCGTCGACACGGTCAAGAACACGTTCCCCGCCCACGAGCACGAGCAGTTCATCGCGCACTTCCGAGGACTGCTCAGCGCCTGGGCCCATGACCAACGAGTGACGGCAGCGTAGAGTGGAATCCCCATGACACACATCGAATTCGTCTCCAGCCCGCGCCCGACCGTCGGAGTGGAGATGGAGCTGGAGCTCATCAACCGCGATACCCGCGAGCTGGTGAGCGGCGCCCACGAGATCCTCGGCGAGATGAACGCCCCCCACGGCGAGGCCGGTCATCCCAAGGCCAAGAAGGAACTCCTCCAGTCGACGGTCGAGATCATCACCGGGATCTGTGAGACTGCCGCTGAGGTGCAGGCGGATCTCGCTGCAACCATGGCGGAGCTTCGCGAGCACACGGAGCCGCGCAACCTCGAGCTCATCTGCTCGGGCACACATCCGTTCAGCGACCCGGCGTTCCAGGAGATCAGCCCTGATCCGCGCTACCAGCGGCTCGTCAACGACATGCAGTGGCCGGCGAAGCAGATGCAGATCTTCGGCATCCATGTCCACGTGGGAGTCCGCAGCGGCGAGAAGGCAATCGCGATGGTCAACGCCCTCTCCGCGTACATCCCGCACTTCCTGGCGCTCTCGGCGTCGAGCCCGTTCTGGATGGGCCACGACACCGGGATGGCGTCGTGGCGGTCGAAGGTGTTCGAGGGCCTGCCCACGGCGGGTCCGCCCTGGATCCTCAGCGGCTGGCCGCAGTTCGAGCAACTCATGGACACGCTCATCTCGTCGCACACCATCAAGACGATCCGCGAGGTGTGGTGGGACATCCGCCCGCACCCGGGCTTCGGCACCGTGGAGATTCGCGTGTGCGATGGCATTCCGACGTTGCGTGAGGTGGGTGTGGTCGCGGCGCTGAGTCAGTGCCTCGTGCACCAGTTCGACACCATGATCGATCGCGGCTACACGCTGCCGACGCCGCGCGCCTGGCTCGTGCGAGAGAACAAGTGGCGGGCCGCGCGGCACGGCCTCGAGGCCTCGATCATCGTGGACGAGAGCGGCACCACTGTCCCGTTGCGCCAGGCGATCCGCGAGCTGGTCGAGGATCTCACGCCGATTGCGACGCGACTACGGTGCACCAACGAATTGCGCGGAGCCCTCGACATCATGGAGCGCGGATCGAGCTATATCCGCCAGCGTGAAGTCGTCGAAGCCGGTGGCTCACTCACCGACGTTGTCGACAGCCTCATCGCGGAGTTGCACGCGGACATGCCGGCGCCGCGACCGGCGATGGAGGTTGTTGGCGCACACGTCGTGACCGCGTGAACATGCCTCCCGGAGTCCGCTCGGCGACTCTGCAGACCGATCGGTTGCGGATGCGCTATCTCGAGTCGGGTCCCGAGGATGGCATTCCCGTCGTCATGGTGCACGGCAACCTCGCGACGAGCCGTTTTTACGAGCACCTGATGCCTGGCGCCCCGGCGCGCTACCGGATGATCGCGCCCGACATGCGTGGCTTCGGCGACACCGAACATGTCCCGATCGACGCGACACGTGGACTGCGCGACTGGGCCGACGACACGTTCTCGCTCGTTCGCGCGCTCGGGATAACGCGTCCCGTGCACCTCGTCGGGTGGTCGACCGGCGGCGCCGCGATTGCCAACTATGCTCAGGACCGACCGGTCGCCTCGCTCACGTTCGTCGATCCAGTCTCGCCGTACGGTTTTGGTGGGGTCCGGCTCGACGGGACACCGTGTTTCCCGGATTACGCGGGATCGGGCGGCGGCACGGGGAGCGTCGAGTTCACGAAGCGCATCGCCGAGCACGACACGTCATCCGATTCGCCGGCGTCGCCTCGCAACGTCATGAACAGCTCGTATTGGGCGCCGACACATCGAGAGCCGGCAGACCGCGAAGACATGCTCGTCGAGGAGGTGCTCAAGTCCGTCACCGGCGACGACGGATACCCGGGCGACGCGACACCGTCGGCGAACTGGCCCGGCATCGCGCCCGGGACGCGCGGCATCCTCAACGCGCTCTCTGGCAAGTACTGCAACTGGGCCGGGATCGTCGACATCGACCCCAAGCCGCCGGTCCTCTGGACGCATGGCACCGCGGACATCGTGGTCTCCGACAACTCTGCGTGGGATATGGCCACCCTTGGCAGGATGGGAGTCGTGCCCGGCTGGCCCGGCGACGAAGTGTTCCCGCCGCAACCGATGGTGACGCAGATCCGCCACGTGCTCGAGCGCTATCGGGACGCGGGTGGTCAGGTCCGCATGGAGATGTTCGAGGGTTCCGGCCACGGGCCGATCTTCGACGCCGCCGAGCGCTGGAGCGCCCTTTTTTACGAGTTTCTGGCAGCCGCGGGCTGACGGGCGTACCCCGTCAGTACGCGTAGAGCTGGAGTTCCGTCGCAAACCGGTCGGCGATCTCCAGACACGAGTCGAGATCCGGGTGACGCACGATGACCATCCCGTCGGAGATGAGCGTCATCAACCAGTCGCGCCGCGGCGCGCCGACGGGGAGGAGGTCGATCGCGCAGACCCATTCCTCGTAATCCGAGAGCAGACGCGACAACCCCTCGATGTGGGTGATCCGGCCCTGTCCCTGCGCGCGCTTGAAGATTGACGCCGCGTTGTAGCGTCGCTCTATTCTCTCCGAGAGACGCCCATGGATCAGCGCTTCGGCCCATTGCTGGAACAGGTCGACGTCGTTGGCGAAATTCATGACGTCGACGGTTCGGGCGCCGGCGGGTCGCGCGCCGATCTCGCCAAACACCACCTCGCCGTTGTCGCGCCGGTACCACTCCATGTGCGTGAACCCGTCGCGAAATCCCAGTGCACGCAACACGTCACGGCCCATTGCGCGACCGCTCGAGAGCTCGGCCGCGTCGATATCGCGTAGCACCATGGTCACGGGACTGATCCACTCCAGCTGACGCGCGATCAACGGACGCGGCCGGTACCACGCGATGTTGTCGAAGAGCACCTCGCCGCCGGCGCAGATGGTGTCGTATGTGTACTCCGTCGCCTCGACGAACTCCTCGACGCTCACCTCGTCCACCCACACGAGCTTCGGAACCACGGCCTCGAGCGCTGCTGCGTTGTCGACGCGATACGTGTCGGCCGATCCCGCACCCGCAATCGGTTTGACGATGATCGGATAGCCGATGCGCTCGGCCGCTGTGCGCACCTCCGTCGCAGTGTCGCATCGGTAGTGATGTGGTGTGCGGATGCCCGCGGCGTCGAGGACCTGCTTCATCCGCTCCTTGTCACGGAAGGGAATGGTCTCCTCGACCGTCATGCCGGGAATGCCGAGCGCTTCGCGAATGCGCGCGGCCAGCACCATGGTCGGCTCCCACAGCGACGCAACGTGATCGATGTGGATGCCGGCCGCGCGCTGCACGACCTCGTGGACGATCGCGTCCTCGTGCGCGAAGGACGGTATCTGCCAGTACGCCGCGAGGTGATCACGGGCCATGTCAGGGAGGCCTGAAAGCGGCTGATCGCCGGCGCCGATGACCTGCGCTCCCGCACGCGCGAGCCCGCGAGTGAAGAAGGGCATCTCGGCGGGATAGCCCGGTGAGATCATCAGCACCGTCGCGGTCATGACGCGCCTCGCAATTCGACGCGAGCAACTTCGACCACGCGACGCAGGCCGGCTTCAACCACCGCGGTCTCGGGATGGCGGAGGATCACGTGGCCTTCACCCTCGTAGGTCCCGGAAGCGGGCTGCCCCGCGGCCGGGAGATGCGCCTCGATGACGAGATCGCCGAGCTCTCGTTGCAGGGTGTCGAGGCCGTGGATCGCGGCCACGGATCCGGTCCCCTGGCCACGCAGGTACGCGGCACCCACCGCGTATCGGCGTTCGGGGGGCGAGAACTCGCCGAAAATCTCGAGCCGCGCCCATGCGGCGTACATGTCGACGTCATGTGAATAAGACAGCAATGACGTGAACTGTGCACCCGGCGGGCGAGCGGCCACCTCACTGATCGCGATGTCGCCGTTGGGACGCCGGAACCACTCCATGTGCGTGAGGCCGGTCTGGAGCCCGAGCGCGCGCAGCCCGCGAAGGCCGTCGACCCGGATCGGATCGAATTCGGGACCGGAGATGTTGCGGGGGAGCAGCACCGCCCACTGGATCCACGGGTTCTCGAGCACCTCGAGCGGGGTAGGGAGGTATCGAGAGATCGAGTGCCACACGAGCTGGCCGTTCATCAGCACGCTGTCGAAGCTGTGTTCAGCCCCCACCACGAGCTGTTCGAGCAGGACCGGGTTCGCGGCGTCCGGGGGATCGGCCTGAAGCCAGCCCTCGAGTTGACGTTCGCTCTCGATCCGGAAGGTGGAGCGTGCTCCGGCGCCGGCGGGCGGCTTGGCGACAAGCGGAAACCCCAGCACGCCGGCGGCGACGCGCGCCTCGTCGACGGAGGAGGCGAGACGGTGCCCGGCGCAGGGCACGCCGTTCGCCTCGAAGACGGTTTTCATGCGTTCCTTGTCGCGGAAGTTGTGGGCGACGTCCGCACCCATGCCCGGAATCCGGAGCGCGTCGCGCACCTCGCCGAGCGGGACCTGCAACTGTTCGAGCATCCCGAGTAGCGCGTCGACGCCGCCGAGATGCCGGGCCATCGCGCGTGTGGCATCGGCGATCTGCTGCGGGTCGATGCCGTCCGGGATGCGGTAGTGACCCGACAGCGTGGCTCGCAGGTCTTCGGGCAGCCGCTCCTCGGGGTCCTGGCTGATCAGGCCGAGGCGGACGTCCGGCAGCAGCGCCGCCGCGGCGATGAACCGCACGGTTGCCGGGAGGAGAAATGGGGCGACGAAGATTGCGTTGGCCATGGGACCTTTTGGGAGTGTAGTCAGGCGGCGTTGGGCGGGTCGGGACCGAGCGGGTAGGATCTGCGCGTGAACGTCATCTTTGTGGAACCTGCTTTCCCCGCCAACCAGCGCGAATTTGTTCGCGGCCTCGCAGAAGCAGGCGCGAATGTCATCGGGATCGGCGAGCGCCCGGCCGACTGGCTCGACGCGGACCTGCGCGGGTGGATGCTCCACTACGAGCAGATCCCCAACGTCACCGACGTCGAGTCACTGATCGAGGCGGTTCGATTCGCGCAGAGCAAGGTGTGGGTCGACGCGCTCGAATCGACGATCGAGTCGCACCAGATGGCGGCGGCGTACGCACGTGAGGCGTGCGGCATCCCCGGGACATCGGTACGGACCGCGTACCTGTGCCGGGACAAGCCGGCCATGAAAGAGGCCCTACGCGAGGTCGGGATCCGGACAGCGCAATCGACGGGCGCCACGAGCTCCGCCGAAGTACGTGCATTCGTGGAGCGAGTCGGCTACCCGATCATTCTCAAGCCGCGCGCTGCCGCCGGCGCGTCCGGTACGAGCCGCGTTGATTCCGATGCCGAGCTCGACCGGGCGCTGGCGGAGCTGGGCGCGTCCGGAGCGGTCGATATCGCCGTTGAAGAGTTTGTCGAAGGCCACGAGGGCTTCTACGACACGATCAGCATCGACGGTCAGCCCGTGTACGACTTCATCTCGCACTACTACCCGAACGTGCTCGAGGCAATGCGTGAGCGCTGGATCAGCCCACAGTTCATATCCACCAACCGGATCGACTCGGCGGGCGACTACTCAGAGGTGCGCGAGTTGGGCTTGCGCGCAATCGAGGCGCTCGGCATCGGGACGTCGGCCACGCACATGGAGTGGTTCTTCGGTCCGAAGGGGTTGCGATTCAGCGAGATTGGATGCCGTCCACCCGGCGTTCGCGCGTGGGATCTCTACGCCGCAGGCAACGACATCGACATCTATCGCGAATGGGCCAACGCGATCGTCCACCACCAGGTCGAGCATCCACTCTCGCGCCGGCGCGCGGCAGGCATTGTGGCGTTGCGCCCCGACCGGGATGGCGTCATCACGCACTACGAAGGCCTTGAGAGCGTGCAGCACCAGTTCGGTGAGTGGATTCTCGACACGCACCTTCCAGGTGATGGCACCCCGACGCAGCCCGTCGAGGCCGGCTACATGGCGAACGCCTGGATCCGGATGGCGCACCCCGACTACGACACGCTGCATCACATGCTCAACGTCGTCGGCGAGACGGTCCGCGTGCGCGCCTCGTGAGGCAGGTGACACTGCTCGGCACCCAGGATGGTGCCGACCTTGCGGCCGAGGTCGCCGCGTTCGGAGTTGACGGACCGGTCGCGCTGGTCACTGCCGGGTGGGAAGAAGGTGAGCGCAACGATGCCGAGGTCGACCGGCGATTAGGCGGCGGCTCGCGCAATCTCAACCTGTACGGCCGCCGTCTCGACGTCCTCGAGAGTGACCCGGGCTACGCGGAGGCGCAGCGGCTGCTCCACACGCAGCTTGCGGAGATGCGTGAGCTTTACCAAGTGCGCGTCCGTCACGCCCTCGAAGGGGTTGAGATCCTCCGCCGGCGTTTCGCGGAGTCCGGTCGCCGTCCCGGCCCGGAGCTCGATACCGCGCTCGACGCCGTGCGGACGCTCGACGACGCCCAGGCAACGGCAATGGCTGCTGCGTACGAGCGCTTCTACGAACAGCATCCACCGCACGAACGTCCCGGAATCGCCCGGCACCGTGAGGAAGTGGCGGCGATCGTCGCCGACTGCGGCGCGATCGCCATTGCCGGCGGACACGTCGGCGTGCTCAACGACTGCCTGCACCTCTGCAACCTCGCGATGCTCATCGAGGAGCGACCGCTGCTCGCATGGTCGGCCGGGTGCATGGCCGTGACCGAGCGGATCGTCGTGGTGGACGACGATGACCCGGCGGGCCGGCCGGATGAGCTCTACGACATCGGGATCGGCGTGGCACGCGGCATGGTGGCGCTGCCGTCAGCCGGGTCACGCCTGCACGCGCACGACGCCGATCGGCTCTCGGTGCTCGCACGGCGTTGCGCGCCGAGTGTGTGCGTCATCCTCGACTCCGGCGATCGCCTGGAACTGCGGGCCGGCATGCCCGCGGACCTGGGAGCGGTCGGGGTGCTCGACGATGACGGCCGGGTGATTCGCGGCGCCCACGCCGCCTGACCGTGACCGCAGGCTCCGCCCGCAACCAGTCCGCCCTCGCCCGCCTGCGGAGCGAGGGCAATACGCCGGAGGCCATCGACAGCCTGCTCCGAGACCACCGGATACCGCTGGTGGAAGGATCGACGTGCACGTTTTTGTGGCGCGGCGAGGCGGACTGGGTCGGCATCGAGCACCGAACGATGGGTGTGCCGATTCCGCTGCCGCTGCGCCGGTTGAAGGGCACCGACCTCTGGCACGCGAGCGTCGAGCTCCCGCCCGCAGCCCGGATTCAGTACCGAATCCTCGTTCGGCGCCACGGGCACCAGGAGAGCATGAACGACCCCTTGAACCCGCGAGTTGTGGGCGACGCGATCGGGTCGCAGTCGGTGCTCGAGACCGAGGGCTATGTCACGCCGGACTGGACGTATCCAGATCCGTCTGCGGTAGCGGGGGAGCTGGTCGACCTGCATCTGCCGAGCAAGGCGCTGCGTCGCGACGCACACGTGAGCCTGTACATCCCTTCGCGCATGCGCCGCGACCGCAGGATGCCACTGCTGGTGGTGCACGACGGCGGCGACTTTCTCGACTACTCGTCGATGGGGACGGTGCTCGACAACCTCATGCACCGGCGCCTCATGGCGGACTGCGTCGTGGCGTTCACCTACCCCGGCGACCGGCTGCGGGAATACGCGGCAAGCGCGGCGCACAGCCGGTTTCTGACCACCGAGTTGGTACCGCAGATCGAGGGGCGGCTGCAGCTCCGCGGTGATCCGCGCAGCCGGGTGCTCATGGGAGCGAGCTTTGGTGGGGTTGCATCGCTGGCAGCGGCGGTGCGGACGCCGGGCTACTATGGCGCGCTGCTGCTCGAATCCCCGTCGCTTCGCTTCAGCGGCGAACCGGGGACGCATATCTTCGGACCCGCTTTCGAGCCTGTGGTCCGGTTCGTGAACAAAGTGCGCGCCCGCCCCGAACGCGTCGTCGATCGGATCTTCATGACCTACGGGGTGTTCGAGCCGCTGGCGGAACCGGATCGGGCGATGACCGAGGTGCTCGGTCAGATGACCGACGAGATCCGCGTTGTCGAGGCGCTCGACGGCCACAACTGGATCAACTGGCGCGACCGCCTCCTCGACGGGCTCGGCTGGCTCTTCCCCGGCGAGGCACGCCTGATATATCCGGGCTGATGCGCCTGTCTGCACCGATGCGCGAGACTGTGCGGCCATGAAGAGGCGAGAGCGCTGGTATTCCAACCGCGTCGAGAGTGACGTGACGGTTGCACGGTGGGGGCATTTCGGCCAGCCGGTCATCGTGTTTCCCACGGCCGGCGGTGACGCCGAAGAGATAGAGCGCATGTGGCTCGTCGACGCGGTGGGGGAGTATCTCGAGGCGGGGCGGGCCAAGATCTACTCCTGCGACAGCGTTTCCGGCAAGGCCATGCTCCGCGAGGACGGCGATCCGAAATACCGCGCCGCGGTGACGCGTGGCTTCATCGAGTTCGTCCGCCACGAGTTGATCCCGATGATCCGGATGGACTGCGAGAGTCCGGAAATCACCGTCATCACAGCGGGTGCATCCATCGGCGCGTTCAATGCTGTTTCCTTGCTCTGTCACTACCCCGACGTGGTGACCACGGCGATCGGGATGAGCGGTACGTACGACATCTCGCGCTTTGTTGGCGAGGATGCCGGTGACGACCTGTATTTCGCGACGCCGTCGTATTTTCTTCCGGGTCTCAACGGCGAGCATCTCGCCAAACTGCAGACGCGCAAGGCGATTCTCGCGTCAGGCGAAGGTCGCTGGGAGAACATCGGCGAGTCGTGGCGGCTCGCTCACGTGCTTGGTAGCAAAGGGATTCCCAACCGCGTCGATCCGTGGGGGACGGAATACGACCACGACTGGTCGACGTGGCGGGTGATGCTCCCGAAATATCTCGACGAACTGGTCTGAGTAACCCGGGCCGGAGAAACTAGGCCGGTGCGGCGA
>JBEKKP010000047.1:0-18657 GCA_050010655.1 Candidatus Dormibacteria bacterium
ACGGCGGTTCGATGTCTGTCAGTGTCTGGCTAGGCGCCTGCACGATCGTGGGCCGATCGCGGTCGGCCGAAATTCCGCCCGAATCAGCGACACGGGCCGACAAGGATTCTTCGCCAGCACGGTGCGGGCGAATCGAGTCGAACGCTCTTGCATCCGGCCGGACACCGCCCACCGGGGCGGAACTCGTGACCCGTCCCGAGTGAGCATCAACTGCCGCCGGGAGTACGCCCGACGCGGACACGGCAACGGCGAATCCTGCCAGGGCCGCCAGACATGCCCCGCCAAGGAGAACCCCACGCCCTCTCATCATCCTTGCCTCCAACCGCAGCTCTCGGACCGATCGTACTGGGAAGCGCAGCGGATCGCTAGCTTCGAGCCGCCTTGGCCTGGGTCCTCAAGCAACGAGTGCACACCCTGGCCTTCACTTCCTTCCCCCTGATTGCCAGGTGGGTGACGTGAAGATTCGGCAGGAAACGGCGCTTCGTGTGCACCTTGGAATGGCTCACATTGTTCCCGGTCATCGGACCTTTTCCGCAGATATCGCAGCGTTGGGACATCGTGTCTCTCTTGGGTCAGGACGCGCATCTGAGACGCGCCCGCTCTGGCGTACTAGAATCGGCCGCAGCCATGGCGGCGGCGCCCGGCGGCCTCCGGAAAGAACCGGTGGCCGGTCGCCGAGGATACCACAGGCCCCCAACCGGGCTTACGGAGATACGTGAAAGGCAAGGTCCGGGCGTCTGATGCGCTCTCGCGCACCGCCTCCCTCGGGAGGATCGAGGTTTCGCCGCGCGTGGTGGCCTCGATCGTCGGCCACGCGGCCAACGAGACCTACGGGATCGTGGGCATGGCGGCTCGGGGTCTGCGGGACGGCATCGCCGAGCGCCTGAATCGCGAGAACGTCCACCGCGGGGTCGAGATCCAGGTCACCCCGGACGGGCTCGTGATCGAGCTGTACGTCATCGTCGAATACGGGACCCGGATCAGCGAGGTGGCCCACAACCTGATGAGCGCCGTCAGCTACTCGGTGGAGCGGACACTCGGATTGCCGGTGGTCGCGGTGAACGTCAACGTCCAGGGCATCCATGCGGAGGCTGACGGTGTCCGCCACTAAGCCGGCCCCCGAGCTCGCGGTCCTGCGCGAGCCGCTTCGCGAGATCGCCGGGGAGCAGATCCTCGCCGGGCTCACCGCTGCACTGTCATGGCTGGAGGCCAATCAGCAGGAGATCAACGACCTCAACGTCTTCCCCGTGCCCGACGGCGATACGGGCTCGAACATGTACCTGACGCTACGGTCAGCGGTGGAGGAGGCTCGCGACGCCCCGGTTCCGACGGCTGCCGACTCGGTGCTTGCCGCAGCCGCTCACGGCTCGCTCATGGGCGCCCGCGGCAACAGCGGCGTCATCCTCTCGCAGATCCTTCGGGGCTTCGCCCAGGGGTCGGCGCAGCGCACGCACCTCGACGCCGGCGGCGTCGCCCTGGCGATGACCGAAGCGTCGGCGGTCGCGTACCGGGCAGTGATGAAACCCACCGAGGGCACCATCCTCACGGTCGTCCGCGATGCCGCTGCCGCAGCTGCGGCCGCCGCCGAGACAACCGATGACATCCGTGTCGTGCTCGAGCGGGTGGTCACCGAGGCCCATGCGGCTGTCGAGCGCACCACCGACCAGCTTCAGGTGCTCCGCGATGCCAACGTCGTGGATGCAGGCGGGTTCGGGCTCGCGGTCATCCTCGAAGGCTTCGCGCGCGCTGTCGGCGACACAGCGCCAACACCTCTGCCGGCGGTCCTGCGGCGATCGGGCGGCGAGCCCACGCTGCGCCTGCCACCGAACCCCGGTGACATGGAAGCGACCGGATCGGCCGTGCCCCGGCGCGGCGCCGCGGCCGTGGCGCCACGCGAGCAGGGCTGGGGATACTGCACTGAGTTCCTGCTTAACGGTCCGGGACTCGATGTCGACGCGATCCGCACCGAGCTCGGCGCCCTCGGCGAATCCGCGCTGGTGGTCGGCGACCCGGAACTGGTCCGTGTGCATATTCATACGGGCGACCCGGCGGGTCTCATCGCCGTGGCGTCGTCGCGGGGCCGGATGAGCAAGCTCAAGGTCGAGGACATGTCCGCGCAGCATCACGACGTGCTCGAGCGGGCCGACGCGCAGGAAGCCCTTGTGGAGACGACCGGCACCGCAGCGCCGGCGAAACCGCTTGCTCCCCCGAAGGCAATCGGCATTGCGAGCGTTGCGCCGGGCGACGGGTTCCGCGAAATCATGAGCAGCCTCGGTGCCGACAGCATCGTGAGCGGCGGCCAGACCATGAACCCCTCGATCGAGGATCTGCTCAACGGCGTCCGCGCCGTGAATGCCGAGAACGTGATCCTGCTGCCGAACAACGGCAACGTGATCCTCACTGCCGAGCAGGTGAATCCGTTGGCCGAGGATTGCGAAGTTCGCGTGGTGCCGACTCGCAACCTGCCGCAAGGGATCAGCGCACTGCTCGCATTCGACCCGACAGCGAGCATCGACGACAACGTCACGCGCATGCTCGCCGCAGTCGCGACCGTGCACGCGGTCGAGGTGACCCACGCGGTCCGCGACACGAGTGTCAACGGACACACCATCAAAACCGGTGACGTGCTCGCGGTCGTGGATGACGAGATCGCAGAGGTGGGCTCCGATTACCTCGGCGTCATCGATGCGGTGCTCAACGCACAGAAGACGAAACCAGAATTGGTCACGGTGTATCGCGGCGACGAGGTCAGCGCCGATGACGCGGACGAGCTCGTGACCACCCTTCGCGAGAAGCACGCGGGCACCGAATTCGAGCTGCAGGCGGGAGGACAGGAGCACTACCCGTATGTGCTCTCGCTCGAGTGAGGTGATCCATCTCGTCACCGACAGCACCTCGGACATCGCCGTCGCGGATGCGGAGGCACTCGGGGTTCATGTGGTGCCGTTGATCGTGCGTTTCGGCAACGAGCAGTTTCGCGACGGCGTCGACATCGACGCCGACCAGTTCTACACAAAGCTCGAGCACAGCGACATCCACCCCACGACGTCGCAGCCATCGCCGGACGCCTTCGCAACGCTGTACAAGACGCTGCTGGCAGACCCCGCGGACCAGGTGGTCGGGCTGCACATCTCCGCGAAGCTCAGCGGCACGCTGCAGTCGGCGACACTCGCCGCGCAGGACTTCGACCGAAGCCGGATCCACCTCGTCGACACAGAGAGCGTCAGCGGCGGTCTGCAACTGCTCGTGCGCGCCGCGCTCGACGACATCAAAGCCGGCGATGATGCCGCGCTCGTCGCGGAGAAAGCAAAGACGCGCGCGACCAAGGTGACGATCATGGTGTTGCTCGACAACCTCACCTATCTGCACCGTGGCGGCCGCATCGGCCGGGCCCAGGCGTTCGTGGGAGGTCTGCTCAACGTCAAACCGGTCATCGCCGTCCGCGATGGCGAGGTCGTCCCGGTTGCCCGCCCGCGCAGCCACTCCAAGGGCATCGACCTGATCGTCGAGCACATCCGCGGCCGCGCACCGCTGCGCGCTCTCGCCGAGTTTCACGCTGCAGCACCCAAGTCGATGACCGAGCTACAGACGCGAGTCGGCGCAGCGGTCCCCAACGTCACCGCCGTCCTCGGGCGCATCGGCCCTGTGGTGGGCGCGTACAGCGGCCCGGGCGGTCTCGGGGTTGCCTGCCTCGGCGCGGACTAATCGGGCGAGCCTGCCACGATGGAATGGCTGTGAGCACGGTTGTTTCGCTGGTGACGCCCACGTACGTGCCGCTCGACCTCGACCTGCCGCTCTCCCGCATCACGGGGATCGGCCCGCGACAGGCACAGCGGCTCCAGAAGCTCGGCCTCGGCACAGTGCGCGACCTGCTGTTCCACCTGCCGCGCCGGTATGAGGACACTCGAGCCACGGTGCCGCTGTATGCGCTTCGCCCGGGTTCGGTGCAGACAGTGCGCGCACGCGTCCGCAACGTCAGCGCGCGCAAGACTCCGTACAAGAAAATCGTGCTCGTCGAGGCGACCCTCGAGGATGACGGTGCCGTGGCGAATGCGGTGTGGTTCAACCAGCCGTTTCTCGTCAAGCAACTGCAGCCCGGCACGGAACTGATCGTCAGCGGCAAGGTCGAGCTCTCCAGGACGGGCTTGACCTTCCGCAATCCCGTCTTCGAGCGCCTCGGCCCGGATCAGCACCACGTGGGGACGCTGGCGCCGGTGTATCCGGAAACCGAGGGCATCAGCTCGCGGTTCCTGCGCAGCAAGATCGAGCCGCTGCTCGGATTCACGACCCAGGTCCCCGACCGGCTGCCGCCGTCGGTGCGCGAGGCGGAGGGGCTGATGCCGATTGCCGACGCCCTGTACCAGGTGCACAAGCCGGAGAGCCTCGAGATCGCGAGGCAGGCGCGCGAGCGCATCGCGTTCGAGGAGCTGTTCCTGCTGCAGGTCGCCGCCGAACGCGCGCGCCGCCGACGCATGAGTGGGCCGGGCGTGATCGTCGCGTACGACATCGAAGTGGCGCGACAGTTCGTCGCGACCCTGCCGTTCAAGCTCACCGACGGTCAGCGCGTTGCGGCGCACGAGATCCTCACCGACCTCGCGGCGCCAGGCCCGATGAACCGGCTGCTACAAGGTGACGTCGGCAGCGGCAAGACCGTGGTCGCGGCGCTTGCAGCGTTGATGACGCACCACGCCGGCTTCCAGACGGCGGTGATGGCGCCGACGGAGATCCTTGCGCGCCAGCATCACGCGACCCTCGAAGCGCTCCTCGGTGAGCACGGTTTGCCGCCGCGCCTGCTCGTGGGGAGCACGTCGGCTGCAGCTCGGCGAGAGATCCTGGCCGGTCTCGCCGGCGGGCACGATTCACTCATCGTCGGCACCCACGCGCTCATCGAAGACGACGTCGCGATGGTCAACCTCGGCCTTGTCGTCGTGGACGAGCAACATCGCTTCGGCGTCGCGCAGCGGCAGCGCCTGCGTCAGACATCGGGAGCAATGCCCAACTACCTGGCGATGACCGCAACACCGATTCCGCGCTCGCTCTCGAACACCCTGTATGGGGATGTCGACCTCAGCGAGTTGCGCGAGATGCCTCCTGGACGCCGTCCCGTGGAGACCGAGGTCGTCGGACCGGAGTCACGCAGCCGCGCATACGAATTCGTCCGGGAAGAAGTGCGCAAGGGCCGCCAGGCGTTCGTCATCTGCCCACTGATTGAAGAGTCCGACAAGCTCGGGGCAAAAAGCGCGACCGCCGAGTATGAGCGGCTCAGCACCACCATCTTTCCGGACCTGCGCGTCGAACTGCTGCACGGCCGGATGCCGGCGCGCGAGAAAACCGAGCGGATGCAACGGTTCGTGCGCGGCGAGGCCGACGTGCTGGTGGCCACGAGCGTTGTGGAGGTGGGCGTCGACGTCCCCAACGCATCGATCATGGTCATCGAAGGCGCCGAGCGTTTCGGACTTGCGCAGTTGCACCAGTTCCGCGGCCGGGTGGGCCGTGCCGAGCATCAGTCGTATTGCCTGCTGTTCGAGGGTGGGATTGACGAAGAGGGCTCGCAGCGTCTCGCGGCGGTCGCGTCCACAGACAGCGGCTTCGAGCTTGCCGAGCGCGACCTGCAACTCCGTGGCCCAGGTCAGCTCGTCGGGCTGCGTCAGCACGGGCTTCCCGACATGCTCGCCGCGGATCTCCTGGACGTCGCGCTCGGCCAGCGCGCGCGGCAGGCAGCGCTCCGCTGGCTCGACGCGGATCCCAGCCTCAGCGAATGGCAGCCGCTGTCGGAAGCCATGAATGGCTACCGCGCGGTCTTCGACATCGACTAGCGTGCGCCACATTCCAACAACGCGATGCCGCGTCTGAAGACGGGGCCACAGCACCTGGCCCAGACCCGGATCACCGCCGGTGCATGGCGCGGCCGTGTTGTCAGCACGCCCCACGGACGCGAGGTGCGCCCCACGCGCGCGATGGTTCGCCAGTCAGTGTTCGACATCCTCGGCAACCGGGTCGTGGGTGCACGCGTGCTCGATCTGTACGCCGGTGCAGGGACGGTCGGCTTCGAGGCACTGTCGCGCGGCGCCACCACCGCGACGTTCGTGGAGCAACAACGCGAGGCCCTGGCGCTCATCGCGAAGACGGCCGAGCGCTTTGGCTGCCGCGACCGGTGCAGCCTCATCGGCGCCGACGTCCGCCGCTGGCTTCGGGGCGCGACCTCTATCACGGAGGAAACCGACCTCTGCTACGTCGATGCTCCGTATCAGGACCCGGAGCTCGAGAGCGTCCTCGAACTGCTCGGGGTGGCTCCACCGCGTCTTGTCGTGTGCGAACATCACCGCGCTCGCGCAATCCCCGAGCAGATCGGCAGTCTCACACGATTCCGCGAGGCGCGTTACGGCTTGACCACCATCAGCTTCCTGCAGCGGACCGCTGCACCCACGGACGGAACAGCGTGAGCGAGCGCATCGCGGTGTACCCGGGCAGCTTTGACCCGGTGACGTTCGGCCATCTCGACATCCTCGACCGCGCCGCGGCCATCTTTGACCGCGTTGTCGTCGGTGTCCTCGAGAATCCGGGGAAGACGCCGCTCTTCACTGCCGCTGAGCGGGTCGACATGCTCCATGCCTGCCTTGAGTCTCGACCTCGCATCGACGTCACCACCTTCGACGGCCTCACCGTCGACTTCGCGGCATCGACCGGCGCCATCGCGATCGTGCGCGGCCTCCGGGTCATCAGCGATTTCGAGTCGGAGTTCCAGATGGCGTTGATGAATCGCCGCCTCAATCCGGCGGTGAACACGGTCTTCCTCATGACCTCCTTTTCCAATGTGTTCATCTCGTCGTCGCTGATCAAAGAGGTCTGCCATCTCGGCGGCAACGTCAACGAGATGGCGCCGCCCGTGAGCGTGGAGGCGATGCAGCGGCGGTTCGCCGAGCATCGTCAGCGCGAGTCCCACGCCACATGACCGACGGCCCCGAGAGCGTCGACACCACAGTGATCGACCTCGTCGACCAGCTCGAGGAACTGGTGAGCACGGGCCGGCGCGTGCCCTTCACATCGGGCGTCGTGGTCAACGAGGACGAGGTCCTCGAACTCATCGACCGGACCCGGCTGGCGCTCCCCGACGAGCTCATGCAGGCGCGTCACCTCCTCGAGGATCAGCGCCGGGTGCTCACCGAAGCCGAGCAGGAGGCGGAACGGATCCTCTCCCGGGCCGAGGCCGAGGTGGATCGCATCGTCGCCGAGGCGCAGGCGCGCGCCGCGGTGATGGTGAACGACCACGCCCTCGTCGACCAGGCGCGCGAACAGGCCGCCACACTGATTGCACAGGCTGAGGAGCGCGCCGCGAAGACCTGCAGCGACGCCGACGCGTATGCCCGCGAGGTCATGCTCCGGCTCGAGGATCAGCTGATGCGGGCGGCCACCACAGTCCGCAAAGGCATCGACGCGCTCCCCGCCGAAGGTGGGTCCCGGCGCAAACGGCGGGAGCGGGAATAGCGTCCCGGGTCGCCCCGGCTGGATGCCCCGCTATACTGACCGCACCTACTGGCCGCGCCGCCGTGCGTGTGCGCCGTCCCCGGAGAAACCGAGCATGCCGCTTCCCAAGCAAAAAATTTCAAAGCGCCGTCGCGACTTTCGGCGCTCCCACCACGCCCTGGAAATGCCCACGCTGTCGCCGTGCCCGCGCTGCCGCCAGCCGCGAATCCCACACCGGGTCTGCCCGAACTGCGGCTACTACCACGGCCGCGAAGTGGTTGTCACCGAGTAACCACCCGGTCCTGTTGGCCCGCGCAGCACTCTGCTTTCCCGGACAGGGCAGCCAGGCCGCCGGTATGGCGGATGGGCTGACCGATCTCCCGATCGCTCTCGAGATGCTGGCCGCGGCAGAATCCTCCGGCCTCGACCTGCGCGCCGCGCTTTCCGGTGATGACGACCATCTCCGCCCCACGGAGATCGCCCAACCCGCGCTCCTCTTTGTCGAGTGCGCACTGCGGAGCGCCCTGCCCGACGACCTCGACGTGATCGCCGTTGCGGGACACAGTGTCGGCGAGTACGCGGCTGCTGTCGCGTCCAACGCGTTGACACCCGCTGACGCGATGCGACTGGTGATCGAGCGGGGGAGGGCCATGGCCGCCATGCGTGACGGCACCATGTGCGCGCTCATCGGCATCGATGTTGACGCCGCTCTCGACGTCTGCGCCGAGACGCAACGCGACACCGGCGAGATTGTTGTGGTTGCAAATCTCAACGCACCGGGACAACTCGTGATCAGCGGCTCCACCGATGGTGTTGCAGCGGCCTCGAAACTCGCACTCACGCGGGGCGCGCGTCGCGCAATCCCGCTCAACGTGAGCGGTGCATTTCACTCGCCATTGATGACATCGGCAGCGGCTCGATTCGAGACTGCGCTTGACGCAGTCGCGATTGCGGATCCGCATCCACCCGTCGTCTGCAATGTCGATGCGACTGATGTGCACACCGCGGATGCACTGCGCGAACGTTTGCGCGCGCAGTTGACCTCACCGGTGCGCTGGATCGACTGCGTGCGCCGCCTCGTGGACCTCGGTGCCGACACGCTCATCGAAGTGGGGCCGGGGTCAGTGCTGAGCGGTCTCGCGAAACGCATCGCCCCCGACGTCCGCACCATTTCGGTCAGCACCATCGACGCTGCGAAAGGCGTCGACATGGCGGCGGTGCCACGATGACTGACGCGCGCCCGCTCGAAGGCCGACGTGCGCTGGTGACCGGCGCATCGCGTGGCATCGGCAAGGCCACGGCGATTGCGCTCGCGCGCGCCGGCGCCTCGGTAGCGGTTGGATATTCCGCAAGCGCCGGGAGTGCCGAGGCACTCGTCGCCGCACTGCAATCCGACTACCACGCAACGGCAGTCGCGCTCGGCGCGGACCTCGCGGATCCGCACGCTGCAGGCGCGCTCATCGAACAGACCGTGGCGGCGCTGGGCGGCGTCGACATCGTCGTCAACAACGCCGGGATCAACCGAGACAACCTGGCGATGCGCCTCACCGACGACGACTGGGACGCGGTGATCGCGATCGACCTCACGGCCGCGTTTCACATCTGCCGTGCGGCGCTTCGCCCGATGTTGCGCCAGAAATTCGGCCGCATCGTCAATGTGTCCAGCATCGCCGGCGTGATCGGCAACGCGGGCCAGTCCAACTACTCGGCCGCGAAGGCCGGGCTGATCGGGCTCACCAAGTCCCTGGCGCGCGAGGTTGCGAGCCGCGATATCACCGTCAACGCGGTGGCCCCCGGATTCATCGATACGGAGATGACCACGGTGCTCCCCGAGGCGGTGCGCGCCGGCGCGATCGCCGCCATTCCCAAGGGCAGGATGGGCACCGCCGAGGAGGTCGCCTCCGCAATCGCGTTCCTCGTCCTGCCGGAGTCCGGGTACATCACCGGCCACGTCCTCCACGTCGACGGCGGGCTCGCCGCATGAGCGACGTCGACACGTCCCAGAGCGGCGACAAGCCTCCGGAACGCATCATCGATGGTGCGTCCGGGCCGTTCGCGTGGCGTCCCCCTGCTTCTGACGCTATCGTTCCGTCCGACACTGATGCGGCACCTGCCGCAGCCACACCATCACAAGGAACTCCTGATGCCAGATCTAACCTTCGACCGGTTCAAAGCGATCGTCGCCGATCAGCTCGGCGTGGAGACCGAGCAGGTGACTCCGGAAGCGTCGTTCGTGGAGGATCTGAACGCGGACTCCCTCGACCTGGTGGAACTGATCATGGCGTTCGAGGAGGAGTACCAGATGGAGATCTCGGACGAGGACGCGGAGAAGATCGGGACAGTGCAGCAGGCCTGGGACTACATCCAGGAGAAGGTGGGAGCGACAACCTAGTCGCTGCCACTCCGTCGCCGGCGCCGGCGACGCCCAAGCCGCTGCCACCGGCGCCAACGGCACCCGCGCCCAAGCTGACCGCGTCGCCGCTCGGCGAGCCCGAACTCGAGCGGCTGCGCGATCTGCAGAAGCGGATCGGCATCCAGTTCCGCAAGCAGGAGTTGCTTCGCGAGGCGATGACGCATGCCTCGTGGAACAACGAGCACGGCGAACCGGCCGGTCCCGGGCACGACAACGAGCGGCTCGAGTATCTCGGCGACGCGGTCCTCGAGCTCGTCGTCGGCGAGTACCTGTTCCGTCGCTTCCCGACGTACGACGAGGGCCAGCTGACCCAGTTGCGTGCGGCACTCGTGAACACCACGTCACTGGCCCGCCTCGGCGAACGGCTGGAACTCGGCGAGACGCTCCTCATGGGGCGTGGCGCCGTCAAGACCGGGGCCCGCAAGCTGCCGTCGCTGCTCGCCAACGCCTTCGAGGCGATGATCGGCGCGATCTTCCTCGACCAGGGATATCGGGCCGCGACCAAGGTCTTCCTGCAGAACATCGGCGACCTCGCCGAGTGGAGCGACGAGAACTTCAAGGGCCAGTTGCAGCAGGCGTCCCAGGACCGCACTGGCGACACCCCGCACTACCGCGTGATCGCCACCGGTGGTCCCGGGCACAAGCGCGAGTACACCGCCGAAGTGCTCCTCGGGGAGCGGGTCGGCGGCACCGGGCGCGGACCCACCAAGCAGGCGGCCGAGCAGGCCGCGGCGCATGACGCGCTCGACAAGCTCAGCAAGATCGCCAGGGGAGGCGCCGCCGCGGCAGTCGGTGCGGCGCGGGATGCCGCCAAGACCGTCGCCTCCGAGCCCGCGCGTGTCCGCCGCCGCGTTGCCGAGGTGGCCGCCGACCGTGGCGCCACACCGCGCCGTCGCCGCGGACGCTCCGGATCGAAGCCTGCCGGCGCGACCGACGCAGCTGCCGAGGTCGCGACGCCGAAGAAGAGCCGGAGCCTCCTGTCCGCGCTTCGCCACGCCGCCGAGGCGCTGGTGGGCCGCCAACCCGCACCGCCGCCCGAGCCGGCCGCTGCCGCACCTGCCCCACGCAGGCGGCGCGGGCGCCGTGGCGGTCGCGGTCGCGGCGGCGGGAGCACACCCCCGGTCGAGGGGTGAGCACCAGATCTTGGGGCTGTGAGATCGGCGCGGCCCAAGATGTTGACGCGCCGCGCTCCACGCGTGGACAATCGCGCGGATGAGGCTCCGGCGGATCACCCTGTCCGGGTTCAAGACTTTCGCAGCTCGCAGCGAGGTGCTCTTCGACCCGGGGATCACCGCGATCGTCGGGCCGAACGGCAGCGGCAAGAGCAATCTCGTCGACGCCGTGCGCTGGGCGCTGGGTGAGACGAACGCTCGCGAGCTCCGCGGCCAGCGCATGGATGAGGTCATCTACTCGGGCGGCGGCGGCCGTCAGCGAATGGGCCTCGCGCAGGTGGAGCTCGTCATGGACAACGAGGACGGCAGCCTGCCGTCCGAGGATCCAGAGGTCTCGGTCAGCCGGCGTGTCGCGCGCGGCGACCGCGACACCGAGTTCCGCATCAACGGCGACCATGTCCGGCTGCGCGACCTCGAGCGTCTGCTCGGCGGCACCGGGCTGACCCAGAACGGGTACGCGGTGGTGGTCCAGAACGACATCGACGGCATCATCGAGGCGACACCGGCGCAGCGCCGGACGCTCGTGGAGCAGGCGGCCGGCGTGCGTGCGCTGCGCGCCGCATGCGAGGAGGCGTCGCACCGCCTCGACGGCGCCGACGTGATCGTCCGGCGTCTCACGGATCTGCTCGAGGATGCGAGCCCGCGGCTTGAGGAGTTGAGTGAGCAGTCGGTTGCCGCAATCGAATTGCGCACGATGAGCGTTCGCCTCATGGAGCTGCGCGGCAGCCTCGCCCACGAGGAGTGGCGCGCCGCCCGTGCGAGCCTCAAGCTTGCCCGCCGCCGCCTCGAGCAGGCGCTCGGACGCTGCGAGGCCGCCGCCGAAGCCGACGCCGCATTCGCGAGCCGGGCCGACGCGGCGCGTCAGCGCCTCGATGCAGCCCGCGCCGAGCGCGATGCGGCTGCGCGCAGGCTCGAGGAAGCGCGAATTCAGCTCGAACGAGGGGAGGGGCTGCAGCGGCGCTTCGCCGACCGGCTGCGCTCCGCGGTCGCCCAGCGTGGCGTGGCGGTCGCGGACCTCGAGGCGATCGCACCCGAGCTCGCCGCTGCGACGGCCGCGCTCGCGGAGGTCGACGCAGGCGACGAGCGGCGAGGCTGGGAAGTCCTCGAGCGTGAGGCGGAGCGGTTGCGGCTCGTGGCGACCGAGGCCGCGGCCGAGGCGTCCATCGCCGACGAGCGCTTTGCGGCAGCCACTGCGGTGCTCGCGGACGCGGAACGAGATCGCGCCGCAGCCGGCGCGGACGCCCGGGCGGCCGCCGCGCGTGTCGAAATGGCAACCGCGGCGGTCAATGCGCTGGTCGCCGACTCGGAGACCGCGAAGAGCCGCATCGCCGAGCTCGGCAGCGCGCTGGACGCACAGGTCGCCGCGGCCGGTGAAGCCGCGGCGGCGGCGCAACGCTCGTCGGTCAAGGTGAAGGAAGCGCGATCCGAGGTCGATGCCGCCTGGGAGGCCGTCAATGCGGCCGATCGCGCCGTGGCCGAAGCGGCTGGGCACGCCCGCACGGCGCTGGCGGCGCTCGCCACCGCGCGCGGCCGGCTGCGTGGCAGCGCCGCTGACGGCGGTATCGCTCATGCCGTCGAAACGGGCTCGCTCCAGGCACGCCGCCTCGTCGACTGCATCACCGTCACGGATGACGACCTCGCCGGTGCAGTGGCAGCGGCCCTCGAAGAGCACCTCGGCGCCTGGGTGGTCGATGACATCGCGTCGGCAGCTCGGTTTCTCGATCGCGAAGGGCCGCGCGAGCGCCTGATTCGGGCGGGGCTCGACGCCGTCAACGACCAGCCCGCGCCAGAGCCGTACGGGCTGCTGTCGGCGGCGGTCGACGTCGAGCCCAGCGCGCTCGGCGCGGTGAGCCGGCTGCTGCATGGCGTGTGGGTTGCGCCGGATCTCGCGTCAGGCGAAGCAGCCTTTGACCGCGGGGCCGCGCTCGTGGTCCTGCGCGACGGCACCGTGCTGACGCCGTCCGGGCTCCGAGGCGGCCGCGCCGTCGACACGCTCGAACTGGCCCGCGAGGAGCGCGAGGCGGCGTCGGTTGCCGAGCGCGCCGAGCGCGTCGAGGCGGCTGCAGTGCTCGCCGCCGCCAATGCCAGGGATCGCCTCAACGACCTCGACCAGGCACTGTCCGTTGCCGTCGAGGCCGATCGGGCCGCGCGTGCACACGAAGCCGCCGCTGCCGCGGTCGCCGCCGGCGCCCAGCAGGCACTCGAGACGGCCGCGGCCCAAACCGAGCGAGCAGCGGCCACACTCGTCATCCGCCGAACTGACGCGAGCGCGGCCATCGAGGCACAGACCACCGCGGATCGCCGGTTCTCGGCCGCGAGTGAGCGCCACGCCGAGCTTGAAGCGGCCGCCACCGCCTCAGCCACCCAGGCTCGAGAGGTTCGCGCCGCCGCAGAAAGCACCCGGCTCGCTGCCGAGGAAGCAGAGCTGCTCGTCTCGCGTGCAAAGGCCGAGGGGGCGCATGTGGAAGAGCGCCGCGAAGCAGCGCGCCGCGCACTCGAGGCCGCGCGATCACGCCTCGCGGCAGCCGAGACCCGGCGGCTCATCGCCGAGGGCGATGCGCTCGCGGCGATCGTGCATGGCCTCCAGGGTCGCGGCGAGGCTGCGCGCGCGGCACTCCACCTCGCCGAGGCACAGCAGGAGCACGACCTCGTCGCTCTGCCCATCGCGGAGCTCGAGTTCGCGGTGCTCGCCCTCGAGACCGAGCACGCCGAGGTTGCGGTTGCCGTTGCCCGCGCCGCGGACGAGCTCCAGGCCGCGGAAGCCGAGGTCGTCACGTGCGAGGCTGCGGTCGCGGAGCTTGCGGGAGCAGTCCGCGATCTCACCGAAGACGACTCGATCGAGCTCGACCCCGCCGCCGCGGAGCGCGCCGAACGCGAGATCGTCCGCCTCGAACGCCGGATCGCCGCGCTCGGCGCGGTGAACGCGCTTGCTCCTGAGCAACACGAGGCGCTCAGCGCGCGCGTGCTCATCATCTCGGCGCAACGCGACGACCTCGCACGCGCCGGGGCGGACCTGCGCGCCATGGCACGACACCTGGAGCGTGAGATCGAGCAGCGCTTCGACACCGTTTTCGGGGCGGTGTCATTCCACTTCCAGGAGCTGTACGCCGAGCTGTTCCCCGGCGGCCGGGCAACCCTGCGGCTCGAGGACCCGGAGCCCGCGACGCTCGAAATGGACGAGACCGGCCTGCCGCCGGTGCAACGACGCGCCGGCGTCGAGATCCTCGCCCAGCCACCCGGCAAGCGCCAGACGCCGCTCCGCCTCCTGAGCGGCGGCGAGCGGGCGCTGACCGCGCTGGCCGTGGTCCTCGCCCTGCAGCAGGTGAACCCGAGCCCGTTCTACGTGTTCGACGAGGTGGACGCGGCCCTCGACGACAGCAACGTGCTGCGTTTCACCCGGCTGCTCCGCCGGCTCGGCGCCTCGCAGCAGTTCCTGGTCGTGACCCATAACCACATCACGATGGCCGCGGCCGATGCGCTCTGGGGCGTCACTATCGACTCCGATGGAACGAGCTCAGTACTCGGCGTCCGCTTCGACGAGGCGGAGGTTGCCGGCACACCCACAGCGGCGCTGCATCGTGTGGCGGGATGACCCGGGTGCGCTGCGAGCAGGGCTGTGACTGACGAGGTCGTCGCACCCGTACGTCGCAGCGCCTGGTGGCGCCGGGTCTCGGGACGCATGGACAAGGCGTCGAACGCCTTCAGCACGGAGATGCACGGCCTCGCGGCCCCGGGGCGGAAGCTCGACGACGCCTTTTACGACGATCTCACCGAAGTGCTCATCGCCGCCGACTGCGGCGTCGAGCTCTCCGAGCGTCTTGCTCTGGCGCTCCGGCTGCGCGCCCGTCGCGAAAAGCTGACCGACGGCGCAGCGGCGATCGCGGCACTCAAGGCCGAGATCCTGGGTGTCATGGAGACATACGACCGCTCGCTGAACCTCAAATCCATTCCGAGCGTGGTGCTCGTCGTCGGCGTGAACGGCAGCGGCAAGACAACCACGATCGGCAAGCTCGCATACCGGCTTCGCGAGGAGGGCCGCACCTCACTGATCGCAGCGGCTGATACGTATCGCGCCGCGGCCATCGACCAGATGCGCGTCTGGGCGGACCGCGCCGGCACGGACATCGTGGCCCATCAGCCGGGAGCCGATCCCGGAGCCGTGGTGTACGACGCGATCCAGGCGGCCCAGGCTCGCCGCGTGGACGTGGTCCTCATCGACACCGCGGGACGCCTGCACACGAAGGTCAATCTCATGGCCGAGCTCGGCAAGGTGCGTCGGGTCGTCGAGCGGCTCATCCCGGAAGCGCCCCAGGAAGTGCTCCTCGTGGTGGACGCCACCACCGGCATGAACGCGATGCGTCAGGCGATGGCGTTCCACGAGACCACGACGCTGACCGGACTCGTGATCACCAAGCTCGATGGCAGCGCGCGCGGTGGGACGCTTCTCGCGGTGGAGGAGCAGCTCAAGGTACCGGTCAAGCTCGTGGGCCTCGGTGAGGGCCTCGACGATCTCAATGTCTTCGATCCCGCGGCCTACCTGGACGCCCTGTTCGGGTCGACTCCCTGACGTGACTTGACATGGTGGTGAGTACTCACTACCATAGGCGGCGATGACACCCGTAGCCACCCAGGAACGACAGACCGCAAGCGAGCGTCGCGAGCAGATCCTCGAAGCCGCCGTCACCGTCTTTGCGGAGCGCGGCTACGAGGGCGCCTCGACCGATGTCATCGCGCGGATGGCCGGCATCTCGCAGCCGTACCTGTTCCGCCTCTTTGGGACCAAGCGCGAGCTCATCGTCGCGACGATCAAGCGCTGTTTCGAGGACACGCAGGAGCTCTTCCGTCGCTCGGCGGCGGGGCTTTCCGGCGATGAGGCCCTCATGGCGATCGGCGCGGGGTACATCGAGGAGATCCGCAAGAGCCCGCTCAAGTTGCGCGCGCAATTGCAGTCGTACGCAGCGTGCGATGACCCGGTCATTCGCGCGGTCGTCGGCGAGGGATTCGGCGAGCTCGTCAACCTCGCAGGGGCGCTCACAGGAGTGGACTCGACGAAATTGAGCGAGTTCTTCGCGCAGGGAATGCTGCTCAACGTCCTCGCGATGATGGGTCAGTTCGAGGAGCCGCAGGCGTGGGCGATGCGCCTTATCGAAGGCTGTGGCATGAACGCGAAGCTGGGGATGTAGCCCCCGCAAAATTTTTTATCACTCGATGTGAGTGAGTAATCACTAGAACCGGCAGAAACAAGCAACAGTCAACGGAGGAACGGCATCATGGCTCGACGGTCCCAGGTCATCTGGACATTCGCGATCACCTCGATCGCGCTGTTCATGGTCACCCTCGACAACCTGGTTGTGACCACGGCGCTGCCGGTGATCCGTCACGACCTCCACGCAAATCTCCAGCAGTTGGAATGGACGATCAACGCGTACACGTTGACGTTCGCCGTCCTGCTGCTCACCGGTGCGGCACTCGGTGACCGGTTCGGCAGGCGCCGGATCTTCTCCATCGGCCTCGCGATCTTCACGCTCGGCTCTGCCGCGTCGGCACTGGCGCAGAACCCGACCATGCTGATCGTCGCGCGCGCCGTGCAGGGCGCCGGTGCAGCGATGGTGACACCATTGACACTAACGATCCTGAGTGCGGGCGTCCCGGCGAACCGTCGCGGCGTCGCGCTTGGCGCGTGGGGAGGCATCGGTGGTCTCGCAGTGGCGGTCGGACCGATCGTCGGCGGCGCCATCGTGCAGGGCATCTCCTGGCACTGGATCTTCTGGGTGAACGTGCCGATCGGTCTGCTCCTCGCACCGCTCGCGCGGATCCGCCTGACCGAGACGCGTGGCGCCGACAACCATCTCGATCTCGGCGGGCTCGTCATCGCCAGCGCCGGGCTGTTCGCGATCGTCTGGGGCTTGGTGCGCGCCAATCAGCAGGGCTGGACGAGCCCCGAGATCCTCGGCACGCTCGCCGGCGGCCTTGCGCTCATGGTGGTGTTCGTCTTCTACGAGCTCCGCTCGGCGACCCCGATGCTCCCGATTCGATACTTCAAGAACCGCACGTTCAGCGGCGCCAACGCAGCTTCGCTGTTCATGTTCTTCGGGATGTTCGGCAGCGTCTTCCTGCTCGCGCAGTTCTTCCAGACCGTGCAGGGGCTCTCGCCGCTGAGCGCCGGCTTGCGGATCCTCCCGTGGACCGCGATGCCGATCATCGTGGCACCGACGGCCGGCGCGCTCTCGGACCGCATCAACGGGCGCACCCTGATGGCGATCGGCCTCGCGCTCCAGGCGACCGGTCTGATCTGGATCGGCCTCGTGGTCACGCCGACAGTGGCGTACTCCGCCTTCATCCTGCCGTTCATCCTCAGCGGCGTCGGCATGGGCATGTTCTTCGCTCCGGTGGCGAACGTGGTGCTCAGCTCCGTCACCGCCCGTGAGGAGGGCAAGGCGTCCGGCGCGAACAACGCCATCCGCGAGCTCGGCGGTGTGCTCGGTGTCACCGTCCTCGCCTCGATCTTTGCCCACTGGGGCGGATACATCTCGGGCGCGACGTTTGTCGCGGGCCTGAAGCCGGCGGTCATCGTGGGCGGGATCGTGGTCATCGTCGGAGGCCTGGCCGCAGCGTCGATACCCGCTCGCAAGCGGCTCGCCGCTCCCGAGACCGCAACACGGGTCGAGAGTTCGGTCGCCGCGTAGTCGAGCCTGCCGGGAAGGCCGGCGGCTGGGATTCAGCGGTATCGCACCGCGATCTCGGTCGCCGGCTTCGCTCGTTCCGGAGGTCGATCCGGGCAGATCGTGTAGCATGTCAAGGTCTTGCCCTTGACAGATCGATCCACCACCCAACCGCTTGCCTCACGCGCGTGGCAGGAGCGGCTCCTTGATGTCTACGGCGCGGTGCTCACCGAGCACCAGCGCGAGGCCTGCCGGCTCCACCTCCACGAGGACTGGTCGTTCACCGAGCTTGCCGAGCACTTCGCGTGCACACGCAGCGGGGCCCACGATCTCGTCCGGCGCGCGCTGGCACAGCTCGAGCACTTCGAGGACCGCCTCGGACATGCCGCCGAACTCGATCGCCGCGACCGCCTCGAGGCGGATCTACGCTCCCGTCTGTCGATCCGAGTGGTGACCGCCTGACCATGTTTGAAGCACTCAGCGATCGCCTCGCCAACGCCCTCAAGCGCTTCTCCGGCCGTGGGCGCCTGACCAAAGAGGACGTCGAGGTCGGCCTCCGCGAGGTGCGCGTCGCGCTGCTCGAGGCGGACGTGAACTTCCGGGTCGCTCGAGCATTCGTCGACCGGATTCGCGAGCGCGCGATTGGTTCGGACGTCCTCGAGTCGCTGACGCCGGGACAGCAGATCGTGAAGATCGTCAATGAGGAACTCGTTGCTCTGCTCGGCGGCGAGCAGCGCAAGATCCAGTACCAGCCGCATCCGCCGACCGTGATCATGCTGGTCGGCCTGCAGGGATCCGGCAAGACGACGACTGCGGCCAAGCTCGGCCTTGCCATCAGGCGCGACGGCCACCGCCCGATGCTCGTGGCGGCCGACATCACGCGTCCGGCGGCAGTACAGCAGCTCCAGAAGCTGGGGCTGGACAACCAGATTCCGGTGACCGCTCC
>JBEKKP010000048.1:0-18637 GCA_050010655.1 Candidatus Dormibacteria bacterium
GCACGTGTCCTTGGTCCAGGAGCCGGATTGGCATCCCCAAGAGTCCATCGTCACCACAACCGTGGCGGCCTTCGCGGACCGGGTGAGCGTGATCTCGTTGCCGATCTGAGAGGTCTGAGTGGCCTCGAACGACTCGCTGGGCAAATTGCCTGGCGCCGGCACAAGGCTGTTGTAAAGCACGGGCGACGCCGCTCTGGTGGCCGCAAATACCGAAGTGGCGGGAATGACCGCGGCCACCAGCCCGATCGAAAGCGCAATTGAACGCCGAAGTGTCCGCACAGTCGTCCTCCTGAATGACTACCAACCTTCCGCCGGGGTCGGGTTACGACCGCTCCCGTCCTGGCCGTCCCCACGACCGAAACAGAGGGGAGTGTTGTAATCCGGTCAGTGCCCGACTACTTGAGGCCCAGGCTAGGCTTCCTGTACCAGTTCGTGGTGTTCGCTGCCGTACAGAACTCAGCACCGCCGCAACGGCAGTCAATCCGGAGGAGTACCCCCCGGCCACGGGAGCGCGGCGAATCCGATCGTTCCAGGCCCGGTGTGCGCACCGAACAACGGGCTGAGTTGCAGGTTCTCGCAGCGCACCACATGCACTGCTTCACAGAGGCGTTCAGCCAGCTCCGCGGCCTCGTCCGGGGCGTCCGCGTGGAACACCATGAGCCACTGGGGGTCCGGGCCAAGCTCTTCAACCGCGACACGCGCGAGCTGCCGGATCGAGCCGCTCACCGTGCGCGCGAGCCCCACCCGCCCGGTGCTGCCGCCCTCGACGAGGCGAAACACGGGACGCACACGCAAGGTGTTCGAGACTCCGGCCAGGAGCGCTGGCACGCGCCCGGTGCGCGCGACATACGTGAGGGTCGCCAGCGCGCCATAGACGCGAACGCGCTCGCATGCGGTGACGACGGCCGCGATCCAGGCCTCGGGTTCGGGGGTCGTCTCGGCAAGGCAGGCGGCGCAGCGCGCGATCAGCGAAAACCCTGCCACCGCGGTGCCGGTGTCGATCACCGTGACCCGCCGCGTCCCCTCCTCCGCCGCGAGCATGCCGGCGGCGAGGTTCGCTGTGGAGTGCATCGCGCTCCATCGCTCCGGAATGGTCAGGCAGAGCACCCGCGTGGCGTCCGTCCTTCGGAACGCTTCCAGATACGCTCCCGGTGACGGCGTCGAGGTTGCGGTGAGGCCGCCACTACGCATCAGGTTGTAGAAGGCGGCGTATGTCTCGACGTTGCCGTCATCGACGAACTCGTGCGTCCCGATAGTGATGCGCTGCGGCACCACGACGAGGCCGCGCTCGAGGTCCTCCTGCAGCGCGGCGGCGCCGTCGACGACGAGTGCTCGGTCCCTCATGGTCTCGCACCGTACACAAGCCGCATTATTGGCGGCATCATGATCTCCCCGTGGGTCGTGGCGGGCTGGTGTCTCGCCGCATACCTCATCGGAGGCCTGCCCGTCGGTTGGCTGCTCGTCCGGCGCAAACGCTACGGCCTCGACCTGCGCAATTTCGGCACCGGCAACATCGGTACGAGCAACGTGTACCGGCACGCCGGGATCGACATCGCGATCATCGTCGGCCCGCTCCAGTTCGTCCAGGGATTCGCGCCGGTGATCGCATCGCGGCTCCTCGGCCTGCCGCTCAGCGCGAGCATGCTGATCGGCGTCTGCGCCGTGGCCGGCAATGGCTGGCCCGCCTACATGAAGTTCAATGGCGGGCGCGGCGTCGCCGTAGCGACCGGGGCCGTCGCCGCGCTCTCGATCGCCGGGCTGGTCGCGCTGCTCATGTGCTTCGCCTGGGGCGCCATCCGCGGCCGGATTGCCATGGCGGTGCTGGTGGCCTTCGTCATCCTGCCCGTGGTCGCCTTCCTCTTCGGCGGCACCGAGGGCTGGATCCTCGGCAGCGGCTGCCTGGCGATCCTCGCGCTGCTCCTCCTCCGCCGGCTCGAGGGGCTCCCACGCGATGCGCGCGTGTACGGCCACTTCTGGCGCCGCGTGTATCAGCGGCTGGTCTTCGACGAGCGCCCCGGACGCCCGCTCATGGGTCCGCGGACCGATCAGGGCGCGGACACGATGCGGCGCTGACGGGCCTAAGCCACCGCTCGATTCAATGAGTCGCGGATGCGGTGCTCACGCGGCCCCAGTCACAGGTCAGGATGAATGAGCACCAGCGTGGGGAACGCCGCCGAGACCTTCCGGAAGTCGCCGAGGTTGTTGGTCATCAGTGGTAGCCCGTACGACAGCGCGCAGGCTGCTGTCCAGAGGTCATTGACGCCCTTTCCTTTCATCACATCCCTGAGCGGGTTGGCGATCTCGGCCCAGCGCTCAACGACACCGTCATCGAACGGCAGCACCACGAACTGACGCAGGGCGCGCCGAATACGGCCTGCCAGCTCTGCGGAAACCCTCGGGCTGTGCGTTGGGGCCAGCGCCTCGCCGACACTGGCGAATGACATCGCCAGATCGTGCCCTTCGGCGAGGTTCCGAAATTCGTCGTGCCGGTTGGACCTGCGATACCAGATGGAGAAGACGTCCGTGTCCACCAGCAGCGGGCCTGTTGGGACGTCCGCCGCGTTCATGCCTCGCGGAATCGGTCGAGCTCGGCAGCATAGGCATCGAGCTCGCCCACCGGGGTGTCAGTGTCATACAGGGCCGCGACGTCGACGCGTGCGGTGATCCCCTGGTGCGCTTTCAATTCGTCGAAGTCGCGCCGTTGTCGGAATGCTCGTGGATCGAGCATCTGGAACGCGCTGCGAGCAGGACGCTGGAGACGGGCTCGTATCTCTGCAACATCGCCGGGCATGAAGTGAGCCTGGCCCCCAAGGGAACGGCTGCTCGGGACAATGGTGCCGCGGCGAATGTGGCGTCGGAGGGTATCGGGAGAGATGCCCAGTTGCTCCGCAACCTGGCCGGTGGTGAATGAGCGTTGCACGGCCATCGTGAGACCAGTCTAGCGCTGCTGCACGAGATGAACGCTTAACACGACATGCCCGAGTTGGGGATCACCGAAACCGACGTCAGTGCTGGTAGATCTCGCCGAATGGGTACCACCACTCCGGGTTGCGCCGGATCGCGACTTCCAGTCCCGTCGCGATGCGCTGGGTCACGTCGCCGTCGCTCTCGCCGGGCGCGATGACGATTGGAGGATGGATCACGAGGCGATACAGCCCGCCGACGCGGTAGCAATCCACGGGCAGCACCGGCACCTTCGCGACGCGCGCAAGCCAGGCGGCTGCAGTGCTGAACGCGACCTTGCCTCCGCAGAAGTCAACCGTGACCGTGTCGCCGCGATCCGGGATGTCGCTGAGGATGGCCGCGAACCTCCCCCGTCGCACGGCCCGGATCAATCCGCGCGCCGCGTTGGAGGACCCGAGCACCTCGAGATCCTGGCGCCGCCTGGCCCACGCGGCGATCCTGGTGACGAGGTCCGGTCCGACGGGCGCCATCACCGCGGTGACGCGCAGCCCCGAGGCAAAGCCGCACGAGGCCGCCACGTCCCAGCTTCCGAAGTGGGCGAGCGCGAAGACTCCCCCGCCGTATTCCTCGAGTGCCGCATGCGCGTGCTCGAGGCCGTAGGCGCGGAAGTACCGGTGCATCCTGTGCGGCGGCACCCCGTACTGCCAGACGAAGTCCACCGATGTGCGCGCGTAGTTGCGGAATGACGCCAGCGCCCTTTGGCGCGCGCCCGGCTCGTCGAGCGAGGGGTCGAGCACCCGGTGGTTCGCCACGCAACGCCGCCGGCTGGCGGGTGAGCCCGCGTAGATGCAGGTGCCGATGACATCGCCGAGCAGGTACCGGCCGGATCCCATTGCCCGAAGGGCGAGGCTCGCCGTCCACATGCCGGCGCGGAGCGCGCGCGAAGGGGGCTCGAGCAGTGCCGCCGAGCTCGAGGCGTCGGGCGTCAAAGGACCTTGCCGGCCTCGTCCTGCTGGAGCGCCACGTGGTGCTTCGCGATGATCTCGCGCACCGTGCCGCTCTGCGCCCGCATCACCAGGCTGTGGGTCTCGGCCCACCAGTTGTGATAGCGGACGCCGCGCAGCAGGCCACCGCCGCTGATGCCGGTGACCGCCACGGCCACCTCGCGGCCGGGAACGAGCTGTTCCATGCTCAGTGACGCCTCCGGGTCGTAGCCGGCCTCGCGCATCGCCGCCGCCTCATCCTCGTGGCGCACCCAGGGGCGGCACTGCAGCTCGCCGCCGAGGCAGCGCATCGCACACGCGGCGACGATGGCTTCGCGAGTGCCGCCTGAACCGATCATCACGTCGATACCCGAGCCTTCCCAGGCGGCCATCATCGCGAGACCGACGTCGCCGTCGCTCACGATCGCCACTCGCGCGCCCAACGCGCGGAGACGCTCGAGCAGCGCCTGGTGGCGGGGCCGGTCGAGGAGCACGACCGTGAGGTCCTGCACCTGCACGTTCATCGCGAAGGCGACACGGCGGAGGTTGTTCTCCGGCGTGTCGCTGATGTCGATGGCGCCGCGGGCCAGCGGGCCGACTGCGATCTTGTGCATGTAGGCGACGGGTGGCGGGAGCAGGATGCCGCCAGTCTCGGCGACGCAGGCAACGCTGAGCGCCTGGCTGAGACCGCCGGCCACGAGGCTGATCCCGTCCACCGGGAGCACCGCGAGATCCACGCGGTCCCGTCCAGCGCCGATGGTCCGTCCGGACACGAGCCGGTTGTTCGATCCCTCGGGGCCGATCACGATGCGACCCTCGAACGGCATCCCGAGCAGCGCCTCCTCCATCACCGCATGGCCGGCCTCACGGGTGCCGACCTTGTCGCCCCGGCCCAGCCAGCGGCCCACCGAAAGCGCGGCCGCCTCGGTAGCACGGAGGAGCTCGAGACCACGGTTGCGACCGCGGATCGACCTCGCCTCGGCCAGAGCTCCCCGTGCTGCCGTGCTCACGTGAGCAGCGTACCCGCCTACATGACCCCGATGGTTTGGGCTGTGTCCCCGCTCGGGGTCAGCTGCGTGACGGCGAATGTGGTGGGGTTCACCGCCACCAGGTAGGACGTGTTGCCGTCGGCAGAGGCGATGGAGCCGAAGATCGCCCCGCCCGACCACGCGGTCGGGGTGAAGTTGCCCATCTCGCGATCGACGGTGTAACCGGTGGCGATGTCCATCATGTGAAGCGTCACGGTGAAGTCGGAACCGCCGCATTCGTCTGCCTGAGCAACCGGGATGGTGACGTAGCCGAGCTGGCTGCCGTCAGCGGAGAACATCGCGTCGCCCGCGGCGTTCTTGCCGGACAGCGTGTACGTGTGAGTGACCGTCCCGGCGGTGGCGATGCGGATCTGATCCGTCGCGCCGGTATTGGCATTCGTGTCGAAGCAGACCGATTCGAGCGCCGGACCGAGGTCGCTGAGCGGGCACGAGGTGTTGGCGGTCAGGGTGGTCTCGCCGCCCGAGACCGGGTCGATGATGGCTGAGTACCCGGACTGCATCTGAAAATCGAAGCTGCCGCACCCGCACATGCCCTGCGGCGACCGGACGAAGCCGATGCCGGCGTCGGTCCAGCTCACCAGCGAGTAGGACCAGCCACCAGAACCTTCCGAGTACACGTCATTTGCGCTGCCGACAACGTCGCCAACGACCTTCGCGGGCAAACCCGCACGGATCACCATGATCTTGTTGACGAACAAGGGGTTGGCCGGGTTGCTCGGCAACGGTGCCGACGTTGCATATGCGTAGGAAGTGCCGTCGGGTCCGATCACGACGCCGTTCGCACCGTTCGGCACCAGACCGAGCTTGCGGACGGCACCCGCCGGCGTGAGCTCGTACTCGGCGCCATTCTCGGTCCAGTACGCGCCGCCGGCACCGGCCACGGGCGCCCAGGTGGGGTTGATCTCCGTCCTGGCAACGATCTTGCCGGACGGGGTCAGGATCTCGACCCACTCGTTCGCGCCGCCGGCGCCGATATTCGCGACGACGTAGGTCGGCGCTGCCGGGATGAGCGGGAGCGGACGCAGGAGCGCGGTCGCGGCGATGGCTGGTGCCGTCGCGGTCAGGTGCAACGCGTCAGTGGTGGTACGGGGCGCGTGTGACGCCGCCACGCCACATCCAGAAAGGACCAGCACTGCGGCTGGGAGTGCAAGGGCGGCGCGGGTCGGGATCATCGCGAAGGGCCTCCATCAACCTTGTCGATTGACGGTGCAACGGCGACGCGTTCGGGCGGTTTCGCGTAACGATTTCGGTGGCCGCGCGTTGCGCGCGGATCAGACCGGCGTCGTGGTCTCGGCGGGAACCCCTGCGACGTCCATCGTGCTTCCCGGCTGCTCGCCGAACCGCGGATCCTGCGTGGCCGCAACCATGAAGGCACGGAACAGCGGATGCGGGCGCCCCGGCCGCGAGCGGAACTCCGGATGGAATTGCGAGCCCACGAAGAAGGGGTGATCGCGAAGCTCGATGATCTCGACGAGCCTGCCGTTGGGCGAGGTTCCCGAGAAGACCACACCGGCTTCCGCGAGCTGATCCCGATAGTGGTTGTTCAACTCGAAGCGGTGGCGGTGGCGCTCGTACACCACGGGCTCTCCGTATGCCTCGGCTGCCCGGGTTCCCGGCGTGAGCTTGCACGGATAGACGCCGAGCCGCATGGTGCCGCCCTTCTCCTCGATATCGCGCTGCTCCGGGAGCAGGTCGATCACCGGGTGCGACGTGAATGCATTGAATTCCGTCGAGTTCGCGTCGGAGGCGTCGAGCACCTCGCGAGCGATGTCGACGATGGCGCACTGCATTCCGAGGCACAGCCCGAGGTACGGGATCAGGTGCTTGCGGGCGTACTTGGAGGCGAGGACCTTGCCCTCGATGCCCCGGTGCCCGAAGCCACCCGGCACCACGATGCCGTCGACGCCCTCGAGGGGAGCCACGTCCTCGTCGAGGTGCTCGCTGTTCACCCAGACCAGTTGGAGGTCCGCACCGCAATGGACCGCGGCATGGCGCAGGGATTCGATGACGCTGATGTACGCGTCCGGCATCTCCACGTACTTGCCCACGACGGCGATGCGCACGCTCGGCTTGGGAGCTGCAATGCGCGCGCAGAGGTCCTTCCATTCGGTGAGATCCGGCGGTGTTGCATCGAGATTGAGCAGTTGCACGATGTAATCACCGAGCCCCGCGTCCTCGAGCATCAGCGGCACTTGATAGATGGAGCTCGCGTCCGGCACGTTGATGACCGCGCGCATCTCGACGTCACCGAAGAGCGCGATCTTTTCCTTGAGCGCTTCGCTGATGGGCTTCTCGCTGCGCGCGATGATCGCGTCCGGCTGAATGCCAATCGAGCGGAGTTGATTGACGGAGTGCTGTGTGGGCTTGCTCTTGAACTCTTCACTCGCGTTGACGTACGGCACAAGCGTCAGATGCACGTAGCACACGTTGTTGCGTCCGACGTCGTTCTTCATCTGCCGGATCGCTTCAAGGAAGGGCAATGACTCGATGTCACCGACGGTGCCACCGACTTCCACTATGACGATATCGGGTTGTGGCAGCTCATTTTCGGCCACTCGCAACACGCGATGCTTGATCTCGTTGGTGATGTGCGGTATCACCTGCACGGTGCCACCGAGGTAATCACCGCGACGTTCCTTCGCGATCACCGACGCGTAGATCTTGCCGGTGGTGACATTGCTTGCCTTGCTCAACGCAACGTCGAGGAAACGCTCGTAATTGCCGAGATCGAGGTCGGTCTCAGCTCCGTCGTCGGTGACGAACACCTCGCCGTGCTGATACGGCGACATCGTGCCCGGATCGACGTTGAGATAGGGGTCGAGCTTCTGCATCCCGACGTGCAGGCCGCGTGCCTTCAAGATCGTGCCGATCGAGGCTGCAGTGATTCCCTTGCCGAGTGAGGAGACTACTCCGCCTGTCACGAACACGAACTTCGCCATGCGCAGAGCCTCCCGGGAATGTTTGCGTGATTGTATCAGCAGTGCGTCGCGACGACGCACCGATGTTCGAATGTCACAGTCAGCCGGCTTTCGCCTCGAGGAACACGACCCGTGTTTCGTCGGTCTCGCCGGTGGAGCCGGTGAGCACCAGGCGCGGCTGCGCCTCCCAGGCGCCTTCGGCGAGGCCCATCTCCTGGGCGAACTTGCCGACCGGGTCATACTCGCCGCCGTCGCCGGAGCCGTAGCGTGCCGGGACCACGATGCTCGGCTCCACCGCGTTCACGAGCTTCGCCGCGTCGATGGCGCCGAGCGCGTCGCCACCACCCACCGGGATCACGAGGACGTCGACGTGCCCGAGGCTGTCGATCTCGTCCTCGCTGAGCTGGCGGCGGAGGCGTCCCGCCGCGACCACACGGACGTCGTCGACCGAGACCCGCATCACCGTGGTCTCGCCTGCGGCAAGCCCGAGGATGCTGATGCCGCCGATCTCGAACTCACCGGGGCCGCGCACCTCCTGCATCTCGCCTTCGCGCGGGCGAAGCGTGGCGGTGTCAGTGGTGCCCTCGGTGCGGACGATGATCCCGAGGGTGCCCTTGGCGAGACCCGGGAGCGCCGACTGCGGCGGATCGATGAACACCGTCATCTCCCTGCCCCGAAGCCTGATGGACGAGTGGCCGTGATAGGTCAGTTCCATGAGCGTCCAGTGTGCCGCCTCGGGCGCATCAGCCGCTTCCGACCGTGAGTTGCAGGTTCCGCGAGGTCCCGTTCCGATAGACGGTGAGGGTCACCTGCTCGTCGGGCGCGAGCCCGAGCACGGTGGGGTCGAGCGGGTGATCGGCGTCGAGCGCCGTGCCCCCCACCGCGGTGACGATGTCGCCGGGAAGCAGCCCGGCGACCGACCCCGGTCCGCCGGTGGTGACCGAGAGGATCAGCGCGCCCACCGGCACTCCCGCTGCCGCGGCGGTTGCCGGGTCGAGCACCTGGGATTGCACGCCGAGCGTCGGGATCGGGGTTGCGCCGTTGCCGCTGGTCGCGGCGGTCACGAGGTCGGCGGCGGCGGTCATCGACAGCGCCACCACACCCGGCGCGGCACTACCTGCATCGACGACGACCCCGATGACGTTGCCGTTGCCGTCGAGCAGCGGCGCGCCGTCCTGGCTCGGATCGGGCGTTGCATCCACGGTGAGCACGTCACGGAGCGGCGGTTCGGTGTCGCCGAGGGTCACGGTGATGCCGACCGAGCTCACGGTCCCGGTGGCCAGCGTCACCGGCGAGAACGGCGTGTGCGCGACCGCGATTGCGAGGTCGCCCACGCGAGGCGCGACCGTGGCGAAGGTGAGCGGGGTGAGCCCCTGGGCTCCCACGGCCTGCAGCAGGACGACGCCACTGGTCGGATCCGCCTTGACAATCGTGGCGGGGTAGAGGTGGCCGTTCGCCGTCGCGACCTCCAGAGGCGACGCGCCCTGGACGGCGTGGATGCTCGAGATGACCAACCCGTTCGCCGAGACCACGAAACCGTCGACGATGCCGGTCGGTCCCGCCAGCAGCGACGCGGGCGTCACCGCCTTGGTGATCACCTCCACGACCGAGACCGATTTCGCCTGGGCGATCGAGCCCGCGGTGAGCGCGCCACCGCTGTTGTTGCCCGATCCGCCGACGATGGTCTGCTGGGTCACGCGTTCCACGGGCCCAAAACGGGCGTAGATGCCCCACGCGGCGAGGCCGCCGCCGATGAGCCCGATCACGGCGCTCAGCACGACCGCCGCGATGAGCCGGTCGCGCGGCCGGACGGCCGTGGTCATTCGGCCGGTGCCGGAGCCCGCTGCCTCAGGTAGCGCACGATCCCGGCGGCGTTGCTGTGGACGCCGTTCAGGATCTCGGCCTTCTCGCGGATCCCCTCCGGCAGTGTCTCCGGGTCGAGCGCGAACGCCTCGGCGAGGGCCGCGGCGACATCGTCGATGCCCGCGTCGGCCGCGTCCTCGATCACGCGCTCGGCAACCTCCACCCAGCCGTGGAGCATGTCCTCGGCCTCGGCGAGCGTGGCCTGCGCATCGGCAACCGGGCCGTAGTGCGTGAGCACCATGTGCTCGGGACGCAGCTCCGCGAAGCGGTGCAGGCTGTGCACCGCCTGCTCGAGGTCGAAGTCCGGCGGCGGCGTGGCCGGGCGGAGCACGCCCAGGTCGGGTAGGAGAACGCCCACGGCGTCACCGACGAGCAGGGTGCCGGTGTGCTCGTCGAGCACAGCGTGGTGGTGCTTCGCGTGCCCCGGCGAGTCGACGAGCAGGAGCGCGCGGCCGTTGCCCACGTCGACGCGGAATCCGTCTGCGGCGGCGATGAGGCGATCCTCTGGGACTGGGGTCATCCTGCCGTAGAGACTGTCGAGAAGCGGGCCGTACACGCGCGACGCGCTGTCGACGAGCCTGCTCGGATCGATGAGGTGGCGCGCGCCACGCTCGTGGACCACGACGGTTGCGTTGGGAAAATCGCGAGCGAGTTCGCCCACACCGCCGGCGTGGTCGAGATGGATGTGGGTGACGATGATCCAGCGCAGATCGAGTGGCCCGAGCCCGAGCGCATCGAGCGCTGCGTGCACTGCGGGAACGCTCGACTGCGAACCGGTCTCGACGAGCGCCGGCATCGGCCCATCGATGAGGAACCCAGCGGTGAGCTCCTCCATCCCGCCGAGCAACGTGTCCAGCTGGCGGATCCCCGGTGCGATCTCTATCGCGTCGCTCATGGTTGCAGCCGCCTCAGGCTACGGCGCGGGAGTCGACGTCTGCTCGGCGAGCAGTTTCTGCAACGACGACAGGTCCGCCTGCACCTTGGCCTCATCGGCGCCGTATGCGGTGAAGTTCCCCGCCATGAGCGCTGCCTCGGCGGCGGCGTTGTCGGCGACGATCTTGTTGTCCAGGGCGATGATCTGCTGCTGAATCGTCCCGGTGGGCGTCGCAGTCGGCGTCGGAGTGGAGCCGGTGCTGGGCGTCGGGGTGGGCGACGTCGTTCCGGACGGAGTCGGTGTGGGCGTTGCCGTACCGGTGCTGGTGCTCGAGCCCGTAGTCGGCAAACCTGCAATCGGCTGGCCGTTGTTGAGCAGATTCGACACGGCCTGCGCAAACGAGGTGCCTTCTTGCACGTCGTTCTGGTCGCCGACGATCACGTCCTGCAGCTGCGGGAAGGAGCTGCCGTTGCTCGATGCGGCGGTGACATACAGCGGCCGCACGTAGAGGAAGGAGTCGTTGTTGAACGGCAGGACGATCACGTTGCCGAGCGTGACCGTCGATCCGTGTTGATCGAGCAGGCTGATCTCCGAGCTGATCGTCTGGTTGGTGTTGATGTTGTTGTCGAACTGCAGCGGCCCGAGCACGTTGTCGGCGTTGTTGAGGCGCACGGAAACAAGCGCCGGCTGGTTCGTGGACGTGTAGTCGCATTCCGCCGCGAGCCACGCGGTCATGTTGTTCGCAGCGTTGCCGCTCCCGTTGGTGCCTGGAGAAAATGTCTGCAATAGCACGAACTGCGGACTACTCGTGCCGGGGAGCTCCACCTCGACGTAGTACGCGGTGGTCGCCTGGTTTGTGCCGTTGACCGTTTCCTGCGCGAGGTTGAAGAGGTCCGCGCCCTGGAAGAACACTGCCGCGTTTGCCTGGTGCACCGACGCATACGCCTGCGCCTGATCGTTGAAGTAGTCCTCTGGGTAGCGCAGATGCGACCGCAGGTAGGAGGACATGTCGCTGAGCGGCGTGAGCAGCCCGGGGTAGATCGCGTTCCACGCGGCGGTGATCGGCTCGTTCATGTTCACCGCGTACAGCGTGATCTGACACGTCTTGGCGTCGATCACGGCCTTCACTGCGTTGCGCATGTACGACGTGCCGTCGGCCTGCTGGTACGACTCGGGGAAGTTTCCCGTCTTGACGTACGCGTCGGCGATCCACATGAGGTGCCCCGTGTCCGGGTCGACCACGATGTACGGATCCGCGTCGACGGTGAGGAATGGCGCGAGCGAGGTGATGCGGGTGCTGATCTGGCGGTTCACGAGCGCACGGCTGTTGGACGTCAGTGCATCGTTGAGGAAGAGGTTGAAGCCACCGAAATCCTCGAGCGAGATCGCCAGCTTGTCGATCGGGTTCGTGATCGGGATGCCGTCCTCGGCGGTGGTGCCGTGGACCGTGTTGGTCTGGCTGCCGGACGGATAGTTGAACTCCGGCTGCGTGGTGCCGGAGACCACGCTCTGTGTGGTGTCGAGCCCGCAGTAGATCGATGGATCCGCGGACGTTGATCCGTCGAAGGAGAGATCGGGTGGAGCGCCGGTGGTCTCCTGAGCCATCGGCTCACCGCCGACCAGCACTTCCGGCTTGCCCTCACCGCCCACTGCGTTGACGGAGACGGCGGTGACGCCATAGCCGTGCGTGAAGTCCAGCGCGGAGCTCACGAATGACGAGTTCGTCAGGTCGCCTTCGGCAATCTCGCGCGCGCCGAGCATCACCTCCACGTCCTGCCCGGTGGCGGGGTCGGGATACCGGTCCACGGTGATCGTGGAGTACGTCTGGTAACTGCGTGTCCGGTCGATCTGCGCGAGGGTGTCCGGCAACTGGGTCGGGTCCTGGATCCGGACGTTCTGCAGGGTCCCAAGGTCGGACTCGAGGTCGCTCAGCGTTGGCGGATGCGGCGTCCCGAAGTTCCGGTTCTCCACCTCCGGGTTCGAGCCGGTGCTCTGGATCGCCCATGCGTAGCGGCTCGTGTTCAGGTAGTCGTTGATCGTGTTGGTCTGGGCGCTCTGCTCATTCGGACCGACACTGGTTGCCTGGTAGACGGCTGCCGGGATGCCCTGGATGAGACCCGCCACGAGCAGCCATCCCCCGAGCATCGATCCGAGCGCGATCGCCGTTCCGGTCGAGGCGCGACGCCAGCGAGTGATGACGAGGACCACAGTCACGACCGCCAGGACCAGGGCGAGGACCTGGAGGAATCCGAGGACGGGCTGGACCACCGCGCGCTGCGTCGCATCGAGGCCGACGTACGGGGTGCCGGTGCCGTTCGGGCCGGTGCTGTGCTGGCTCGTCGCGAGGTGATAGACGCCGAAGTGGGCGCCAAGGGCGGCGAGGATGAAGACGCCGGCCAGCGCGAACCCCCCGGTGATGACCGCGGCGCGCAGCGCGCTCTCTGGAGTGCGTCCAGGCGGCGGGTCGAGCGGCAGCGGCAGTTCCTCTGGGGCGTTCATCACCGTGATGGCGGCGACGGCCATCGCGATCGCGGCGAGCAGCCCGAGAATCACGCCGCCCCAGAGCAGCCCCATGAAGTCGTCGATCGCCGGCAGCGTGAAGACGAAGAACGAGTAGTCGAGGTGGAAGACCGGGTCGGTCGAACCGAACGGGACCGAGTGCAGCCAGACGAGGATGTCCTGCCACTCACCGGACAGAGTCGACCCGCCGGCGATTCCGGCGAGGATCCCGATGACGAGCCCGCTCCAGAGCACGATTCTCCGCCCGCGTCGGTCGAGATTCGCTGCCGCCGCCGCGCAGCCGATGACGGCTCCGGCGAAGAGCACTGCCACGATCGCGAAGCCGATGAAGAACAGGACGATGTGCGCGATGAGCGGCGTCCAGAAGACGTTGGTGTGGCCGAGGCTCACGTAATAGAGGTATTCGGCGCGGAGCCCGAGGAGCCACCGGGCGGCGACCAGCAGCACCACGATCGCCGCGAGGACGCTGAAGATGATGATCCGGCGTCGCAGCTGTCCCGGGGGTCGAACGATCCTGGGACGGGAGCGCCGCCGAGCGAAGATCTGCTCTGGATCGAAGCCGAAGGCACTCATGAACGTACCGAGTGTAGCTGCGAGCCTTCCCCCCGACGCGTCGGGTTCAGCGGCGTTGGAGCAGCAGTCTCACGTCGAACGGGTCGCGGCGACGCCGCACCCTGCGTGAAACCTCGGGACGGATCTGGACCATGTAGGGCTCCTGCTGACGCAGGACTTCCTCGATCGCATCGGCAATCAGCATGCCGGGATGCACCGTGGGGACGCGTTCGCTGAGCGCTTCTGCCATGCGCTCGCTGACCTCGGTGAGGTTCAGCTCGTGCGCCTGCTCGAGCACGTCGAGGCAGTCGTCAAGACGTCTGAGCCGAAGGCGGCGATCCTCGCCGTCCATGGAGGTCATCGTTCCACCACGTTAGCGCACCTGCTGCGTTTGCGGGGTGCGATCAGGTCGAAACCGGAACGCGCCGGCGCGGCCGCGCCGGTGCCACGCGTGTGCCCGTGACCCGCGTGACCTCGGCACGTGGCGGCGGCAGCATGCGCGCAAGGTATTCACCGGTCGCGCTGCGCGGGTTGGCCGCTACCTGTTCCGGTGTTCCTTCCGCCACGATCTCACCGCCGCCATCGCCGCCTCCGGGACCGAGGTCGATGATGTGGTCGGCCGTCTTGAGCACGTCGAGGTTGTGCTCGATGACGATGACGGTGTTGCCTGCATCGACAAGGCGATGCAGCACGACCAGCAGCTTTTCAACGTCGGCAAAGTGCAGCCCGGTGGTGGGCTCGTCAAGGATGTACAGGGTGCTGCCGGTGTCGCGCCGCGAGAGCTCGGTGCTGAGCTTCACGCGCTGCGCTTCGCCACCGCTCAACTGTGTCGCCGGCTGGCCGAGCCGGATGTATCCGAGCCCGACATCCTGGAGCGTGTGCAGCCTGCGGTTGATCCGGGGCTGATGCTCGAAGAGCACCGCGGCCTCGTCGACCGTCATCTCGAGCACATCGGCGATACTCTTGCCGCGGAACTTCACCTCGAGCGCCTCGCGGTTGTAGCGACGCCCTTTGCACACTTCGCATGGCACGTAGATGTCCGGGAGAAAGTGCATCTCGATCTTGATCATCCCGTCGCCCGAGCACGCCTCACAGCGACCACCCGAGACGTTGAACGAGAAGCGTCCCGGTTTGTAGCCACGGATCTTCGCCTCGGGCAACTTCGCGAACAGATCGCGGATGTCGGTGAAGACTCCTACGTATGTCGCCGGATTGCTCCGCGGCGTGCGTCCGATCGGTGACTGGTCGACGTCGATCACCTTGTCGATGTTGGCGATTCCCTCGACGCGGTCATGCGCACCGGGCCTGTGCTTGGCGCGATACAGGGACTGCGCGAGCTTGCGATAGAGGATGTCGTTGACGAGCGTGCTCTTGCCACTGCCGCTCACGCCGGCGACGCAGATGAACGATCCGAGCGGGAACGCCACGTCGACGTTGCGCAGGTTGTTGGCGCGGGCGCCACGCACGACGAGTTTCTTCGCACTCGCCGGTCGCCGTATCAGCGGCAGCGGGATGCTGCGCTCGCCGCGGAGGAACTGACCGGTGATGCTCCCCGGCGACGCCAGCACGTCCTCGACCGTGCCCGAGACCATCACGAGGCCGCCGTTCTCGCCCGCTCCGGGGCCGATGTCCACCACCCAGTCCGCTGCGCGAATCGTCTCCTCGTCGTGCTCGACGACGAGCACGGTGTTGCCGATGTCGCGGAGGGCTATGAGTGTGCGGATCAGCTTGTTGTTGTCGCGCTGGTGCAGCCCGATCGACGGCTCATCGAGGATGTACAACACGCCCATGAGCTTGCTGCCGATCTGCGTCGCAAGCCGGATCCGTTGCGCTTCGCCACCGGACAGCGTGGCGGCGCCGCGGTCGATGGTGATGTAGTCGAGTCCAACGTCGTGCAGGAACCCGAGACGTTCCTTGATCTCTTTGATCACCTGGACTGCGATCGTCAGTTCGCGCTCGCTGAGGCGCAACGAATCGAGGCGCCGCAACGCGCCGCTGATGCTGTGCTTGCAGAACTCGGCGATGTTCATCCCGTCGATGGTCACCGCGAGATACTCGGGCTTGAGCCGCGCGCCCTTGCAGGTGGGACACGGCTTCTGCATCATCAGGCGCTCGATCTCCTGCTTCACCCACTCGGACTCGGTCTCGCGATACCGCCGCTGCAGGTTGTTGATGACGCCCTCGTAGCCCGCCTCGAAGCTTCTCGCGTGGCCGCTGTGCGACACGTACCGCATGCGTACCGTCTCCTCCTTGGGGAGCCCGTACAGAATGAGGTGGCGTTCCTTGGCGTCGAGGTCGCTCCACGCGACGTCGAGCGGGATCTTGAATCGCTTGCAGACGGTCTCGAGGACTTCCATCATCCAGTGCTGCGACGGTCCGCGCGTCCAGCCGGACAGTGCACCTTCATCGATGCTGAGTGACGGGTCGGGGACCACCGCATCGGGGTCGACTTCGAGCCGCACGCCGAGCCCCGTGCACGCGGGACACGCGCCGTGCGGATTGTTGAACGAGAAGTTGCGCGGCGCCGGCTCCTCCATCGAGATACCGCAGTACACGCAAGCGAATTCCTCGGAAAACAGCAACTCCTGCATGCCACTTTCCGCGTCCGCTGGAATCAGCAGGATGAGCCCATCGCTCAGCTTTGACGCCTGTTCCAGCGACTCGTGCAGTCGCGAACGCAGCTCCGGTCCGATGATGATGCGGTCGACGACGACCTCGATGTCGTGCTTGAACTTCTTGTCGAGCGTGATCGGATCGGCGAGGTCGTGGAGCACGCCGTCAACACGGGCGCGAACGTAGCCGAGTCGCTTCGCTTCATCGAGCACATCGCGATGCTCGCCCTTGCGGCCCTGCACCATCGGCGCCGAGATGAGCAGGCGGGTCCCTTCGGGAAGCAGCAGCACCTGATCGGCTATCTGCTCGATGGACTGCTTGCTGATCTCGCGGCCGCAGTTCGGACAATGCGGGTGTCCGATGCGCGCGTACATGAGGCGCAGGTAGTCGTAGATCTCGGTGACCGTGCCAACCGTTGACCGGGGGTTCTTGCTCGTCCCCTTCTGATCGATGGAGATGGCCGGGCTCAATCCCTCGATGTGGTCGACATCGGGCTTCTCCATCTGCCCGAGGAACTGGCGCGCGTACGCGCTCAACGACTCGACGTAGCGCCGCTGTCCTTCCGCATAGACGGTGTCGAAGGCGAGCGACGACTTGCCACTTCCCGACAACCCCGTGATCACGATGAGCTTGTCGCGCGGCAGCGTCAGGTCGATGTTCTTGAGGTTGTGCTCGCGCGCACCGCGAATGACGATCTGATCGTTGGGCATTGACCGTCTAGCGTACCCAAGTGGCGCCGTGGACCAACCTGCCCCTTCTGGATCGGAGACGCCAGCCATGGCGTGTGAGCATAGCAAACATATGTTCGGCAGCGGGAGCTGTGCGAGTCGGTTCTTCGGTTCGGTCCGCCCCAGTCAGATGAGTCCGGCGGCTCGGCGCGCGCGTTCGGCGGCGGGGCGTACCGGGCACGCGGCGAGATGGTCGTCCACCACGCCGCACGCCTGCATCAGGGCGTACAGCGTTGTGGGGCCGAGGAACCGAAAGCCGAGGCCTTTGAGTTCGCGGGCAAGGGCTTCGGCCTCGGGAGTCGTCGGAGGCACCTCGCTCCACGCGGCCGGCAGTTTGTGTCGCGAGGCCCCTGGATCCGGTTGGAAGAGTGAAAGCAGCGGGCGCCCGGCAGCGCGTAGCTGCACGACGGCGCGCGCGTTGCCGATTGTCGCTTCGATCTTCGCCCGGTTACGCACGATGCCGGCATCGTCCAGGAGTCGTTCGACGTCCGCTGGACCAAAGCGCGCCACATCATCAGCGTCGAAGTTCGCGAAGGCGGTTCGGAAAGCCTCGCGCTTGCCGAGAATGGTCCGCCAGGACAGCCCTGCCTGGAACGCCTCGAGGCTCAACAGCTCGAACAGCGCACGCTCGTCGGCAACCGGAAAGCCCCACTCTGTGTCGTGATACCGCTCGTAGAGAGGGTCACCGTCGCCGAAGCAGCGGCTCATTGGGGCCGCTCCCGAACGACGTCAGCCGGTCGCTTGTCATCGCGGAGCCCGAGGAAGCGCGGTTGCCGGAGACGGCCATCGTTCGTCCATTCCGCGAAGCCGATCTGCGCGACCAGCTCGGGCCGGGCCCAGTGCGTGCCGCGCGGAATGGGTTTCGCGTCCACGAAGGGTGGCGTTGACGACTCCAACGATCGCAGTTGCGCCCCGAGATCGCGAAGTCTGGCTGCGTTGTAGCCGGTGCCGACTTTTCCGGCGTACCGGAGTCGACCATCCTCGTGATACCCCACGAGGAGCGCACCAAAATCAGTCCTGCTGCCGGATGGATCGGTGTAGCCGCCGATGACGAACTCCTGCTCCCAGACGCACTTCAGCTTCAGCCAGTCCTTCGAACGCCCGGAGACATACGGCGCGCCGGCACGCTTGGCGATGAGTCCCTCCCAACCGGATTGACACGCTTCGTCAAACCGTCGCTGAGCGTTGTCTCGCCACGCTTCGGACAGTTGCAGCGCCGCGCTTGGGCGGATCGCGCGAGTCAATCGAGCGCGACGCTCGTCGAGCGGCAGTTGAGTCAGCACCTCGCCGTCGACCTCCAGGACGTCAAAGACGCAATAGACCACCGGGTGTGCCGCGATCTGCTCGGGCGAAGGCGCACTGCTGCCGAGGCGTTGCTGCAGCCGGCTGAAGGATGTCTGGTCTCCTTGGAACGCGACCACCTCACCGTCAAGCAGGAGTTCGCGTGCTTGCTGCGTCACTAGGGCAGCGCCAACCTCGGGGTACGTGCCGGTGAGGTCTTTGCCCGTGCGCGACTCAAGTCGCACATCGTCACCGCGTTTGCGCGCGACGCATCGTTCGCCGTCGAACTTGCGCTCGAGCAGCCAGTCGTCGCCGAAGTCGCGACGATCGGTCAGGGTCGCAAGCATCAGAG
>JBEKKP010000049.1:0-18544 GCA_050010655.1 Candidatus Dormibacteria bacterium
GACGGCGATGGTGCTGATGGCGCTCAATGCCGCCGGGACCAGCAGTCGCAATGCCTCGGCGCTTGCCTGGCTGCACACCCAGCAGGACGGTGACGGTGGCTTCCCCTACCAGGCCGGGGCGGGCACCGATCCGGACTCGACCGCGCTCGTGCTCCAGGCGCTGTTCGCCACCGGGCAGAACCCGGAGGCATCGAGCTGGGCGCCGGGTGGCACCACCCCGCTTGCCGAGCTCATCGCCACCCAGGACGCGGGCGGCGGCTACACGTTCCCGGGCAACCCCGCGCCCGATGCATTCACCACCGCCCAGGTCCCACCAGCCCTGAGCCGCGCCCCGTATCCGCTCGACTGCGGTTCGGCAGCGTGCTACGCGAGCGGCACGAAGCTGTCCGGCACGCGGGTGTCGCCCGTCGCGCCACCCCGGGTTGCCGCCGGGATCGCCCGCGTCGAGTCTCGAGCCTAGGGTGACCCGGCGCCTGTTGCGCGTCGCGCTCGGCGTGCCGCTGCTCGCGATCGGGCTCGGCACGGCGTCCGCGGCCGCACGAGTCGGGCCTGCCGAGCCGCTGTGCGTGCGGGCGGCCTCGGCGTACCACGCGGGGATCGTGGTCGAGCTGGGCAACGGTCAGGTGGTCCGTCAGTGCGTCGGCTTCAACACCTCCACGATCACGGCGCTCGCGGTGCTCGACGGAAGCGGGATCCAGCACGAGACGGAGAGCTACGGAGGGCTCGGCGACGCCGTCTGCCAGATCGATGACGAGCCCCCGAGTTACACCTCGTGCCTGCCGTCGTCGGGCTCGTACTGGGTGTTCTTCATCTCGCGCGGCGGAGGCGCGTGGATGAACTCACCACAGGGCGTGTCGATCGCGACAGTGGGTGATGGCGACGACGTCGGGTTCCGGTACGACCCGCTGGCCGGGGCCGACCCGCCACCGGTGTCGCCGTCGGGGACTTGCGTGACGTCAACGCCAACGCCGGCACCGACCGCAGCGCCATCGCCGACGCCGACCCCGAAGCCGACGCCCGCTGCGTCGGCTCCGCCGGGCGGAACCGCTACCCCGATGACGCCGGCCGGGGCGACCGCACAACCCACGCCGGCGACGAGCATTACCACCGATCCCGCCGTCGTTCAGGGTTCCGCTACTACCGCTCCCTCGTCATCGGCGCCCTCACCCGTTTCCGTCGCTGACGTCGCGCCCGCCGCAGCGATCTCCGGGCCGTTCACGCCGGGCCTGGTGCTGGCGGCCTGCGTGGTCGGGGCACTCCTGGCACTGCTCGGCGTCCAGGGCATACGCCGGCGGCGTCCATGAACCCACGCGCGCTCGCGGTCTGGTCGCTCGCCGGAGTGACCATCGCGCTGTCCACTGGCAGCCCGGTGTATCGGACCCTGGTGCTGCTGTGCGCGCTCAACCTCCTGATCGCGTTTCGGAGGCCGGGCGTCTCGCTGCGAGGCCTGCTGATCGCGCTTGCGGTCGCGGCGGCGATCGCCATCGCCACGACGACGCTTGCCAGTCACACCGGCGACCACGCGTTTCTCGTTCTGCCGTCGGGCATCCCCGTGATCGGCGGCAAGCTGACGATCGAGGCGGCGCTCTACGGCCTCTCGACCGGCGTGGGCATCGCCGCGGCGGTCCTCGCTGCGGCGCCACTTTCTCTCGTCCTGCAGCCTCACTCGCTGGTTGACGCGCTCCCAGGTGCACTCGCGAGGACCGGCGCGGCGATCGGCACGGCGCTCAACCTGATCCCTGCCGTCGGGCGGAGCGCCGTCGAGATTCGAGACGCGCAGCGCATGCGCGGCTGGCGCTCGCGACGGGTTCGCGAGTGGCCGGACCTCGCGGTGCCCGTCGTCCTGACTGCACTGGAAGGCTCGATCACGCTTGCAGAGGCCATGGAAGCGCGCGGCTACGGGTCGGGCGTGCGAACGCACTACAGCGAGCAGGTGTGGCGTCGCGGAGATGTGCTCGTTGCAGTGATCGCGGCCCTTGCGGCGGTCCTCTTCGTCGCGCTGCGCGTGACCGGCGTCATCACCGACTGGTACCCCTTCCCGGATCTGAGCTGGCCGGATGTGAGCGTCGCCGGCGTGCTGTGCTGCCTTGCGCTCGCGACTCCCGTCCTGGTGTGGCGGCGATGAGCGGGGCGGCTACCGCCACGCTGTCCGGCTTTCGGTACTGGTATCCGAACTCGAGGATCCCGAGCATCGACGGCGTCGACCTCGAGATCGGGCCCGGCATCACGTTGATCGCGGGGGCCTCAGGCTCGGGCAAGTCGTCGTTGCTCCGCGTCTTCAATGGGCTGGTCCCCCACTTCCACGGGGGCACCGTGACCGGCACAGCGACCGTGTGCGGGCACGACGTCATCACGACGTCGACACGGGTTCTCGCGACGAATGTCGGGTTCGTCTTCCAGGACCCGGAGCTGCAGTCGGTCTATCCGAGCGTGGAGCGCGATGTGGCGTTCGGGCTCGAGAACATCGGCACGCCTCCTGCGGAGATGCATGGCCGGGTCAGCGACGCGCTGGAACGCACGGGGATCACACACCTCAGGGGTCGCGCCGTGGCGACGCTCTCCGGCGGCGAGCGGCAGCGTCTCGCTCTGGCCGGAGTGCTGGCGATGCGCCCGCGGATGCTCGTGCTCGACGAGCCGCTCTCGCAACTCGACGACGCTGGTGCCCGCGCGCTGACGGCGACGCTCGCGGAGCTCGCGGCTGACGGCATCGCCGTGGTCGTGGCAGAGCACCGCTTCGAACACCTCGGCGCTGTGCGTGCCCGCCGGCTCGCGGTGTTCGACGGCCGGGTCACCGATGGAGTGGCGCCGGCGCATCGCCGTGCAACCGGGCGCCTAGCGACGATACCTGCGGGCCTCGGCGCGGCACCTGTCGCATGGAGCCTCGAGGGCGTCGCTGCAGGTCCGACGCGCGACCCGGTGCTCGAGAGCGTGTCGCTCGACGGCCGGACGGGCGAGGTCGTTGCGCTGGTCGGCCCGAACGGCGGCGGCAAGACGACGCTGCTACGGACCATCGCCCGTCTCCTTCCCCCGATCTCAGGCGCAGTGCATCGTGCTCCCGGCCGGGTTGCGTACCTGCCGCAGAATCCGATGGCGCTGCTCCACCGGCCAACCGTCGCCTCCGAAGTTGCGTGGACCGTGCGCGGCGAGGCGCAGAGCGTCGAGGCGGCCGAGTTGATAGCAGCGCTAGGGCTCACCCACCTCGCCGATCGCGACCCGCGCGACCTGAGCACCGGTGAGCGCCAGCGCGCCGCCATCGCTGCCGTTCTCGCGGGTTCGCCGCAGATCGCCCTCCTCGACGAGCCGACACGCGGGATGGACGATGCGGCCCGCGAAGCGCTGTGCAGCGTCATCCTCAGGATGCGCGATAGTGGGTGCTCGATCGTTCTTGCCACGCACGACAGAAACCTTGCGGCAGCGGTCGCGGATCGCACCATCGCGGTCGGATCGCAGAGCGCCCGTGAACTCAGCCCGGTCGCCGTCGCATGAGAATTGGCGCGATATCCGTTGCCGGGCTTGCGTTGTTCCTCTGGCCGTTCGTCGCCTCCAACACACCGCCGGCCGCGGCGGCAGTGGCGTTGAGCATCGGTGTCGTCGCCGTGCTCGTGTTCGTCGAGACGTCGACGCGAAAGCTCGACGCGCGGCGGTTTGCGCTGCTCGCCGCAATCGCTGCCATCGATGCGGCGCTCCGCCTTGTGCTCGTCACCGGTCTCGGTGGGTTCAGTCCGATCTTCTTCCTCATCCTCGCCGCCGGCTACGTATACGGCCCGTCGTATGGATTCCTCGCAGGATCCGTTGCGCTCCTCGCGTCGGCGATCGCGACGGGCGGTATCGGGCCGTGGCTGCCCTACGAGATGGTGGGATGCGGGTTCGTCGGCCTGGTTGCGGGGCTTGCCGGGCTCCGGCGCCGCGGACCGGTCAACTGGCGCGACGTCGTTGTCCTGGCGGCGGTCGGCGTGGTGTCCGGGTTCGCCTACGGCGCGCTGCTCGATGTCTGGGACTGGACCACCTTCTATCGCGGTGCACCGGACTTCGGGTGGCAGCCGGGACTCTCGCTGGCGGCCGCAGTCGGGCGGTTCGGCCGCTTCTACCTGGCGACGTCGCTCGTGTACGACAGCTTCCGAGCAGTGGGCAACGCGCTTGCCGTGATCATCCTCGGCGCGCCGGTGCTTGCCGGGCTGATCCGGATGCAGTCGCGCTTCAACGTGGTCGTCCTGGATCGATCGCCTGCCCAAGCGGGGCTCGCGGCGCCGGCTATCCCGAGATAAGCGCAAGCACCGCGAAGATCGTCGCGACAATCGCCCCGATCACGAGCGGCAGCTTGGAGAGTGGCCACGGCGTCCGCCGGCTGACCCCGAACGTGATCCCAAGCGTCACCGCCATTCCCAATCCGTAGAGGTAGTGCAACTCGAATTTCGCGCGATCGCCCATCAGGTAGAGCGCGATGCCGAGGACTCCCTGGACTACCACCGCAAGAAGGAGGAGGCGCAGGTAGATCTTGAGCACGATGCCGACGAGTGGAGTGGCCAGTGAGACCAGCGCCACCAACCCGCCCACAACTGCGAGGACGACGAGGATGAAGCCGAACTTCTGGTGCAGAGTCACCCAGTCGATCGAGGCAGTCATCAGTCCGGCCAATACTGCTCTTCGCGAATCGCTTTGTTATCAAAGCCCGCACGGCGCATGATCGCCCGCGCGCCGCTGATCATCCCTGGGTGGCCGCAGAGGAAGATGCCGCCGCTCCCGGGGCGCATCCCGGCCTGGTCGGCGTACTTGCGCATGACGTCCTCCACCCGCCCCCATTCGCCGCGCCACTCGGGATCCTCCCAGGGGCGGCTGACCGTGGGGACATAGGTGAACCACGAGAACTCCTCGGCCAGCGCGACGAGTTCGTCTGCGTAGCCGAGTTCGACGGAGCGCGCGGCACCCTGGAGCGTGACGATCGGCACGGGACTCCACTCGCCGGCGCGCGCATTCGACGCGAGCGTGCGCAGCAGGCTGACGAACGGCGCGATGCCGGTGACTGTGGCGACGAAAAGATGCGGCTCGTCGATGAGTGGCGCCTCGCGGAGAAACAATCCCTTGGTACGCCGGCGAACAATCAACGCACCGCCGACACCGATCGCGAACAGTGGATCGGAAAGCTCGCCATCCGGAACGCGCTCGATGAAGAGCTCGATCTCGTCTTCGAGTGGTGATGAGCAGATCGAATAAGGCCGCTCGATCACTTTGCCATTCGACTGCAGACCCAGCGTCACGTACTGGCCGGGCTTGTACGGCAATTCGGTTTCGGTACGAATCCGGATGATCCAGAGGTCCGGTGCCGGGTCGCGGCGGGACACGACTGTGGCTGCGGCGTACTTTTCCGGATCCATCATGAGCGCGGTCCAGAGTGTAGGGGGAAGCACCCTGCGCGGCCGTTTTCCAAGAAGGGTAGAGACTGTGCTGGCGATGTACGGTCCACTTGCCCTCGTCGGCGGCGACGAGTTCCACCCGGGTAACGAGCGCCAGGACGAAATTCTTCGCGACGCATGCGCCGGGCGACCGGCGTACGTGGTCGCGACCGCCGCACAGGACTTTGCGTCGGGAGCTGTCGAAACGGCTCGTCGTTGGTTCGCCGGGCTCGGGCTCGAAGTGCACGAGTTGCGCATCCGGACCAAGGACGACGCCAGCTCCCCGGAGATCGTGGAGGCCGCTGCGGGTGCAGGCCTCGTGTACATCGCCGGCGGTGATCCCGGTTGGGTGGTGGAGGTGCTTCGCGCGAGCCCCGTCTGGAAGGCGATCGCCGCCGCCTGGCGGGCCGGGGCCGCACTCGCGGGATCGTCTGCCGGCGCGATGGCACTGTGTGAGTGGTGCCTGGTCCAGACCAGCTGGCCGGGCGAGGTGGACGAGCGCTCGGTCGACGCGCTGGGGCTTATCCCGGGGTGCGCGATCCTCCCCCACTTCGATGTGCTCGGGGACGCCTGGATCCCCTGGGCCCAGGAGGGGCTCGGCGAGGATGCGAAGGTCATCGGCATCGATGAGCGCACCGCAGCGGTCCTTCGCGACGGTCGCTGGCAGGTGTTCGGACCGGGTGCCGTCACGATCTTGCAAGGGCAGCGACGCCATCGCCACATCGAGGGCGAACACATCGACGAAATGTCGAATCCGGAACCTTGAGGCAGCTCCGGCCGTAATCCGAACGTAACCCTGCTCCGTTTACATCTATGACAGGCTGGATAACCTGAGAGAACAGAGCAGCGAAGGCAATACGTGAGACGACAGACGACATGAGCTTCCAAGGCGCAATCACCGACATGGACGCGGCAAAAGCCCGCGCCGAAGACGCAAAAGCCCGCCGGCAGCTGCGCATTCAACACATTCAGCGTCTCGAACGCGTCCTCGACAGCGTCGAGCACCACAACTTGCAGCGCGATCGCCAGGTTCCTCCGGACATGTGGCGGCAACTCGCTGAGCTTGAAGTGGTCCTTCCGGTTCCCGCTCCCGCTTCGCTGTGGCAGGCTCGCAATACCGCCCGCCTCCACGACGCACTCCTGGACTGGGAAGCGGATCTCCTCGACAACGTCGCGCCGCACCGCGTGGCGTACGACGACACGCACGACGACTGAGCTCACCGCCTGACGCAGGTCTGGCACACTCAGCGGACGTGACCACCGCTGAACGCATGGCGCTCGTCGAGCGCAACACCGCCGAGGTCATCGGCGCCGACGAGCTGCCGCCCTTGATGGACGCCGGACTCGCGTTGCGCCATTACATCGGATTCGAGATCTCGGGCAAGGCTCACCTCGGCACCGGGTTGATGAGCATGTCCAAGGTGCGCGACCTGACAGCCGCGGGTGTGCACTGCTCGGTCCTCCTCGCCGACTGGCACACCTGGATCAACGACAAGCTCGGCGGCGATCGCGATTTGATCCGCCGCATCGCGACGGGATACTTCACCGAGGCATTCCGCGCGTCCCTGCTCTGCGTCGACGCCGACCCGGACTCTGTGTCCTTCGTCCTCGCGTCCGACCTGTACCGCGACGATGACGAGTACTGGGCGACGGTCATCGAGGTGAGCAAGAACACGACACTCGCGCGGATGCAACGCAGTATCAGCATCATGGGCAGGCAGGAGCGCGAGAGCATCGATTTCGCCAAGCTCATCTACCCGGCGATGCAGGCGGCGGACATCTTCACGCTCGGGGTTCATATCGCGCACGCGGGAATGGACCAGCGCAAGGCGCATGTGATCGCGCGTGACGTCGCAACCCATATGCACATTCACGCGGTGCGAGGCATCGACGGTGCGCCGATGAAACCGGTCGCGCTCCACCACCCGCTGCTGCTCGGCCTTCGCCGGCCGCCGGTCTGGCCGGTACCGGAGGAGTCCATCCGCGATGTGTTCTCCGCGATGAAGATGAGCAAGAGCGATCCCGGCTCAGCCGTCTTTGTTCATGACAGTCCTGACGAGATCAACGGCAAGATCCGCAAGGCGTTCTGCCCGCCGGGCGAGGTGGTGTTCAATCCGATCCTGGACTGGATCGAGAAGCTCGTCTTCGGCATCGCGGGCGGGCCTTTCGTGGTCGAGCGCAGCGAGGCGAACGGCGGCCGGATCATCTTCGACACGCCGGAGGAAGTGGTTGCCGCGTACATCAGCGGTTCGCTCCATCCGATGGACGCCAAGGCCGGTCTCGCCGAGCGATTGATCGATCTTCTCGAGCCGGCGCGCGTGCACTTTGCGAAACCCGAGATCCACGCGATGCTCGAAGAGATCGACGCGGCGATCGCCTAGCAGTCAGCGCAGCCCGACAGCCTCCTGCACGCGCAGCAGGGTCGCGTCGGCAACGATGCGAACGCGAGCCGCAGAGTCTGCGAGGAGTTTATGGAGCCCTTCCTCGTCTGAGCGGATCTCCGCGTAGCGGGCCTGAATTGGCGCGAGCGCCTCGACGATCGCGTCCGCCACTGCCCCTTTCAGCGCGCTGTACCGCTGCCCCTCGAATTCGGCCAGTGCTGCATCCACGCTGATGGCGCGGAGCGCCGCATAAATCTCGACGAGGTTGGCGACTCCCGCACCAACAGGCATGCGCACTTCCGGCTCGGTGTCGGTGGTGGCGCGGGCGATCTTGCGACGTACCACGTCGGGTGGATCGAGCAGCATCACGGCGTGCCCGGCGCGTTCTGCAGCAATGCTTTTGCTCATCTTCTCGTCCGGCGTGTCGAGGCCCATGACACGAGCGCCAACGTCGCTGATCAACGGCGCCGGCACCTTGAGCACATCCCCGCGCTGCGAGTTGAGACGGTTGGCCAGGTCGCGGCACAACTCGATGTGTTGACGTTGATCCTCACCGACTGGAACGTAATCCGCGTCGTACAGCAGGATGTCCGCGGCCATCAGCACCGGGTAGGTGAAGACGCCGGTGTTGACACGCTCGCGTCCCTGCGACTCCACGCGGGCTTTGAACTGGGTCATTCGGTCGAGCCATCCCATCGGCGTGAGGGTCTCGAGAATCCAGCACAACTGTGAATGGGCAGTGACGTGCGACTGCACGAATATCTCGCAACGCGCGGGATCAAGCCCGCATGCGACGTACATCGCCGCGAGTTCCAGCGTCAGCGACCGCAACTGCTCCGGGTCCGGATGCCGTGTGAGCGCATGGAGATCGACGATGCAGAAGTAGTTCTCGTAGTGATCCTGGTCGCGGGCCCAGTTGCGCAGTGCGCCGAGGTAATTCCCAAGGTGCAAGCCGAAATCCGGCTGGATACCGCTCAGGACACGGGGGCGTGGGGCAGCGGTCTCGGGCATCTGAGACAACAGCCTATCGTCAGGCGGTGCGACGGCGCTGCCGGCGGGGTTTCGCCACGGCGCGCGGCGACCAGCACTCGGCCACGAATTTCGAGATTTCGGCGGTGAGCCGTTCCGGCCTGAAGCGCAATTCGAGGATGTTCGATGCTTCGACAAGGCGCGCGTTTGGCAGCTCGTCGGTCAGCACGCCGGCGTCGGAGAACGGATGCACCGGATCGATGTGATGGCCGACCACGAGCGCCGGCATGGTCATCTCGCGCCGCTGCGCGCTGTGCGGGGCGATGTGGCTGAAGAACAGGCCCTGGAGCAGGGCTGCGCTTGGGCGCGGCTCCTGGCGGACGACGTCGAGCGCCACGTTGCCCCAGAAGGGCACGAGCCGCCGCGGGATCCGGCGAAGTCCCGCTGACAGCGGTCGCATCAGCCGTTCACCGAAGTGAAGGGCGACGAGCAGCGGTCCGAAGGCGATCACGGACCAGACCAGCGCGTTCTCCAGCACCGGCATCTCGATGATCATGCCGCGCACTCGATGCGGTGCCGCGTGCGCAATCTCGAGCGTGACGTTCGCGCCGAGCGAGGTGCCGCCCACAACGGCTTCGTCGATATCGAGATGGTCCAGCAATGCGATCGCATCGCCGGCGAAGGATTCGATCGAGTACTCGGCCATGTCGTCCGGACGGTCGGATCGGCCATGCCCGAGCGGGTCGAGTGTGAGCACGTGGGCGCCGGTAGCGGCCAGCGCCGTCGCCAGGTGGTCCTGCATCAGTGCCGGGACGAGCAGCCCGGGCATGAGGAGGACCCATCGCTTGCCGTCACCGAACTCCGTGTAGGTCAGGCGGTGACCTCTGCTCACGAACTCCGAAGCAACGACCGGCGGCGTGCGATCGGCGGACATCGCGCGAACTATGCCCCAAAAATGGAGCGAGCGTCGCAAGTGGCGCTCAACTCGCATCGTGCGTACGCCGCGCGCGATCGGTGGCGGGGTACATCTGGCCTAGAGTCTTGACCCATGCGAACGCTCATCCGAACCGCCGGTCGTTTTCTCCTTGCCGGGATCTTCGTGTACTCCGGCTACGGCCTCTTCCAGAATGCCGAAGGCTACGCCAAGCGTGCCTCGGCCGCGATCCCCATGTTGCCCGAGGATCCGACGATCGCCAAGGTGCACGGCGCGATCATGATGGGAGCCGGATCGACCTTCGCGCTCGGCATCCTGCCGAAGATGTCCGCGCGGATCCTCGCACTCACGCTGATCCCGAACACGTTCGTCGGCCATCCCGTCTGGAAGGCAGAGACGCCTGAGGAACGCCGTACGCAGCTGGTGCACCTCCTCAAGAACGCCGGCCTGTTCGGCGGTCTGCTCTACGCGAGCGCCGACAAGCGATCGGCGCCGCAGCGTGAGGATTGATTCAGCGCTGCTCTGCTGCGTCGAGGCTCGCGAGGTAGCCGCGTAGGCCCAGCTCCCAATCGGGAAGCGGCGGCTCGCCGAGCTCGCGCCACGCGCGGTTGTCGAGCACCGAGTAGGCAGGACGTTCGGTCGGGGTGGGGTATTCCGCGGTCGTGATCGGCACCACGTCTGTGGCGAGCCCCCGGGCGCGGATGGCCGCAACGGCGAGGCCGTACCAGGTGGTCACCCCGCTGTTGGTGAGGTGATAGGTCCCGGAAGGCCCGATCTCGAGCAGACGGAGCATCGCGGGTGCGAGGTGTCCCGTCCAGGTCGGCGAGCCCTGCTGATCCGCGACCACGCGGAGCTCCGGGCGCTCTGCCGCCAGGCGCAGCATCGTCAAGACGAAGTTCGGCCCCTGGCGCCCGTAGAGCCAGCTCGTTCGCACGATGAGGTGGTCGGGGCAGAGCTCGCGAACGGCGACCTCGCCGTGCCACTTGGTCCGACCGTACGCCGACTTCGGTGCCGGCGCGGCGGTCTCGGGAATCGGGGTTGTCGCGGTGCCGTCGAACACGTAGTCGGTGCTCACGTGGCAGCAGCGGAGGCCCCGGGCGCCGCACGCCGCAGCGACGATGCCCGCACCGGTGCCGTTGACCGCCTCGGCCTCGGCCTCGCGTGTCTCGGCGGCATCGACCTGCGTCCATGCTGCGCCATTGATGACCGCGTCGGGGCGGACATCGTCGATCACCCCCTCCACAGACGCGGCGTCGGTGATGTCGCATTCCCACTGGGTGCGGCCCACCATCTCGTGGCCGATGCGGGTTCCCGCATCGACGATATCGCCACCAAGCTGCCCGGGCGTGCCGAGCACGAGGTACCTCAGCGCCGCGCACTCCGCGAGGCGACTAGGACCTGGCGCACCACCTTGCGTGCCGTCAGAGCTCGACGCGCGAGTGGTCGCCGAGCATGAGGCGGACCGCGGTCGGGCGCGCCGGTGACGTGCACACCTCGCACTCCTTGCCGATGAGCGAGCCGTCGATCTTGCCGGCGACGTCGTGGATCCGCGTGCCCTCGAGCACGATGCTGTTCTCGATCTCCGCGTTGCGCACCACGCAATCGAAGTAGATGGATGTGAACGGCCCGATGTAGGCGTTATCGACCACGGTGCCGCTGCCGATGATCGCGGGCCCGCGGACGACGCAGTTGCGCAACGACGCCCCCGCCTCCACAACGACCTTGCCGTGGAGCCGGACGTCTTCACCGACAGTGCCGTCGCAGCGTGCCTCGAGCGTGTCGAGGATCATGCGGTTGGCTTCGAGGATATCGTCGAGCCGTCCCGTGTCCTTCCACCAGCCCTCGATGATGTGCGGCATCACCCGTTTGCCCGTGTCGATCATTCGCTGGATCGCGTCGGTGATCTCCAGCTCGCCGCGTGGGCTTGGCTCGATGGCATCGATGGCCTCGAACACGAGTGGGGAGAACAGATACACACCGACCAGCGCCAGGTCAGACCGAGGGACCGCGGGCTTCTCCACCAGTGAGATCACCCGGCCGTCTTCCAGTTCGGCGACGCCGAAGCGCTGGGGCTCGGGGACCCGCGCGAGCAGGATCATTGCGTCCGCCTCGGAGCGCCGGAACTCGTCGACGAGCGTGCCGATCCCCTGGGCGATCAGGTTGTCGCCGAGGTACATGACGAAGCTGTCGCCGGCGAGAAAGTCGCGCGCGATACCCACGGCGTGCGCGAGTCCGAGCGGCGCCTCCTGCGGGATGAAGGTGATGGTCGCGCCGAATTTCGAGCCGTCGCCGACTGCCGCACGGACCTCATCCGCAGTGTCGCCCACGATGATGCCGATGTCGTGGATCCCTGCCTGGGTGAGGGCGTCGATGGCGTAGAACAGAATTGGCCGGTTGGCGACCGGGATGAGTTGTTTTGCGCCGGTGTGGGTAATCGGCCGCAGCCGCGTCCCCTTGCCGCCGCTGAGGATGAGCCCCTTCACCGGGTAGCCGGTGCTCGCATATCGGCAGGGTACCAGCAGGCGATTGGGTCGGCCCATGCGGACACGGAGCGGCAACGATTCTGGCTGCGCCGGTATCGGCGATGGTGACCGTGCAACGGCCGGCAAAGATCGGTCGCATGAACGGCCCGAACGTCGCAAATGCCCCTACGCTCCGTCACGGCGACGCTCCGAGAGGGGGAGCGCCGCTCCCGCCCCTTGTAGGATGCGCCGATGGGTCGCCATCTGATCACGAGCGCCTTGCCGTACATCAACGGGGTCAAGCACCTCGGCAACCTGGTCGGGTCGATGCTGCCCGCCGACGTGTACGCGCGCCACATGCGTCTTCGCGGTCATGAGGTCCTCTTCATCTGCGCGACCGACGAGCACGGCACGCCGGCCGAGCTGGCCGCCGACGCGGCAGGTCTGAGCGTCGCCGACTATTGCGCAGAACAGCACGAGATCCAGGCCGACCTCGCGCGGCGTTTCGGCCTGTCGTTCGACCATTTTGGACGCAGCTCGTCACCCCAGAACGCGGAGCTGACGAGGCATTTCGCCGAGCAGCTTCGCGACAACGGCATGCTCGAGGAGCGGGTCACCGACCAGGTCTATTCCCTCGATGACGGGCGCTTTCTTCCCGATCGCTACATCGTCGGCACGTGCCCGCACTGCGGCTACGAGCGCGCCAACGGCGACCAGTGCGAGAACTGCGCCCGATTGCTCGAGCCGTCCGACCTGATCAACCCGCGGTCCGCCGTGTCGGGCAGCACCCGGCTCGAGGTGCGCGCCACGCGTCACCTCTTCATCCGGCAGTCGCTCATGGCGGCTCGCGTGCGCGAGTGGATCGACTCGAAGACCGACTGGCCAATCCTGGTGACCTCGATCGCCCGGAACTGGCTCAACGTCGGACTCGAGGATCGGAGCATCACGCGCGACCTCAAGTGGGGCATCCCGGTCGGGTGGCCGGGGTTCGAGGGCAAGGTCTTCTACGTCTGGTTCGACGCGCCGATCGAGTACATCGGGGCCACGAAGGAGTGGGCGGACCTCGACGCCGGAGCACGAGACTGGCGTTCGTGGTGGTTCAACGCGGATGACGTCCGCTATACCGAGTTTCTCGGCAAGGACAACATCCCCTTCCACACGATCAACTTCCCGATCACGATCATGGGCTCGGGGGAGCCGTGGAAGCTCGTCGACTACATCAAGGGCTTCAACTACCTGACGTATCAGGGTGGTCAGTTCTCCACCAGCCAGAAGCGCGGCGTGTTCATGGACGCGGCGCTCGAGATCCTGCCCGCCGACTACTGGCGCTACGCCCTGCTCGCGGCCGCACCGGAGTCCGACGACAGCGAGTTCACGTGGGAGAACTTCGCCAACACGGTCAATAAGGACCTCGCGGGCATCTTCGGCAATTTCGTCCAGCGCACCCTGAAGTTGGCCGAAAAGCTGTATGGGCTTGTTGTCCCCGAAGGCGGCGAACCCGGGCCGGAGGAAGCGGAACTCGCGGTCTCGCTCGACGTGGCCCTGGCGACGTACGCCGCGGAGATGGACGCGATGCGGTTCCGGCCCGCGGCCTTTGCGCTTCGCAGCCTCTGGACGCTCGGGAACCAGTACCTCGACCGGTGTGCCCCGTGGCACGAGACCGACCCGGCACGTGTGGCGTGCATCCTGCGCACCGCGATCAACGTGGCGCGCATCGAGGCGATCGTCTCCGCGCCATTCGTTCCGTTCGCGTGCGAGCGCCTCGCCGCGGGGCTCGGTCTCACGGACAGCGAGCGCGAGTGGCCCGGGCCTGCCGGCGAGGCGTTGCTGACTCTTCGGCCGGGGCGGAGCATCGCCGCCGGGGATCCGCTGTTCCCGCGGATCGGCGACCGGAGCACGCTTGCCGCCTGGGTCGCGGACATGGAACAACGCTTCGGCGGATCCTCCTGACGGCACTCAGCCGTCTCCCTCATGGACAGCGAGCAGCACTCCGGCGACTCCTCCTCCATCGCCTCGGCCGTTTGAGACTTCTGACGCGTTAGTAACCTTTTCGACAGGCTATCGGGGTATCCTGCAATGCAGATGAGTGGGGATTTTCCGGAGCCGCCGCCAGTGCCGCCCGTCGTTGAAACGGCGAACAAGCGTGGTGGCCGCCTGCGCCTCTTTGGCATCGGCCTGACGATTGCAGTCCTCGGAGCTACCGCCGGATTGGTTGTGACCCGCGCCGCTTCCCCGACAACCGCGAACACGACAGCCGCGTCCACCACGAAGCCAAGCCCGTCGCCATCATCCACGCGTCACCGGCCGTCCTTCGGCTCGCGTGGCGGCTTTGGGTTCGGTTGCGGAGCCCCATTCGCGGGCGCTGGATTTGGCGGATCTTCCGCATTCGGCGGCGGTTTCTTCGGAGGCGGCCTTTGCGGCGGCGAAACCGGCACTGTCACCACCATCAGCGGATCGACGCTGACGCTGCGGACCTTCTCCGGAACGGTCACCGTGACCACCACTTCGAAGACGACCTACAGCCGTGAGAACAAGACAGTGAAGTTCAGCGCCCTGGCCGTTGGCGAGGTCGTCGCCGTGCGCGGCACCCGCGGAACGGCGCCGACAGCGACCACCCCCATCGCTGCAACTGCGATCACCATCCAGGTTCCGAGCGTCACCGGACGCGTGCAGTCCGTGAGTGGCGACACCGTGACCCTGGTGACGAGCGACGGGCAGCTCGAGTACGTGACCCTCTCCGGTGCCACCGCATATCACGGCATCGGCACCGCGACAGCAACGATGGCGTCGGTGAAAACGGGCGTGTACATCGTGGCCCAGGGCACGCAGGTGAGCCTCACCACCTTCGACGCCGACAACGTGCAGGTCCTCGGGACGTTCAGCTTCACGCCGCACAGCTTCCCAGGCTTCCCGGGTCACTCGAGCACTGCGCCGAAGTCCACGCCGGCCGCAGGGAGCCCCGCCAAGTCCGTCTAGGCCGGGTGTCCCGTCCGCCTCTTACGGGCGGGCCCTCAAGTGAGGACGACCTCATAGTGGCGCAGTTCGGCGTCGCTCTTCACGAGGCTGAATCCGGCGCGGACCAGCGTCCGTTGCGACGCGATGTTGTCCAGAGTCGTCTCGGCGATTACTTTCGAAACGCCGTGGCCGGCGGCCAGCGCCAGCAACGCGATCACCGCTTCCGCCGCGTAGCCGTTGCCGCGAGCTGACGGAACCAACCCATACCCGATCTCGACGCAGCCGCCTTCTGGCCATCCTTTGAAACCAAGCCCTCCGATCGCCTGGCCGTCCGACAGGCGGGTCACACGGTAGAACCCGAACGGCGACTGCTCTCCTTGCGTGGCGGATGCATGAAGGAACATGCCCACAGCGCCAACGTCACCCTCGAACGGAAAGTCATCCGCCCACACATCGTTCGGACCTGCACGCTGCGCCACGATCCGATCAGCCTCAGCCACATCGACCGCGTGCAGCTGCAAGCGCGTCGTTCGAATGTCGGTCATAACGCGGACGGCGTGGTCATGAGGGCCGCTGCCGCATGGCGCGCGCACGCCTGCGCCATTCGCGACGCTCCTCGGCCTGGGCGCGAAGGTCACGGGCGTTGTCGATGCGCTTCTGCTCACGTTCCAGCTTGCGCTTCGACTCGAGCCGCGCGAGAACGCCTGGATCTTGCTCGGCCGCCGCACGCACCGCGCAGCCTGGTTCCTTCTCGTGCTTGCAGTTTCGGAAACGGCACTGTGCCGCCGTCGCGGTGAGATCGCCGAACACCTCGTCGATCCCGGCGCCGGCATCCCAAAGTCCGAGCTCCCGCGTCCCGGGCGTGTCGATGATCAGCCCGCCACCTGGAAGCTCGATCAGCTCGCGATGCGTCGTGGTGTGGCGGCCTTTGCCGTCTGCGCGCACCTCGCTCGTGGCGAGCGCTTCGTTGCCCGACAACCGATTTACCAAAGTAGACTTGCCCGTGCCGCTCGGCCCGACCAGGACGGCGACAAGGCCCTCAAGGAGCACATCGCGCACGCGTGAAAGGCCGACTCCTTCGGCATTGACCGCGATGACCTCGGTCAAACCCGCAACCGACCGCGCCGCGCGGACATCCGCTTCGACGTCGGCACTGAGGTCGGATTTGGTGAGCAGGATGACCGGCGCCGCACCACTTGACCACGCCATCGCAAGCGCGCGTTCAATACGGCGAAGACGGAGCGGCACACCGAGCGCGACGGTGATGAAAACGAGGTCGATATTGGCTGCGACCGCCTGTCCGGCAGTAGCGACTCCGGCAGCGCGACGCATCAGAACGCTGCGCCTTGGAAGCAGATGCGTTGCGACTCCCGCTTCGATGACAAGCCAATCGCCTGTCGTCACACCGCCACCGTCGGGCACGCCCGAGAGTGTCGGCGCCAGCACAATGCGTTCCTGACCCGCGTCGGTGAGAGCGGTCACCACGCGACCGTCGTAACGGACGACGAGGCCGCGACGGCCGTCGTTGGTGGCGTCAGTGAAAGCCGATTCGAGTGAGCCGTTCCACCCTAGCGCGGTGAGACGGCGAGGATCGTGAGACAAGTGGGAACTCCATGCTGCAATGAGAGCCCGGAGCTCCGATTGCAGTCCCGCACCAGCGCGTGGCGCGGAATCAGCGGACGATCAGGCGGCGGAGCCGCCGGGCACGACATCAGTGGTGGGCGCTGCAGGCGCAATCGCAAGTGCCATGTCTGGTGCCCTCCGGTGGTCGTGTGGATCGGTCCCGTGCATCGTACCGCAGCGGCGGATCGCGCGCATCACGCCGCGCGAGTGGCTCGCATCACGATCGATGACGTCACGCCGGCGAGCAGCAACCCAAAGGCAACATCGGCGAAGTAGTGCTGCTTGATGAGGACCGTCGACGCGACGATGAACGTCGTCCATATCGCCGCCGGGATGCCGATTCTCCTGTCGAGCCGCCACCAGTGAATCGCGATGATCGTCGACAGCGACGTGTGCAGGCTCGGGAAGTCGTTGTACGGCTGGTCCGCGGCGTAGATGCTCCGCACCATCGCCGAGAACGGATCGGTGCCCGTGATCGCGGGGCGCGCGATGTACGACTGGAGGAAGAAATAGAAGGCGTAGCTGATGAACCAGACGATGATCATCGTGATCGCGGCCGACCGGTACACGCGCACCCGGAAGAACAGGAACGCCAGCAGACTAACGCCGATATACGGGATGAGCGACACGTAGGGGATGGCGAAAATCGGAACGACCGGCAGTGCTCGATCGAGGGGCGTTTCGAGAAAGATGCGGTTCGGTCCGTGGTTGAGCGAGTCGTAGATGAGGTTGGTGCCGAGGATTGCCGGGATGAGCAGCAGGCTCACCGCGATACCCCAACCGCGCTCCGCCATGATCCCGCGGCGAAGCTGGCGGCTCCACCACGAAGCCGCGGGCGGCGACGCAGCTGCTGCCTGGCTCATGTGCCTCCTCCCGGTTCCCTGACTGCGGCGGTCAGCCTACCGCTCCAACGCCCACGGCGTCGCTCCTAGCCCTGCGAACCGTTATCCGCGCACGCCTCTTGCCGTCTGCGCGACGACACTGGAGGGAATTTCTGAGTCCGCGGCGAGCTCATCCGCGTGTGGCGTGCCGAACGCGAGGCTCACCGGAATCTCGCCGGCCCACACGGGCAGCGATCGATCCGCGGCGCCATCGCTTGGCGGCCCACTGCGCACCTTGGTCGACAGGTTGTCGAGCGGAAGCGCCAACACAAGCGTCGTGGCGATCTCCTTGGCGCTCGGCTGCCGCACCTCGTCCCATCGCCCCGGGAGCACGTGCTCGACGAGACGACGCATCGCCGCGACTTTGGCGTCCGGATCGACAACCTCCGTCGCTCTGCCGGCAATGACCACCGACCGGTAGTTCATGGAGTGCGAGAACGCGGAACGCGCGAGCACCAACCCGTCAAGCAGCGTGACGGTGACCGACACGTCGATGCCGCCGGCCAGCCCGCGCAGCATGCGACTCGCAGGCGATCCGTGAAGCAAGAGCACATCGCCCTCACGCGCATACATGGTCGGGATGACCCACGGGCGGTCATCAACGACGAATCCGACGTGGCAGATCAGCCCTTCATCCAGGATGGCAAGCGCCGCCGCAGGATCCTTCACTGCGCGCTCGGGATGCCTCTGAACCTTCATCGCCCGTACAAGCACGTCTTCCATAACTACTTATGTACCACTACAAATCATCTAATGTTGCAGTACAAGTGTATCAATAGCCCTCGAGGAAAGCATTACCAGGCGGCGCTCGTATACATCCCATTTCGCCGCGAACCGGTACGATGCAACGGCCCTGCGTGGGACTTGCAAGCAGGCGGAGCTCGCTCATTCGAGACTCCACCAATCGGGCGATGACGACGCGGTGCGACGGTTCGCGGATGCGGGAGTA
>JBEKKP010000050.1:0-31789 GCA_050010655.1 Candidatus Dormibacteria bacterium
GGCTTCGCAGGCTCATCGCCTTGTGGTGCTGGCGCCAGGGGACGGGCGTCACCGTGCTCAGACTTGTCCGCTCCCTCGTTCGCGCAACCCTATTGTCGCACTCTCTCGGTCGCTCCCAAATTCGCTGGGTGCCGCCCGTCCCCTGTCGCCTTACAGCCGTTGTGCCGTAGTCCTTCGCCAGGCCGGACGGCTAACTGTTCGACACTGGTTTCGCGTGAGCCTTCCGCGCAGCGGCGCACGCTGCGCAGACGCCGAGCACTGCGAAGTGGTACGGACGGAGCTCGAATCCGAGGCGGCGTTTCGCGCCTTCGGCCATTGCTTCAAAGAGATCGTCGGGGGCTTCCAGGGTGGCGCCGCACTCCTCGCAGACGAGGTGGCCGTGCGACTCGGTCGCGAGGTGGTACGTCGCAGCACCGTGCCCGAGGTGGGTGTGCACGACGACACCGAGGCGTTCGAGTTCCTCGAGATTGCGGTAGACGGTCGAGGCGTGGACGTCAGGGGCGAGGGCGCGAACGGCGACCAGCAACTCCTCGGCTGTCGGGTGGCTTGCCCCCTGGACGAGCGCCGTCAGCACCAGTCGGCGGGCGGTGGTGACCCGGGAACCGCCATCGCGGAGCTGGGCGACCAGTTCATCAACGGTGCTGCTCATGAATCAAGGATAGCCTCGAACGGCTCCCATCGCCCGGACGACGCACTTGGCTGCTGGACGCTATTGCGATCTGGTCGCGTTTTGATACATTGGGCAGGCTCCTGTCGTTTCAGGGACATGAGGAGACTGCCCATGGCCGCGACGACGTCTCGCCGGACCCGCATCCGGAACGCGCTGACACCCCGGGAATGGGCTCGCGTGGCGGCCATGCTCGGGTTCATCGTCGCGCTGTACGTCGTTGGCTGGGGAGTGTTCGTCGTCTCCATCCTGCCCGAGCACTCGAAGTTCCTCGGCATCGGCGTCGCTGTTACGGCGTACACGCTCGGCCTCCGCCACGCCTTTGACGCGGACCACATCTCGGCCATCGACAACACGACGCGAAAGCTCATGTCCGAGGGCAAGCGCCCGCTCTCGGTGGGGTTCTGGTTCTCGCTCGGGCACTCGTCGGTCGTGTTCGGTCTCGGCGTCGGGCTCACGTTCGCGGCACGCGCGATCATCAGCCAGGTCAGCAATACGAACTCGACGGTCGAGACGTTCGGCGGCATCATCGGCACGCTCGTCTCGGGAACGTTCCTCTACCTGATCGCGATTCTCAACCTGATCGTTCTCGTGGGGATTGTCAAGGTGTTCGTCGAGATGCGGCGCGGCCGCTTCAACGACGAGGAACTCGAGCAGCAGCTCAACGCGCGTGGGCTCATGACCCGCTTCTTCGGAAAGCTCATGAGGTCGATCCGCAGCCCGTGGCAGATGTACCCGGTCGGCGTGCTCTTCGGGCTCGGGTTTGACACCGCAACCGAGGTTGCGCTGCTTGCGGCGACAGCCGGCGCCGCGACCGCCGGCCTGCCGTGGTACGCGGTGCTCAGCCTGCCGATCCTGTTCGCCGCGGGAATGGCGACCCTCGACACGCTCGACGGCTCATTCATGAACTTCGCCTATGGCTGGGCGTTCTCGAAGCCGGTTCGGAAGGTCTACTACAACATCACCATCACGGGGCTGTCCGTTGCGGTGGCGATGTTGATCGGCACCATCGAGATCTTCGGATTGCTCGCTGCGCAGTTGAAATTCTCCGGTGGGTTCTGGGACTTCATGTCGAGCTTCAACATCAACGAGGCCGGCTTCATCATCGTCGGCTTGTTCGTCGTGACGTGGGTTGCCGCACTCGGGATATGGCGCTTCGGCCGGATCGAACAACGATGGGAACGCGCAGCCGCGCAACGTCGATCAGCCTGACGGCAACCGGAGTTGGCTACTCGGTCGTGATGGCCTTGAGGATGTCGATGCGTGATGCGCGGATGGTGGGGAAGATGGCGGCGAAGACGCCAAAAATTCCCGCGGCGATCGCGTAGAACGCGAGGTTCTCCCCGGGCACCGAAATCTCCGTGATGCCGAGGTCGTGCAGCGAGCCCGTCACTGCGATACCGAGGCCGAGGCCGACAGTGAGCCCGAGTACCGCGCCGAGCAGGGAGATGATCACCGACTCCCAGCGCACCATCGAGCGCGTCTGGGAGCGCGTCATGCCGAGTGCGCGCAACACGCCGATCTCACGCGTGCGCTCGAGCACGCTCAGGATCAACGTGTTGGCGATCCCGAGCACCGCGATGATGATCGCGAACGCGAGGAGCACGTAGATGAGGTTGAGGAAGTTGTCGAGCGACGTGCCAACAAACGCGCGGTACTCGGATCGGCTCATCGCCTTGAGCAGCGGGAAGGCGCTGACGTCGTGGTCGAGCGCCCGCTCCGCCTGCGCCTGCGACACGCCGGGCGCCGCATTCGCAAGCAGGATGTCGTCGAGTTGCGTCGGCACCTGGGGAGCGATCGTCGCCAGCGACACGATATAGCCGCTCACGAGCGCGTTGGCTGTGTAGATGCCGGCGACCCGGATTCGAACCGCCGAGCCCTGCGGGAAATTGAACGTCACCGTCTGACCGACATGGACATTCGATGCCGACGCCTCGGTCGAATCGACGATCGCCGTGTCGGTGGATGCGATCGACGATGCGTCACCGGAGACCATATTCAACGACAGCACTCGGCCCAGGTTGGCGGGGTCGATTGCCGCAATGCTCTCAGAGCTGCCGCCGATCAACACCGATGTGCCGCGGACCTCGGTGACATCGCTCAGTGCCGGGTCCGCCGCCAGCGTCTTCGCTGCCTGCGTGCTGAAGTCCGGACCCTCGGTGAACACGATGAAACCGGCGCGGAACGCGCCCTCGATGGCGTCGTTGGTGGACACGCGGAGTGAGTCGGTCAGCACCGCGACCATGGTCACGAGCGCGACGCCGATCATCAGTGCCGCAGCGGTCAGTGCCGTCCGGCGCGGATTGCGTCGTGCATTCTCGCCCGCGAGCATGCCGGCCGCGCCGCGCAGATGGCGGACCGGCCATCCGAGAACGATCGCGACCGGTACCACCAGCAGCGGGGCGAGCAGTGCGACGCCGACGAACACTGCAAGAAAGCCCACGCCGATGAACTGCAGCTTCGCGTCGCTCGAGGTGAAGAGCCCGACACCGAGTGCCGCGCACCCAAGCAGGAAGATCGCGAGTCCGATGCCGATGCGCCGCTTTGGGAGCGGCTGTGTTTCCGGGAGCGCTTCGGAAAGCGCTTCGACCGGCGAGATGCGCGTCGCTCGCCGCGCCGGGAGTGACGCGGCGATCACCGTGACGATCGTGCCGACGAGCACGGCGATGATGAACGTGCGCGGGAGGAGGGTGATCCCTGCGGTCACTGACGAGCCGAAGACGGAGAGCAGCGCTTTGGCGATGAGAATGCCGACACCGAACCCAAGGATTGACGCGAAGAGTCCGGTCAGCGCCGCCTCGATGAGGACCGACCGGAGCACCTGCGCCCGGGTCGCGCCGAGTGCGCGGAGCAGCGCGAGCTCGCGCGTGCGCTGCGCAACCAGGATGTTGAACGTGTTGATGATCAGGAACGAGCCGACGAAGAGCGAGATGAACGCGAAGACCAGCAGCGGCGTCCCGATGAAGGTGCTGATCGTGTCCTCGGTGCTCTGCTCCGCGGCCTGCGCGGCCTGCTGACCGGTCTCGGCCTCGGCATAGCCTGGCAGCGCACGCGCGATTCGCTCACGCAGGACAACGTCGGTGACACCACTCTGTGCACTGACCAGGATGCTGTCGTACTTCCCCTGCGCGTCCATCACCTGCTCGGCAGTCGCCTCGGAGAAGAGCACGATCGTTGCGCCGCCGAGGTTGTCCGAGGTTCCGTATCCCGCGATGCCCGAGATGGTGAAGTGCTGCTCGGAGCCACCCTGAAAGACAATCGCGATCGACTGACCAACGGTGAGTCCGTGTTTCGCGGCGGTCCCCGCGTCCACCACGACGTCGGTCGGGAGGGTGGGAGGTTTGCCGCTGCGCAGGCGGTACGGCGAGATCCCGCTGTCGGTGATCCAGTTGGCGCCGAATGTCGGCGGACCGTTGCCGCCGATCGCTTTTCCATCGTTCCCGATGAGGGTCGCTCCATTCCGGAAGATGTTGCCCACGGCGTCCGCGACACCGGGAACGGCCCGCACCGTGGCGAGCAGGGATGTGGGAACCGGCTGGTTTTTGGCGCCGCCGATACCGCTGCCTTCGCCCGCGATCGGATGTCCGTGCACGGTGACCGCGACGCCGGCGTTCGCAGTGTCGAAGATGTTGGTGAACGTCGCGTTGATCGTGTCGGTGAGGATGAAGGTGCCAGCGACGAACGACACGCCGAGGATCACCGCGATGGTGGTGAGCGCAAGCCGGAGCTTGTGCGAGAGCAGGCTTCGAAGCGTGACGCCGAACACCGGTCAGCGCCTTGTGATGCGCTCAGTCACCGAGATGACGCATGACATCGAGCACGGTGTCGGCTGTCGGCTCATGCATCTCACGCACAACATGACCGTCGGCGAGGAACACCACGCGATCCGCGTGCGCGGCGGCGAGCGGATCGTGCGTGACCATGATGATCGTCTGCCCGAGGTCCGATACCGCATGACGGAGAAAGTCGAGCAGATCCGTGCTTGCGCGTGAGTCGAGGTTGCCGGTCGGCTCGTCCGCGAAGATGATCTCCGGCTGACTGACGAGAGCGCGAGCCGCGGCTACGCGTTGCTGCTGCCCGCCAGAGAGTTGATTGGGGCGGTGCTTGAGCCGGTCACCGAGTCCGGTGATACGCACCACCTCGGCGAGCGCAGCCGGGTCCGGTTTCTTGCCGGCGATGGTGAGCGGCAGCACGATGTTGTCGAGCGCCGACAGCGTGGGCACGAGGTTGAAGGACTGGAAGATGAAGCCGACCCGCACACGCCGCAGCATCGTGAGCTGGCGGTCGCTCAGACTGCCGAGCTCAACGTCACCGATGTGCACCGTCCCGGATGTGAGGCGGTCGAGGCCGGCGAGGCAGTGCAACAGCGTCGACTTGCCGGAACCGGACGGTCCCATGATCGCGCTGAACTGACCTTTCTGGAATGCGACGGTGATGCCGTCGAGCGCTCGCACCATCGCATCACCCTTGCCATATTCCTTCACTGCATCGGTGGTGCTTGCCGCTACAGCTGGTGCCTCGAGCGCCGTCACCGCCGCACCCGGAGTCGTGAGAGCCGCCATCGCTTCCAGGGTAGACGAAGACCCCTGTGACGCCGACCGCCGGGTTGGAACCGCTTGCTAGAGTGGATTCGTGACCGCGGCCGAACTACCCGTCGGCGAGCGCAAGGCGCAGGCCGTCGAGGAGATGTTCGACCGGATCGCGCCGCGCTACGAGCTGGTCAACCGTGTCATGACGCTCGGCCTCGATTCGGGCTGGCGGCGGCGCGCGGTTCGGGAGTTGCGTCTGGAGCCGGGCGACCGCGTCGTCGACCTTGGTTGCGGCACGGGAGACCTCTGCAGAGTCCTGGGCAAAGCCGGGCTGCGTGCCGTCGGCGTCGACATGGCGGCGGGCATGCTTGCCAAAGCGCACACCTCGGCGCCGCTCGTCCGGGCGGACGCGTTGCAACTCCCGCTCGCCGACGCATCGATCGACGGCGCGATCAGTGGCTTCGCGCTCCGCAACGTCGTCGATATCGCCGCCTGCTTTCGTGAAGCCGCGCGAGTGATCCGTCCCGGCGGCCGCGCCGTCTTCCTGGAAGTGTCGGAACCCCCAAACCCGATCGTTCGCCTCGGGCACTCGCTCTACTTCCGCAGGATCGTCCCGCTGGTCGGCGGGCTCCTGTCCGATCGCACGGCATACCGATATCTCCCGGCGTCGACCGCGTACCTGCCGCCGCCCGCCGAGCTGCTCACTCTGATGACCGACGCCGGATTCAGTCGTTGCCGGCGCGTGCAACTCGGCATGGGCGCGGCGCAGTTGCTCATCGGGACCAGGCGATGAGCACGGTCCAGCCTGCGCTGGAGGTCACCGCCGGGGCGGAAGACGATCTCTTTAGCTGCTACCGCGCGGATGACGGCGTTGTCCTGCACTTCGGGCCGCACGGGCTCGCCGCAGCCGGTCCCTCGCAGGCAATCGACGTCGCCGCAGGCCCGAACCATGTGGGTCGTGCCGCGGCACTCGTCCAGGCCGCTCTCGATCGTACGGCGGGTCTCGGTGTCGCCATGGGCGCGCTGCCGTTCGACGGCGGCTGCGATGCCGTCATCCGGCTCCCCGAGCGGGTCGTACGGGGAACGTCTCGCAGTGCAGTCGCTCCTCTGCCGGACTGGGCGATCGAGTCGCTCATTCCCGATCCGCTGCCCGTGGAGTACGAGGCCGCGGTCGAGCGCGCGCTCGCCGCGATCGATGCCGGCACGGTTGAGAAGGTGGTTCTGGCGCGCACGCTCATCGTGCATGCGGACCGACCCATCGACGCGCGGATCCTTGCGCGACGCCTCAACGCCGAGGAACCGGGCGCGTTCGTGTTTCTCGTCGCGCTGCCCGGAGGCGCTTCGACTCTGGTCGGGGCGTCTCCCGAACTCGTTGTCCGGCGGAGAGGACGGAGGGTGTTCAGCGACCCCCTCGCCGGGACCGCGCGTCGATCGCCGGATCGATCTCGCGACCGTGAGATCGCGCGGCAACTGCTGGACGCGGTCAAGGAGCAGCGCGAACACCGCTTGGTCGCAGAGGCGGTTGCCGACGGGCTTGCGCCGTTCTGCTCGAAACTCGAGGTGGACAGCGAAGCCACGGTCACCTCGACAGCGACACTCTGGCATCTCCACACCGCGATCAAAGGGACACTCAAACCCGATGCGCCCGATGCGCTGACCATCGCTGCCGCGCTGCACCCCACGCCTGCAGTGTGTGGTACGCCGCAACGGGCCGCGGCCGAGCTCATCGATCGTCTCGAACCCTTCGACCGACGGTTTTTCGCAGGCTTGGTGGGTTGGGTCGACGCGCTCGGTGACGGCGAATGGGCGCTGACCCTCCGGTGCGCCGAGGTGTCGGGTGCAATAGCACGCCTGCATGCAGGCGCCGGGATCGTGGCGGGCTCCGAGCCTGCGCTCGAAGAACTCGAGACAGAGGCGAAATTCGGTGTGGGGCTGCGCGCCCTGGGCATGGAACCGGGCCAGCTCTGAGCTAGAGGGCGAGCGCGGCGGAGACCGTGCGTGACACTTCGGCACGCAACGCAACGGCGCGCTGCCGGTGCACGCGAACCCGCACGAACTGCACGCCGCCCGTTGCGGCGGCTTCGTTGATCGCCGGGACCAGGACTCGCGCGCTGTCGACGGTGCGAACACCGGCGCCGGATGCGCGCGCGATCGCCTCGAGGTCCAGGCCGTGCGGGGTGCCAAAGAGCAGTTCGAACTCGTTGTGGTCGAGTGACGCCTGCGGGAGCATCGAGAAGATGCCACCACCATCGTTGTCGATGACGACGATGACGGCGCCCGGGCAACGCCGCGCTCCCCAGAGCAGGCCCGACGCGTCGTGGAGGACCGATAGGTCGCCAAGCAGCGCAAACGTCGGCTGATGCACCTCGGCGATGCCGAACACCGTCGACACGAGGCCGTCGATGCCGCTCGCGCCACGATTGGCCATAACTCGCAGGCCATCGCGAGGGCGCATGTACGCGTCGACGTCGCGGATGGGCATGCTCGACCCGGCGAAGAGCACACCGCCATCCGGGATCGCGCCGGCAAGGTCTCGCGCGATCCGTCCCTCGAACGGCTCATCCCATGAGTCGAGCAGTGTGTCCACCGCACCACGGACAGCGCAATCTGCGTCGTGCCATTCGCCGGCCCATTGCGGTCGCGTCGCGGGCAATGACGACGTCGCGGCGCGGAGCGCAGCCGCGACGTCGGACGCATCCTTGGTGATTGTCATCGTGGCGCGCCGGTCCGGATCGGCAACCAGCTCGTCGGGGTCGACGATCAGCAGCCGGTCGGCGCTGCGAACGAATTCCTGCATGCCGCGCGACGTCGGCGCGGCGCCGACCTGGATGACGAGATCCGGGTGGAATCGCTCGCGAAAGCCGGCGTCCGCCGCCAGCAGTGTGCCAGCCGACAGGGAACCGCGGCGAAGCCCGGACAGCGGCTCCGCAAGCAGCGGCCAGCCGCGATCGGCGCACGCCTCGATCAGTCCATCCGGCGGAACTCTGAGCCGACCCGCGACCACAACGACCCTGTGGCCGGTGTTCACCTCGCGGAGAAACGCCGGCATCTGATCCGGTTCAGGCTGAAAACTCGTGTAGTCGACATACATCAACGACGGCGCGTCCATTTGTTGACCGGTCGGCATCAATGGTTCCCGAAACGGAAGGTTCAGATGGACCGGCCCGGGGCGCTGGAAAAGGACGGCGTGCTGGATCGCCTGTTTCCCGATGGACCACCAGCGGTGCCGCTCATGGGGTGCGTACACCGGGACGCCGGTGTCGCAAAACCACTTGACGAACCCGCCGAAGAGGTTCTGCTGGTCGATGGTCTGGTTGGCGCCCACGCCGTGAAGCTCAGGAGGGCGGTCTGCCGTCATGACGATGATCGGCACGCGCGAGAGCGAAGCTTCCACCACCGCCGGAAGGTGGTTGGCGGCGGCGGTGCCGGACGTGCAGAACATCGCAACGGGATGACCTGTCTCGGCCGCGATACCGAGTCCGAAGAACGCGGACGACCGCTCATCCACGTGGACGTGCAGCGCGATACCCGGATGGCGCGCCGCGGCGAGCGCAATCGGCGTGGATCGCGACCCGGGCGTCATGCACATGTGCGCCACGCCGCCGTCAACGAGTGCGTCAAGCAGCGCGGTGACATACGAAAGCGCAACGTCGCCTTCGGTGGGTTCGGTCATATCGCAGCGAGCAATTGCAAATCGACAACGGGCCGGCAGGCAGTCAGCCAGCCTTCGACCGGGATGAGCGATTGCGCGACAACGTCGGATTCGAGCAACAACGCCGTGCCTGCGCCATGCGCATACGGACTCTCCGGCAATGACGCTGCGAGCGCGACAACGGCCGCGAGGCCGACGGACGTCTCGAGCGCACTCGAGGCGATCGCGGGAACGCCACTCGCCTCGGCTGCCCGCAGCGCCTCACGCACGCCGCCGATTCGCTGCGGCTTGATCACGATGGCATCCGCCGCGTCGAGCTCGCGGAGACGGCGCGCGTCGGCGGTTGTCCTGATGCAGGACTCCGCCGCGATGGGGATGGCAACTCGCATGCGTAGCGCCGCGAGTCCTTCGAGCGATGCAACCGGATCCTCGACGAGTTCGATGTCGTATGCAGCGAGCCGAGCGAGCATGGTCACGGCCGTCTCGACGTCCCACGCACCGTTTGCGTCGAGACGGATCTTCACGTTCGGTCCGCATGCCGAGCGCACCGCCGCAACCCGGTCAAGGGATTGCTCGTCGCCGACCTTCACCTTGATGGTGGCGCAGCCGGAGCTGAGCGCAAGTGCCGCTGCCACGTCGGGTGCGAGGCGCGGGACCATCGCGTTGACGAGCACGCGATCGCGCTGCACCACAGGAAACGGCAGCATCGCCGCTTCGAGCGCGGATCGCTCGGCGGCTTCGCGTTCCGCGTCGTTCCAGCTTTCGAGCGGCGAGCACTCGCCCCAGCCGGCCGGCCCTTCGAGAAGATAGCCGTTGCGCACGGTGACGCCCATCACGGGATGGCGAAGCGCGATCGTGAATGGAAGTCGCCTCACGACGCGAGCAACGCTCCCGCGAGCACGATGCCAAACACCAATTGCAAGCGCGTGATGCCGATGAGTGCGGGAACGAGCGCGCGGCCTTCGGCGGTGCGAATCACGCGTAAGGGCGCGATTGCCAAGGGAATCGTGACCAGCGTGATCACAACGAGCCACGGCAGCGAGCGCACCACCGCGCCGATCGAGGGCAGCAGCAGCGCGATGACGAGGACGGCGACAAGCAACGTCCGGCTCCGCGCAGCGCCGATGCGCACCGCGAGCGTGCGCTTCCCCACCGCGCTGTCGGTCGGAATGTCGCGGAGGTTGTTGACCATCAGGAGCGCGCAGGCGAGGAGACCGACGGGAACCGCAAGCCAGAGCACGCCCCAGTCGAGCCGATCCTGCTGCACAAAGGCGGTGCCGCAGGTCGCCACGAGCCCGAAGAAGATGAACACCGAGATCTCGCCGAGCCCGCTTGCCGCATACGGCTTTGGACCCCCGGAGTAGAGCGCCAGCGCCAGGACGGAAAGCACGCCGGCGGCGATGAGCCACGGTGTGGTGAGCAACGCAAGCACCACTCCGGCAACCGCGGCCATGGCCACCATCACCACTGCCGCCGTTGCCACCGCGCGGGGCCGCGCGAGCCCTGAGGCAACGAGGCGCGGCGGTCCCACGCGTGCAGCGGTGTCCACTCCACCCACGCCATCGAAGTAGTCGTTGGCGTAGTTCACCGCGATCTGGAGCGCGACTGCAACGAGCAGCGCGAGGAGCGAGCGGGGGATGGACACGGCGCTGCGCCCCGCCCACGACGCACCAACGAGCACGGGGACGATTGCTGCGACCAGCGTTCGCGGCCGCGCACCCATCCACCAGACGGCGAGCGGACCCGGCCCGGGCGCCGCCTCCGCGATCACGGCCGGCGCGGGAACTTCGCGAAGTCGGGTTTGCGCTTCTCGACGTACGCGTCGCGGCCCTCCTGGGCTTCCTCGCTCATGTAGTAGAGGAGGGTCGCGTCGCCCGCGAGCTGCTGCACGCCTGCGAGCCCGTCGGCGTCGGCGTTGAATCCCGCTTTGATGAGGCGCAATGCGAGCGGGCTCATCTCGAGCATGCGGTTGCAGACGGCAACCGTCTCCTCCTCGAGCTTGTCGAGCGGGACAACGCGGTTGACGAGTCCCCAGCGCTCCGCGGTGGCCGCGTCGTACTGCTCGCAGAGGAACCAGATCTCCTTGGCCCGCTTGAGGCCGATGGTCCGCGCGAGCAAGCCCGAGCCGTATCCGGCGTCGAACGATCCGACCTTCGGACCCGTCTGTCCGAAGCGCGCGTTGTCGGCGGCGATGGTGAGGTCGCACACGAGGTGGAGCACGTGCCCGCCGCCGATCGCGTAGCCCGCAACCATGGCGACAACCGGCTTGGGCAGGCGTCGAATCTGGACCTGGAGGTCGAGCACGTTGAGGCGGCCGATGCCGGCGGCGTCGCGATACCCGTCATCGCCACGGATGCGCTGGTCGCCGCCGGAACAGAACGCTTTGGTGCCCTCGCCGGTGAGCACGATCACCCCGATCGTCGGATCGTCCCGAGCAAGCTCGAACGCGCGAGTCAATTCGAAGAGTGTCGTCGGCCGAAACGCATTGCGCACCTCAGGGCGGTTGATGGTCAGCTTGGCGATGCCGCCCGAAGTCTCGTAGCGAATGTCCTCCCATTCGCCGGACGCGACCCATTCCACGATTGCACGCACCTCACGCTGAACTCGAACCGATCGCTTTCGATGGTATCCCGCCGGGGATCGGCGGGGCGGCGGGGTACGCTCGGCGGGTGAGCGTTTCCTCCCTGCGCCGCGTGCTTCGCGCGGGCGATCTCATTGCCACGGCCCTGCCTCCGGGGCCGTCGTGGCTGCCGGTGCTGCGCAGCGCGCGTCACGCCGGAGCCGCGGTGCTCCCGATCGATATCCGCCTGTCGCCTGTCGAGCGCGCAGCGCTATTCGCCAGCGCGCGCCCGACGGTGATCGTCGATGGAGCCGGGACCCAACGCGTGGATGGGGTGACCATCGACACGGCGGTCGCCCTGGTGATCGCCACCTCGGGCACGTCGGGTCATCCCCGGCTTGCGGAGCTTCCCGCGCAGGCGGTCGAAGCCGCGGTGCTCGCGTCGGCTGACGCCATCGATGCGCGCCCGGAGGATCGCTGGCTGTCGTGCCTGCCGCTCGCGCACATCGGCGGGCTGCTGGTGCTCGAACGCCACCTGCTGATCGGCGCGCCCATCACGTTCCGGCGTCGCCTCACGCGATCGGTGATTGCACGGCTCACCGACGCGCGCTTCACGTCATTGGTGCCGACGCAACTCACGCGACTGCTCGACGCCGGGGCCGACCTTGCGCGCTTCCGAGCGATCCTCGTCGGGGGGTCCGGTATCGGTGCCGATCTCGAGTCCCGCGCAGCCGATGCCGGGGTGCGAATCGTGCCGACCTATGGGATGACCGAGACGTGTGGCGGCGTGGTGTACGCCGGACAGCCGCTTGCCGGTGTCGAGGTGCGTGTGGCCCGTTGGGGTGAGCTCCTGATTCGCGGACCGACGCTCATGCGCGGCTACCGGCTCGACCCGGAGGCGTCCGTCGCGGCGTTCGAGCCCGGCGGGTGGTTGCGCACCGGTGACGGCGGTGAAGTCGAACCGGATGGGATCGTTCGCGTGCAGGGACGCCTCGCCGACGTGATCGTCAGTGGTGGCGAAAAGATCTGGCCCGCGGAGGTCGAGCGAGCACTCGCGAGCCATCCCGATGTCGACGCCGTGCTGGTAACTGCGAGCCCTGACCGCGAGTGGGGTCAGCGCGTTGTCGCGCGCGTCGTGCCGAAACGGCGGTCAGCGCCGCCGTCACTCGACGCGCTTCGCGACCACGCTGCATCGACGATCGCGCGGCACAAGCTCCCACGCGAGTTGATCCTTGTCGATCATCTCGACCGCACCGCTCTCGGCAAGGTGCGGCGGGGATGAGGCGTCAGGAGCCGGGCGCGATGTACCGGGGCGGCGTGGTGTCCGAGCCGCCGTCGACTCGGTCGATGGCGCCGTCGCGCACGAGCTTGTCGAGATGCGCCTGCACGGTCCAGGCGGCGAGCGGGTACACCTCGGGCGGGTAGCCCGCGTACAGCGTGGGCACCAGCTGCATCGGGGTGAACTCGGCTCGTCCCTGCGCTGCGGCGAGGACTTGCGCCTCACGCTCGAGGCGGTGCGCGATGTACTCGTCGATCAGGGCTCCCGCGTCGTCGACGGGCTCCCCGTGCCCGGGCAGGATGGTGAGCGGCTGCAACGCTTTCACCTTGCGCAGCGACGCGATGTAGTCGGACATGTCGCCCTCGCCTGGATGGACGACGGAGGTCGTCCCGTTGAGGATGTGATCGCCGGTGAACAGCGTGCGCGTTGCGGGATCGAAGAAGCAGAGGTGATCGCGCGTGTGGCCGGGCGTGTGCACGGCAATCAGTTCGAGATCACCGCGCCGCATCACGTCGCCATCGGTGAGCGCCTGGGCGTGCTCGCTCCCTGCCGTCGGATCGAAGCAGTGCACGGCCGCACCGGTCTCCTTGCCGAGTCGCAACGCCAGTGGGCGATGGTCGGGATGGGAGTGGGTCAACAGGATCGTCGTGATCCGGCCGCCCCGGCGCGCGGCCGCCTCGAGAATCGCGGCGAGGTGGCCGTCGTCGTCAGGTCCTGGATCGATGCAGACCACCGAAGCGTCGCCGAGGAGGTACGTGTTGGTACCCCGCCCGGTGAACACCGACGGGTTGGGTGCGAGCACGCGCGTCGGCAGGGCGATCATTGCTGGTCCTCGGCTTCGTGCTGGAGTCCCAACCAGCGGGAGATGATCTCCGGAGTGATCTCGGTCACCTCGATCGGGTGTGTGCTGAGCGTTTCGAGGATCGCCGCGACCGATCCGAGTCGCGCGAACTCATGGCACATCATCCGGGTCGGCGGCATGATCGCGGGGAAGGTGAGTTCGAGCATCTCCTCGGGCCGGTGCCAGCCGCCCTCGACAGCTTCTGCCGCGTGCACCCGAACATCCTGGTCCCGGCCGGCCGCAAGCGCGAAAAAGCGCGTGTCGTAGCGGCGACCTTCGCTCGGTGGCGTGATGAAGTGACCGATGTACACGAGTGAGTCGGGAGCGGTTCTCAGACCATGCTTCTCGAGCGTGGCGTGCAACGGCCCACCGGCGAGTAATTCGGAACGCGCGCTCGCGATCCGGTCGTCGAGGTCGTCGTCGCTGCCTGCGGCGGCGCCGCCGATGAGAATGCCCACCTCTTCGAGCACCTCGCGCACGCCCGCGGCGAGATACGCGGCGTCGCCAGTGCCGTCGGCCTCATCGACCGCACCACCGGGAAAGACAAAGGCCCCGGCGGCGAAACTGCTCCGCCCCGGACGGCGCAGCATGCAGACCTCGACGCCGCCCTCGACATCGCGAAGCAGCGCCACGGTGCTCGCCGGAATGGCGACGGAGGAAACGGAGCCGGCCATCCACGCATGGTATGAGGGCGGTGACCGAGCACGACGCCGCCACTGATCGCGAGACTATGCGCTCCGATGTCATCTCACCTCGACGTCGCGCTCGAGCTTGCGGATATCGCCGACGCGATCACGCTCGCGCGCTTCCGCGCACCCGACCTCCGTGTCGATACGAAGTCCGACCACACACCGGTCACCGACGCGGATCGCGCGACCGAGCAGGCACTTCGCGATGCCCTGCAACGCCTGCGCCCCGAGCAGGCAATCGTCGGCGAGGAATTCGGTGGCGACGCGCAGGCCGACTGGCGGTGGATCCTCGATCCGATCGACGGCACCATCAACTACGCGAACGGCGTTCCCGTGTGGGCAACGCTGATAGCGCTGATGCGCGGCGAGCGAGCGGTCTGCGGCGTGGTGTCGGCGCCCGCACTGCGGAGACGCTGGTGGGCGGCGACGGGGCAGGGCGCCTTCACGGACTCGGGGCAGCGGATCCGGGTATCGCAGACCCCTGCGCTCGACGACGCCTACGTCTCGGTCACCGACGTCCGCGACTTCGCCACGCGCGGTGGCGAGGCCGGATTCCGTCAGGTGTTGACCCGCGCTCGGGTGGTGCGGGCCTTCGGCGATTTCTGGTCGCACATGCTCGTCGCGGAGGGCGTGATCGACGTCGCCATCGAAGCCTGGGTGAACCCCTGGGACGTCGCGGCGACCCAGGTAATCCTGAAGGAGGCGGGCGGTCGCTTCAGCGACTTCGACGGCGCCGACCGGATCGACTCGGGGAACGTGATCACGACCAACGGCCTCCTGCATGAGGAGCTGGTGACCCTCATGGCAGACCCGTCACGGGCGGCTACACGAGACTGAGTGTCATGTAGACTTCGGTCTCATGAAGCCGCCACGCCAGCTGAGAACACTCCGATGGCGCCTCCGGGTGGCGGCCGGCGCCGGAGCCGCCGTGCTCGTGAGTGGCTGTGGGTCGTCGTCGTTTGTGGTCCGGCCGGGGACGATCGCGGTGGTTGCCGCCGAGAACCAGTACGGGAACGTCGCATCGCAGATTGGGGGGGCCTACGTGTCGGTTACCTCCGTGGAGAGCAATCCCAACACCGACCCGCACTCGTATGAGGTCAGTCCGGACGTCGCCCAGGAGATCGGTTCCGCGCAGGTGGTGATCCAGAACGGGATCGGCTACGACGACTTCATGACCAAGATCGAGTCGGCGTCACCCAGCACGTCGCGGCGCGTCCTCATCGTGCAGGACCTCCTCGGTCTGCCCGACAGCACCCCGAATCCGCATCTCTGGTATGACCCGGCGACGATGCCGAAAGTAGCCGATGCGCTCGCCGCGGACTATGCAGCACTGCAGCCGGCTCACGCGTCGTATTTCGAATCCAACGCCGCCGCCTTCATCACATCTCTGCAACCCTGGCTTTCGGCACTGGCTGCCTTCAAAGCCGAGTACGGTGGGACGCCGGTCGCGACCACCGAACCTGTGGCGGATTACATGCTGAGTGCCGCCGGCGCCGACAACCTCACCCCGTTTCGTCTGCAGGCCGACGTTATGAACGGCGTCGATCCGTCGCCGGAGGACCTGTCGATGCAGACCGCGCTCTTCGCGCAGCACAAGGTGAAAGTGTTCGTCTACAACGAGCAGGTGACCGACACGCTGACCCAGAGTTTCATCACGGCAGCGCAGACGGCCCACATTCCGGTGATCGGCGTCTACGAGACGATGCCGACGCCTGGATTCACGTATCAGTCGTGGATGGTCGCCGAGGTCAACGCATTGACCGCAGCAGTCGCACACGGCGTGTCGACACAACACCTGTGACCGTGGAAGCGCAGGGGGATGCGCCGGCGGAGATTCTTGCGGTCGAGGGTGTCAGCGTCACCCTGTCCGGGCGCGAGATTCTCCACGACGTCACGTTCCACATCAACGCCGGAGAGTTCACCGGCCTGATCGGCTCCAACGGCGCCGGCAAGACCACGCTGATGCGCGTCATTCTCGGTCTGATCACACCGACATCCGGCACCGTCCGTGTGGAGAGCGGGACTCGCGGCAAACCGCAGATCGGATATGTGCCGCAGCGGATCACGCTCGACCCCGATATGCCGATGCGTGCTCGCGATCTCGTGGGCCTGGGCATCGACGGTCAGCGTTTCGGCCTGCCGTGGCCATCTGCGGCACGACGCAAGCGCATCGACGAGATGCTCGACTCTGTCGATGCCATGCGGTTCGCGGATGCGCGCGTCGGCAACCTCTCTGGTGGCGAGCAGCAGCGCATTCTCATCGCGCATGCACTCATCAGTGAGCCGCGGTTGCTGCTGCTCGATGAGCCGCTCGCCAATCTCGACATCGGCAGCGAGCAGGAGGTGGTGGAGTTGCTGTCGCGGATCGCGCGTCAGGAACAGATCGCCGTGCTCATCTCCACGCATGACATGAACCCGCTGCTGCCGGTGATGGATCGGATTGTCTACGTCGCAGGGGGCCGGATCGCCACCGGCACGACCGCCGAAGTCGTGTCCAGTGAATCGCTGACCAAGCTCTACGGCCACCACGTCGACGTCATTCACGTCCACGACCGGATTCTGGTCGTGGCCGGGCGCAGCGACGCCGCGCTGCACCACGGCGGCGACGAAGCGATCGTCGAGCTCATGTGATCATGCTCGGCTTTCTGTCACCGCTCATCGAACCGGGATTCTTCTCGAACGCGCCGGTGCAGACGGCCCTGATCGTTGGCGGGATCGTTGCTGTGGTGTCAGGCATCGTCGGCACATTCACCGTCATGCGCGGGCAGTCCTTCGCTGGACACTCGCTCGCTGACATAGGGACGGCGGGAGGATCGGCGTCGTTCCTCCTTGGCATCAGCCCGCTGTTCGGCTTCGTCGCGATGAATCTCATGGCGGCGGGCGTGATGGAGTGGATCGGCATTCGCCGGCCGCGGGGTCGAGACCTCGCCACCGGCATCGTCCTCGGCGCAGCGCTCGGCCTTGCGGCGTTGTTTCTCTACCTGGACACGGCGTCGAGCACCACCGGCGCAACGATCAATGTGCTGTTCGGCTCGATCTTTACGCTGCCGTCGTCGCTCGTGCCGGTGATCGTGGTTTTCAGCGTCGTGGCAGCGGGGATCGTGCTCGCGATGTACCGGCCGCTGCTGCTCAGCTCGGTGAGCTCCGACCTGGCCACCGCGCAGGGCGTGCGCGTCCGTCTTGTCGGCATCGGCTACCTCGTCGCGCTTGCCGTGGCCGTGTCGCTCTCGGCGGTGACCATCGGCGCGATCCTCTCCACGGCGCTGCTCATCGGGCCCGCGGCCACCGCGCTGCGGATCACCAACCGGACCCGCCGCGCAGCCGCGATCGCAGCCGCAATCGGTGTTGTGGCGACGTGGCTCGGGGTGCTCCTCGCATACGACAGCTTCTACTGGTTTCCGTCGCACAACGGCTGGCCGGTCAGCTTCTTCGTCGTGACGCTGATCTTCCTGACATATCTGCTCTCGCAGGTTCGCTTCATGCGTCGTTCGACCGTGCGGCGTACAGCCGTTGCAGCACAGGCCGGCTGATGTTCTCCGGTCTCATGCTCAACGCTTGGGCGTCCGCGTCGATCGTGGCCGTCGTCGCCGGGGTTGTCGGGTTCTTCATCGTGCTGCGCGGTTCGGCGTTCGCCGCGCACGCGCTGCCAAACGGCGCGTTTGCCGGCGCAGCGGCTGCCAGCCTCATCGGAGTGGACGCGATCGTCGGACTCGCGGTGTTCTCGGTGCTTGGTGCGCTGACGATCGCCGGGCTCGGACGGCGCGCACGACATGACGTTGCCACGGCACTCGTGATCGTGGTGATGCTCGGGCTCGGATCGCTGTTCCTCTCGATGACGACCGAGTACGCCCCGGAGATCTACTCGCTGCTTTTCGGTGAGGTGCTCGGTGTGAGCAGCAGCGAGCTCCTGCCGATCGCGCTCATCGGGATCGTGTGCATCGCGGCGATCTTCGTGGTGTACCGGCCGCTCATGTTCTCGTCGGTCATGCCCGACGTTGCGGCAGCTCGCGGCGTCCGTAGCGGCGTCATGGAGGTCGTGTTCCTGCTCATCGTCGCGCTCACAACCACTATGGCGGTCCCGGTCGTCGGGGCGCTGCTCATCTTCAGCCTGCTGATCAGCCCCGCAGCCGCGGCCCGCTCCTTCACGAACAATCCGTTCACCGCCATGGGGCTCTCCGTCCTCATTGCGCTTGGAACGGTGTGGTCAGCCATTGCGCTCTCGTTCCTGTCCAACCTGCCGATCGGCTTCTTCGTCGGTTCGATCGGCGCCCTGACCTACGCAGCGGGATCGGCTTCTTCGTCGGTTCGATCGGCGCCCTGACCTACGCAGCGGGTAGGGGATGGGTGAGTTGGCAGCGGACGCGCGGGTCGGCTCCGCGGATCGGGGCACCGGGTCGATCGCGCGCCCAGGCTCAGAGTTCCTAGCCGGCCCAGGGCCCTGATTGCCAGGCTGCGACGGTACCGTCCGCCTGGACCGGACGCAGACGCAGGTGCATGAAGAAGGGTGAGGTACTTAGTTCCCGGTACGCGTCGGCGTTGATCGCAGCGAGACCCGGCTCCGGCTGTGCCTCCATAAGTCGCTCAATCATGAAGCCGGCGTCAGCAACGGCCTGCGTAGCCATCGTCAAAGGGCGTCTCCAGAAGGTCACCGGATGCGGCGGTACCCACACTTCGGAGACTTGGAGAAAGGCGAAGTAGTCCTCTGGACAGTGGTTGCGCCAGTCCCAGGCAGGATGGTGGATCGAAAGCACGGCTGCACCGCTTGGCCGGACGACACGGCGGAGCTCACGTAGCGGCGCCTCCCAATCGCGGAGGTAATGCATGACCAGCGATGCGACTACAAGGTCGACGCTGCCATCGGCGACGAATTCCAGTGGCTCGCCTAGGTCCGCGCGGTGGAACTCGGCGCGGTCCCCGACCCGCGAGCGAGCAATGTCCAACATCGCCGCACTGACGTCGAAGGCGACGACGGAAGCGCCTCGCTCTACTAGCCACTGCGTGAGCCGCCCGCTTCCGCATCCCACTTCGAGCACGCTTCGCCCGCGTATGTCGCCAAGCAGCGCCATGGTGGCGGGGCGCTCGTAGTAGGCGTTGGCTCCGCTGACCGCGTTGTGGGCGTCGTAGGCAGCGGCCATCGCGTCGTACTCCGCTGCAGTGAGTGCTCCGCCGTCGGTGATCTCGCGCTGCGCATCGTCTCCCATGGCCGCGGCGATAGTACCGCCGCACTTATCCTTGAACGTGGAACATGGACCAGCGATTCCGCCGACGGGGGTACGCTCCGCCCTCGGCGAACGCGCCCCCGCCGCGAGCGCCCCGCGGGTAAGATCGCCCGATGCTGCAGCGCCTCCGCGCCGAGCGTCGCGGACCCTTCGGACTGATCGGGGTGCTGGTCCTCTCGGTTCTGGGAGCCGCCTGCGCGACCGTCGCTGCGGCCGGGCCGGTGCCGTTTCGGGTCGGGGCAATCTTTCCGCTCTCCGGCAGCACCGCACCGGACTCGACTGACGAGTACCTGGGCGCGACGCTCGCCGCGCAGATGGCCAATGCCGGAGGGGGCGTCGACGGGCACCCGATCTCTCTGGACCTGCGTGATGTCGAGGACCAGGCGCAGATTCCCGCAGCCGTCTCGAGCCTCAAGGCCGACGGAGTTCCTGTCGTGATTGGCGCATACGCGTCGCAGCTCTCCATTCCGGCAGCCGCTGCTGTGTCGGCCGCGGGGATGGTGTACTGGGAGACGGGCGCCGTCGCAGATCGGGTCACCGGGCAGGGCTCGCCGCTGGTGTTTCGTGTCGGCGTCAACGGCGCCGAGCTGGGCGCCAACGCTGGGGCGTTCATGCTCAAGGAACTCGTGCCGCGCCTGGGGATTCCGGTCGACAAGCTGCGCGTGTATTACGTGACCGCAGACGACGATTACGGCACGTCCGTCGCCGACGCCACGCGCACCGCGCTCGATGCTGGCGGGGTGCCGGCCGGCGGTGAGTCGTTGTACAACCCGTACACACCGAACTGGACGCCGGTGATGCAGGCGCTTGCGGCCGCAAAGCCAGACATCCTCGTGCTCTCCTCACACATCCAGGACGGCATCGCGTTCCGCCGCGCGTTCCTCGCTGCGGGGCTGCAGGTCAAGGTGTTCATGGGCACCACCATGGCGCAATGCGACCAGGACTTCGGCAATGTCCTCGGTTCCGGCGCGGTCGGCGTTTTTGCCTCCGATCGTCCGCAGGGCGACTTCAATCCGGGCGCACTCGATCCTCAGGCGCGCTCGCTCTACGACCGTTTCGCGGCGCTCTGGAAGCAGCGCACCGGTCAGTCGTCACCCGATGAGGAGGGGATCGCGGGCTTCAGCGCCGCCTGGGTGCTCTTCGCGGATGTCCTCGGACGCGCCGGGGGCGACAGCGCTCAGAGCATCGCCGCTGCTGCGCGCTCGCTGGACCTGCCGAGCGGCAGCCTTCCCAACGGCGGCGGAGTGCTGTTTTCGACCGCGCCCGGCCAGCTTGGGCAGAACATTCGGGCCGCCGCCGTGGTATGGCAGTGGCAGGCCCCTCGCGTCAGCGTGGTGGTCTGGCCGCCCGTGTACGCGACCGGTCAGGTCAAGCTTTCGCTGCCCGCGGAATGATTGGCTGAGGCCGGTTCGAGGCATACTCGAGGCATGGAAATTGCGACTTTCGGCGCGGGCTGCTTCTGGGGCGTGGAATCGGTATTCGAACAGGTCGATGGGGTCGTCGCGACCAAGGTCGGCTACACGGGCGGCTTCACAGACGCGCCCTCGTACGAGGACGTCTGCTCGCATCGCACGGGTCATGCGGAGGCCGTCGAGGTCACCTTCGACCCGGCCCGCGTGAGCTACGACAAGCTCCTCGACATCTTCTGGATGAACCACGATCCGACACAGGTCAACCGCCAGGGACCGGACGTCGGCGACAACTACCGAACGGTCATCTTTTACCACTCGCCGGAGCAGGAAGCTGCTGCCATCGCCTCCAAGAAGCGATTGGAAGAGTCCGGCCGCTACCGTCGCCCGATCGCGACGGAGATCGTCCCTGCAGGGAAGTTCTGGGACGCCGAGCAGTACCACCAGAAGTACTTCTCACGGCGCGGCATCGCCTCGACCTGCAACATCCCCGCGTAACAGGACCCTCTCCTGCTATTCGTCAGACCTTCGTATAGGAGCGTGAGGCATGGCCCCAGCCAGAACGACCACCAAAACCACGCCAAAACCTGCGAAACGCGCCACCTCGAGCGCCACCGCGTCCAAGGGATTCAGTCCTGAAGAAAAGGCCGCGGCGCGCGAGCGAGTCCGGGAGCTGAAGGCGGAGGCCGCCAAAGCTGACGGTCTCGCTGAACTGCTCGCGGCGATCGCCAAGATGCAGGAGCCGGATCGGGGCATCGCCAAAAAGGTGCATGCGCTGATCACTGCCGCGGCACCCGACCTGGCACCGAAAACCTGGTACGGAATGCCCGCCTACACCAAGGACAGCAACGTCATCTGCTACTTCCAGAACGCCGGGAAGTTCAAAGTCAGATATCAGACAATTGGCTTCAGCGACAAGGCGAAGGTCGACGACGGCGCCATGTGGCCGATTCAGTACGCGCTCAGCAAATTGACTGCCACCGAAGAGGCCAAGATCACGGCACTCGTGAAGAAAGCCGTCCGCTGATCATTGCGGCCATGGCAACGTCGCGCCGCGCCGACATGTTCATCGACCTCAGCGGCCGTCAGCCCGCGACGGGAGTTGCCGGGAAGATACCGAGGTCTGCGGCCAACGTCCCCAGGAAACCGAGGACAACGATGACCATCACGCAGAAGGCGATGGCCCGCCTGATGTGCGCTGGGATGCCCCACTTACGGTAAGCGCGAGCGATCGACCCTTGCCCTCGGTACAGACGGATGGACATGTAGAGCACAAAAAGCGAGACGACCAAAATGCCGAGGTCCTGGGGTTGCGGCACGTCAGTACTCATCCACCCGAGAGCGCTGCTGTTTCACGAATCACGGAGAGTACGGCTTCACCGTAGCGTTCAAGTTTCGCGGGCCCGACGCCCGGGATGCCGGCGAGCGCAACGCTCGATTGCGGCTGCCGGTGGGCGATCTCCGCGAGCGTGCGATCGTGGAAGACGACGAACGGTGGCACCTCGGTGCGCCGTGCGGTTTCGAGCCTCCATATACGCAACGCTTCGAAACGTGCGGCGACATCGGGAGACATCTCGATCGTGGCCGTGTTGCCCTTTGACGGCTTGCGACTCGCGCCGGGGCCGGGCGTACGCGCCGCCCGCACATCGACGTCAATTGACTCCTCGCCGCGAAGGACCGCGCTGCCCTGCGCCGTGATGCCGAGTGTGGGCTTCTCGCCGTGACCGCGGCTGAGGCAGCCAAGCTCCACGAGGCGTTCGAGCAGCTCGCGGATTCGCTCCAGCTCCCAGCCTCGCAACGCGCCGAACGAAGCCAACTCCGTGACCCATCTTCGCGATGCGGTCCACGCGTCCGTTGAGCCGCGCAGGATCGACGCGGTGCGAACGCCGCCAAGATGCCCATCGAAACGCGTGACACAGGCGAGCGCTGCGTTCACATCCGCGGAGCTCACCGCGGCGTACGGAGCGCGATTGGTGTCGAGGCAGTTGTCGCACGCCATGCAGGTTCGCGCGACGCCCTGCTCGCCGAAATAGTCGGCGATGCGCGCATGCCGGCAGCCGCGGAACCCCGCGTACTCCATGACCTGGTTCACGCGCGCGTACGCATTCGCTTTCAGCAAGGCCTGCTCATCGAAGTCGACGGGCGCGCCAGTGAGGCGGTGGATAGTGCCGTCCGGCTGAATGACCTCGGCACGGCGGAGCAGTTCCAGCGCCGCGCGTGCACCGTTGGCCGAAACGCCGCGAGCCTGCCAGTCGTCGATCGAGTCGCTTCCCTCGCGGAGCAACTCGCGGTACACCGAGCGCACCACATCGCGCTCCGGATACGCCTGCTCGATGAAGAACTCCTGCAACTGACGGTCGGCGGGGCTGTACAGGAGGATGCATTCGGACGGCTCGCCATCGCGCCCGGCGCGGCCCGCCTGCTGGTAATACTCCTCGAGGCTGCCAGGAAAATCGTGGTGGATGACGCGGCGGATGTCGGGGAAGTCGACGCCCATCCCGAACGCTGAGGTGGCGACGATCGCTTGCAGACGTCCGGCCGAGAAGTCCTCGTGCACGCTTTGCCGCGTGTCCCCGTCCACAGCGCCGTGATACGCAGCGACATCGATCCCGGCCCCGGTGAGGAGTTCCGCTATCTCGTCGGTGGTGCGTCTGCTCCCGCAATACACAAGCGCGCGCCCCTTGTCGGGTCGCACGAGGTTGAGGAGCGCGTCGCGCTTGTCGGCGGAGCCACGGCAGCGCAGCACCGACATCGTGAGGTTGTCTCGAACGAACCCGGTGACCCGTTCGACGGTGTCGCGGAGGCCGAGGCTCGCGGCGATGTCGTCGCGGACACGCGGGGTGGCTGTGGCGGTGAAGGCGCCGACCGGCGGTCTGCCGCACGCTGCGATGGCGTCGCCGAGCCGGCGGTAGTCGGGTCGGAAGTCGTGACCCCAGCTCGAGATGCAGTGCGCCTCGTCGACCACGAAGCGGTCCACGGAGAGCTTGCCGAGCTGCTCGAGAAACCCCGGTGCGCCGAGACGTTCGGGCGCGAGATACAGGAAGCGGAGCTCGCCCGCGGCCGCGGCTCGTAGCGACTCGGAGCGCGTCGCGGCGCTGACCTGACTGTGCACGCACGCTGCCGGAACGCCGAGTGTGTTGAGACGGGCAACCTGGTCGACCATCAGCGCGATGAGCGGCGACACCACGATGGTGAGCCCGCCGCCGGCGATCCCCGGCACCCAGTACGCGATGCTCTTTCCAGAGCCGGTCGGAGCGACGAAGAGCACGTCGGAGCGCGCTTCAGAAGCGGCGACGACGTCGGCCTGTCCCGGGCGGAACTCGGCGAAGCCGAAGGTCTGCTCGAGGACCGCGCGAGCCCGGAGTGAGGGCTCGAGCGGCATCAGCCCGCTGACTTCTCCAGCTTCAGCGCGCAGGAGTTCATGCAATACCGCTGACCGGTGGGCTCGGGTCCGTCAGGGAAGACGTGGCCGAGGTGTCCGCCGCAGTTTGCGCAGCGAACCTCCGTGCGCGGGATGCCCATGCTCCAGTCGCGGTGCTCCTCGACGGCGGCGTTGTTCGCCGGCGCGTAGAAGCTCGGCCAGCCGGTGCCGGAGTCGAACTTCGTGTCGGAGGTAAACAGCTCAGCACCGCAGCCGGCGCACGTGTAGACGCCCTTGTCGCTGACATGCACGTATTGCCCCGTGAATGGGCGCTCGGTGCTCGACTTGCGAAGCACCTTGTATTGCTCAGGCGTCAGGCGCTGACGCCACTCTTCGTCGGTGAGGGTGACTTTGGTGTCCATGCTCCTTACGTTTTACCCCGTTTGGTCGGACTCGACGCATACAGTGCCGCGGCGGCGGTGTGCGCCTCCGCGATGTGCTTGCGGAGCGATGCCGGCGCGATCACCTCGACGTTCGGGCCCCAGCGCATCACCCACGGGCGCATCTCGACCTCTCCCGCCACGTCGAGGCGCACCTCGACTCCTCCGTTCGGCAGATCGATGCGTTTGGCCTGCGCCGGCCATGGGCTCTCGTCCACCCATTGCCGAGCCTCGGGGGTGAAACGCAGCACCACGCGGTCATCACCGGGACCCTGCCAGATCGCCCACGCGGCGCCGAGAACCGTGTCGATGTCGAAGTCGTCGGGCACGGTGAACGTGGACGGGAGGAGCCGCGCCGAGCGGATGCGATCGAGCCGGAACGAGCGCACCTCGCGCGAGACGGAATCGCGCGCGAAGACGTAGATGTGCCGTCCTTCAGCCGTCGGTTGGATGAAGTACGGGCGGAGGTCACGGCGGGTCTCGTGTCCCTTCGCATCGACGTAGCGCACCTCGATCTCTCGGTGCGTGACGAAGCCGTCGATGACCGTGCGCTCGACCTTGAGGCGTTCGGGATCCGCGGGCCGCCGCTCGGCTGCGACAAGGGTCCGGCGCAAATACTCGCTTACGACGGGGACGCTCAGCGCGCGCGACAGATGGGCGAGCGCTCCAACGAGTGCAGGGTCCTGCTCCGTGCGCAACTGCTGCAGGAGGCGGAGCGCGACCAGCAGCAGCGTCGCCTGGTAGTGGTCGAGCTGCAATGGCGGCAGCAGGCTGCCTTTGCCGATGCGCCACCGGCCGCCGGTCTCCTCGACGTCGATGCCGGCGTTGTCCCGCAACGTGGCGACGTACCGCTGCACGGTCCGCGCGTTCACCTCGAGCTCCTCGGCAAGCTGGCGAGTGGTCAGCCCCACCTCCGTCTCACAGAGCCGCGTGAAGAGCTTGATGACGCGGAGTTCCTTCTCTCCCTTCTCGTAGACGCCTGGCACGCGAGGAGCCTAGCGGGTCGCAGGCGCCGTCGTGGCGATGCGCAACTCGTAGCCGAGCAGCACCGACCCGTCGGGCATCGGCCGTTCCGGGGTGGGCCTGAATCCCATCGACGTGTACAGGCGCTGTGCGGCGATCATCACCGGCGCCGTGTCGAGGGTGAGCCGTTGCTTGCCCGCGGCTCGCGCGAGTTCGATACATGCGTTCACCAGCTGCCGGGCGACCCCGCGTCCTCGATACTCGGGGCTGACGCCCACCATTCGGAGGTGCGCCTCGTCCGGCTCCAGCGGGCCCGTGCTGCTCGGGCGGATCCGCTCCGTGAGCTCGAGCGTGGCCGAGCCCGCAATGACGCCGTCGACGACGGCCACCAGGACGGTGGCGACGTGGGCGCGCTCCCCGATGTCGGCGATCCGCGCCACGTACGCCGCGTAGCCCGGCCACTCGGGTCGCTCGAACTCGCGGTACGCCCGCGCGGTGGCCTCGCCGGCCGCAGCGAACTCGGAATCGCGCACCGAATGGATGTCGATGTTCTTGGCCACGACCAGACCCTACGCGACAGACAGTTGTCGCCGGGACCGTGCATCGTCGGGGCATGGACACAGAGCAACCCGACGCCGTCGAAACGAAGGTTCCAGACGATGGGCCGTACCTCCGGCGTGCGAAGGCGTTGATCGCCGCTCGATCCGAACTCTTCCGCGCGGGCCCCGCGCGGTCTGGATGGCTCGCCGGCGCGTCCGGCCCGCCGCAGGATCGCACCAGGGCGCTCGCCCGGAAGGCGAGCCGGCAACTCACCTTGCCGCTGCCGCGCGAACTTCCGCGCCGGCGAGCCAGGATGGTGCGCTGATGCGGTACCTCAAGGACGGCTGCCCCGTCTACACGGCGACGGACCTGTGCGACTACCTGGCCTGCGGCCACCTCGTCGCCCTGAAGCGACGGGTTGCGAGCGGCGAGGTCATCCCGTCGGATCGGTCCGCGCTCAGCGAGATCCTCGCCGGACTTGGCGCCGCGCATGAGCTGAGCCATCTCGAGGCGCTGCGCGCCCGCGGCTTGACCGTCAAGGCATTCGAGGATGAGCGCGATCGGTACGCAAGCTCGGCGGCCGAGCTCCTCGCCTGCGAAGCCGAAACCGTTGCCGCGATGGCCCAGGGCTACGACGTGATCTACCAGCCGACGTTCTTCGACGGACGTTGGATGGGCCGCGCGGACTTCCTGCTGCGCGTCGACACGCCGAGTGCGCGCTGGGGCTGGGGATACGAAGCCGCGGATGCGAAGCTCGCGCGCCGTGTCCGCTCGGAGGCGATCCTCCAGTTGTGCGAATACTCGTCGCACATCGCGAGGCTGCAAGGATCCGCGCCCGCTTCGATGCAGGTGATTCTCGGCGACGGCGTCGAGCATCCATATCGCGTCGACGAGTTCTCCGCGTATCACGCGAGTGTGAAGGCCGATTTCGAGGCCGCGATGCTCGTCGATCAGGACACGACGTATCCCGACCCGGTCGCGCATTGCGGCACCTGCGGTTTCGCGGCGCGCTGCGCGGCACAACGCAAGCAGGACGACCATCTTTCTCAGGTCGCGCGCATGCGCTCCGGTCAGGTGCTCGCGCTGAAGGCGGTCGGCGTCTCCACGATGACCGAGCTTGCCGTGCTGCCTGAGTCAGTTGAGGCGCCGGAGCGCATGAGTCCGGCCACATTCAACGAGCTGCGCGCCCAGGCGTCACTCCAGCACCGCGGCCCGCATGCCGACGGATCGCCGCGGCATGAGCTGCTCGACGCGTGGGAGGTCGGTCACGGGCTCTGCGCGTTGCCCTCGCCTTCGCAGGGCGACATCTTCTTCGACATGGAAGGCGACGGGCTCGCCCGCGACGTGCCGCTCGAGTACCTGTTCGGTGCGGTCGACATGAATGGCACTTACCACGCGTGGTGGGGTCACGACGATGCCGGGGAACGTCGGGCCTTCGAGGAATTCGTGGACTACGCCATCGCGAAGCTCGAGCGCCATCCCGACATGCACATCTACCACTACGCGGCGTATGAGAAGACGGCGTTGCGCCGGCTGATGAGCCGCCACGGCACACGTGAGGAGGAGGTCGACCGCCTGCTCCGCAACGAGGTGCTCGTCGATCTCTACCGCGTCGTGCGTCAGGGTGTGCGTCTCTCCACCGACTCGTACTCGCTCAAAAAGGTGGAGCGCCTGTACATGCCGGCGCGCGAGGAGTCGATTGCCGACGCGGCCGGAAGCATGGTGATGTACGAACGCTGGATGACGAGCCGCGAAGATGGTGGCGACGGCGATGCGTCCTTGCTCGAGGAGATCGCCTTGTACAACGAGCGCGACTGCGTCTCCACGCTGCAGTTGCGCGACTGGCTCGAAGCGCGTCGTGTGGAGGAGGAGCGCTTGCGTGGCGCTCCGGTCGAACGTCCACCGATCATCGAGCGGGGGGTCAAGGACGCGCTCCACGCAAAGATCCTCGCGACTCAGGAGGTCGCGGCCGCACTGGTCGAAGGGGTGCATGCGGACCCGGAACTGCAGACCGACGAGGAACGAGCCAGGTCGTTGCTCGCGCCGCTGCTGTCGTATCACCGGCGCGAGAACAAGGTGAGCTGGTGGCGGCACTTCGATCAGATCGCGATGAGCCCGGAGGAGCTCGAGCGCGACACGTATGCGCTCGGTCCGCTCGAGATGATCGGCACCCACGACGATGGGAAACGCACCATCGAGCGGTATCGGTTCGAGCCGCAGGAGCACCGCATCGGCGTTGGCGACAAACCGCTCGATCCGGAGGCAGATCTGGCGTGGGCGCCTGTTGTGGGCGAGGTGACAGAACTCGACTCGGCACGAGGTGAGATCACGATCTCGCGCACCGCGGGCCAGGCGGAGCGCGGGCGCGTTCGCTTCCTGATTCCCTCGACGCCGATCACGACGGATGCGCAGGAGGAATCGCTCCTCGACCTCGGGCGATGGGTTGTCGAACACGGCGTCGATCCACCAGGAACCAACCGCGCGGGCCGAGACCTACTCATGCGTGTGCCGCCCCGGCTGAGTGCGGGCGTTGACTGCGTTCGGCGCAGCCTCGGAGAGACGTCGTCCGACGCCGCGATCCGCCTCATCCTCGATCTGCAGGGCGGCTGCCTCCCGGTGCAGGGACCACCAGGGGCCGGCAAGACCCACATGGCCGCCCTCGCGACCCTCTCGCTCCTCAAGAAAGGGCGCGGGCCGATCGGCGTCACGGCGGTCACGCATAACGCGATTCGCACGCTGCTCAACAAGATCGAGGAACTCGCCCCGTCCTTCGGCGTGTCGATCCGGATGCAACACCGCAAGGGCGATGGCACCGGCTCCGAGATGATCCAGATCGCCCGGAGCAATGAAGCAGTTGTGGACGCCGTCGCCGACGAAGCCGTCGACGTGGTGGGCGGCACGTCATGGCTGTTCTCGCGACCTGACATGGAGGCACGCTTCGACACGCTGATTGTCGATGAGGCCGGACAGATGTCACTCGCGGACGTGCTTGCGGTGTCGGGTGCGGCACGCAACCTCGTCCTCGTCGGTGACCCACGGCAGCTCGCGCAACCACTGCAGGGAAGCCACCCGCCCGGAGTTGGTGTTTCGGCGCTCGATCATCTGCTGGGCGGCGACGTGACCATTGCACCGGATCGAGGTGTCCTCCTCGACCTCACCTGGCGCATGCATCCGGACGTCACCGCGTTTATCTCGCGATCCTTTTACGAGGATCGGCTGGGCTCGGAACCGCAGTGCGCGACACAGGCTGTGCTCATATATGACCAGGCGGCCACCGGCCTGCGGACGTCGTTTGTGGAGCATCTCGGCGACCGCGTCCGGTCGGACGCCGAGGCCGAGAGCGTGCGCGACATCATCGAACAGCTCACACAAGCGACATGGCGCGATGACGCAGGCATCGAGCGACCGATCGCTGTCGAGGACATCGTTGTCGTCGCGCCGTACAACGCGCAGGTGGCCTGCCTTGTCGAGGTCTTGCAACCGGGTGCGCGGGTTGGCACCGTCGATCGTTTTCAAGGCCAGGAAGCCGCAGTGAGCATCTTCTCGATGGCCACTTCCAGCGTGGAGGACCTGCCCCGGAATCTCGAGTTCCTGTTCAGCCTGAACCGCCTCAACGTGGCCGTGTCACGGGCGCGAGGGCTTTCGATCCTTGTGTGCTCGCCGGAACTCCTACGCGCCCGCTGTCACACACCAGAGCAGATGCGGCTCGTGAATGCGCTCTGCCGATACGTCGAGATGGCGGACCCCTGGGGCGTTGTTCAGCCCAGGGTCGCTATGCTCCCGGCATGACAGATGACTCGCTGAGCGAACGTCTCGTTCAGTCGCTCGAGGCGGCGCGCGCCAAAGAGGCGGTGCTGCTTGACCTGTGCGACGACTCGCCCCCGGCCGAAGCCGGTCGCTGGACGGTGCGAGACAACATCGCACACCTCAACACCTGGCGCGAGCATGCGGTCCATACGCTCGACGCGGTGCGTCTCGGGAAGCCGTTGGAAGGTCCCGCGAATGAGAGCGACCTCGACGTCCGGAATGCCGAGATCTACGAGACGCACAAAGGCGACTCCGCCGCCGACGTTCGCGCAGGCCACGCGGGGACGTACGCCGCACTGATTGCGGCGGTGCGAGCATGCAGCGAGGAGGATCTGCTACGCGAGCGCCCGGGCAACGGCGGCGAGACCTGGTTGATCGTCCCAGGCAATGGCCATGCGCACGTCGCGCAGCATCTCTCCTACCTGGCGGCTGACAACGGGGATCCCGCCGGCGCGGAGAGCGCCGCGAAGTGGGCGCATGACCTCGACATCGAACTGTTCCCAGAGCAAAAGCCCGTCGCTGATTACAACTTCGCGTGCTTCTACGCACGCAACGGCCATGCCGACGAAGCGCTGCCACTGTTGCAGGCCTCGCTGCTGGCGCGTCCAGACCTTCGGCGGTTCGCCCTCGAGGATGCGGACCTCGCGCCTATTCGCGATGACCCCCGTGTGGAGAGTCTCCTGAGCGCCTGAGGCGGGCGTGGTAACGACTGCTACGCGCGACACCCAAGCCGTGTGTTCAATCGGTACGCGTCAGAGCGCCGACACACGCGAACAGGTCCTTGAGAAGTCGCCGGCGTCTCTCCACGGAAAGTGGAGCAATCATCGTACGTTCCACGGAGGCGACCGCTTCGCTCGCTGCACGCCAGCGCTTCTCCCCGCTGGCGGTCAGCATCGCCGGGAGCTCTCGGCCATGTTCCGCTTCGACCGGGCGCCTGACGAAGGCGCGGTCTTCGAGGCCGCGAAGGACACCATGCATTGCCTGCCTGCTGACAAACGCTCCGCGAGCCAGTTCGGCGTTCGACACTCCCGGTCGCTGGTGGAGCAGTTCGAGGCATGAGTACTGCGGGACAGTGAGTCCGTGCGGGCGCAGTGCTTCATCCATGGCGCTGCGCAGGGCGGCCTGGGCTTGCTTCAGGACGTAACCCACACTCTCGTCGAGCGGCTGGACTGTCTCGGTCGCTGCCATGTCAGCATCTTGACATACCTCGTGACGGCGGGCTATCATGTCAATGTCCTGACATACAAAGGAGATAGCGATGAGCGTTGCCGGTCCCGACTTCGTGGCCCTCCAGGTCCGTAACCTGGAGGAAGCCGCACATTTCTACGAGTCCCGCCTCGGTCTGCATCGGGCGGTTGTGAGCCCACCCGGAGCGGTGGTCTTCGACACAACACCGATTGCCTTCGCTGTCCGTGAACCGCTGCCAGGTGTGGATCTCGATGCCCCTGCGGCCCGGCCGGGCCTCGGCGTCGCGCTGTGGCTGCGGGCCGACAACGCACAGGTACTCCATGACGCGTTGGAGGCGGCCGGCGTCCGTATCCTCGTGGCCCCGTTCGACAGTCCATTCGGCCGGACGTTCACGTTCTCCGATCCCGACGGCTACGCCGTGACCGTGCATGACGCGCTGCCGGGCGGGAATTGATTGAGTAGATCGCCTTAAGTGGAAGCGTAGTAGTCGGCGACAGCCCTGAAAGCTTCCTTCGGCTCCCACGTCATGTCGGGGTAGGTGGTACCACGTCTGCCATTCTCAAAGTACTTCACCAGGTTTGAGCTTGCTCTGTCCAGGTCGTACTTCGGCGTGTCACTGTACGGGTACGTTGGGAGGATGAAGGT
>JBEKKP010000051.1:0-18411 GCA_050010655.1 Candidatus Dormibacteria bacterium
CCTTCGCAGTCGGTGAACTCGCAGCGGTTGCGCTCGGCGTTGTCGACGTGCTCGCGGAGGACGGCGGCGGCGTCGTAGGCATGCCGGGCGTGGGTGCAGTCCATGCCGAAGCGGCCGACCGAATGCTCGCGCGCCATCTTCAGCAACGGACCCTCGTCGAAGCAGACCGGCGTCGTGACAACCGCGGGGTCAGACGGGTCTGCGCCGCCATCGTCACTCGTGCTGGACGTGGCGGCATCGAAACTCATGGCATCCAACCCGTCCTCACCACTGGCAGTGGCATCGCCACCCGTCGCATCGGCTCCGGCTTCGGCGTCATCAGCGGCCGGGACCAACGGCGTCGCACTCAGCGCTTTCGCCACGCCGGCTAGCAATGAGAAATGCGCAAACCCGATCTCCCCCGCATCCAGCGCGCTGACGCTCGCCGGCAGGTGACCCGCCTGAGCGCCTGAGTTCACTGCCTTTGCCGCGGCCATGCTGGTCATGTGGCAGTTGTGGCGGATCCAGTCAATCGGGGAGACCGAGCCCGCAGCCTCGTACTCGTCGGTCAACGCGAACCGGGAGGCCCCGATCGCAAAGTCGAGCTCCAACAAATCCATGCCGTGGCGAAGGCGGATCAGACAGTCACCGGCCTCGTGGGGAGTTACCTCAGGCTCTGGTGAGGCGACATAGCGCTCGATGGCGAGCAGGAGCGTCCCCAGCGGATCGCCAGGTACCTCGGCATCACACATCCCTGTAGCATACACAAAGCAGTGTATAGTGTCGAACGCGGTGACAAGCACCAAACGTTCACCTCGCCGCAAGTTTCAAGAGGCTAGGCTGAACAGGATGGCCGGACCCGGTGAACTCAACTCTGCCCGCCTGCGTCGCGATCTCAGCCTGGCCCTACGCCGCCGCCTCACGATTGCGGCAGGTGTCGGCGCAGCCGGACTCACCCTCGTCTTCTCTCTGATCGCGGCCACCACCGCGCCGGGGCGGACGACACCCGACAGCACCACACCGACACAACCGGATCCCACGTCCAACGCGCAGCAGGAACTGCCAGGCGAAAACCAACCCGCCCTCAATCAGCAGCCGAGTTTCCAGCAACCGTCACAGGTCCCACAAAACGGCTTCGGCAGCTCCCCGGTCACGATCTCCGGCGGCTCCTAACCCCGGGAGCAAATCCCCCGAGACACCGCAAAAGCTACTCGGTCAAGAGGGTCGCGAGCCGCGAGCCGTCAAGGTTGCCGCCACTCAGGATCGCGACCGTTCGCGGCGTCGACCGTCCGTCCACCATTGCCGCATACGCGAGCGCGCCGGCCCCTTCGGCGACCACCTTCACCTCAGTCGCAAGCCGTGCCACCGTCTTGCGGAGCGTGCTCTCCGGCACGACGACCCACTCACCAACAAGCGCACGCAGCCGCTCGAACATCACCACATCAAATGGCGCTGACGTCCCGTCGGCGATCGTGTCGGGCACGAGCCCTGGTGGCCCGTTGACCGCAAACGCCTGAGGCCACAAGGGATATCCGTCCGACTGCACACCGATCACCTGCACGCCGCGCTTCAACGCAGCAAACCCGAGCGCGATGCCAGAGATCAATCCGCCGCCCCCGACAGGCACGATCACGCGCTCAACGTCGGGAAGGTCCGCGATGATCTCGGGAACGATCGAACCATGACCGAGGATCACCGATTCGTCCGCGAATGGATGAATGAACACCTCAGGCTCGTGCTCCCACGAACGCGTCGCGATCCATTCCAGGATGCGCTCGCGCGGCAGCAACACTGCCTCTGCACCAAGATCGCGAACGCCATTGATCTTCATCGCGGGCGCGTTGTCGAACATGAGGACGCGACACGGGACATGCAGCGACCGCGCAACATACGCGCACGCGAGCGCCGCGTTGCCGGCGCTGATCGTGATCAACCCGCGCGCCACGCGCGCACGGTCGATCGCGTGAGCAGCTGCAAAGAAACCGCGCACCTTGAAACTCCCGGTGGGCTGCAGGGACTCGAGCTTGAGCATGCCCCCGCCCGGCGTGGGTATCAAAGGCGTGTGGCGCACATGCGGAGCAACTTTGCGCGCGATATCGCTGATGCGACCAGCGTCGATACCGGCGACAACCGTCACAACGCAATCTCCGTTCCAACACCCGCGGCGACCGCAGCGTCGTACACGACTCGCGCAACCACTGCGTCCTCGAAACCGCTGCCGGTCGACTTGTACACGGTGAGCTCATCGGCGCGCTGGCGGCCCGGCGCGAGTCCGGCGATGACAGCACCGACCTCGGTGATCGTCGACGCATCGCGACCCTGCAACTCATGCGCACCTGCCGGCGGAGCGCTCTCCGCGGCGCCTTTCCACTCCACGAAGACACTGCCCCGGCGCATCGTCTCGGCATCGACCTCGGGCCCGAAGGTTCCCCCGACCGACGTGACGTGGGTGCCGGCGTCGAACCACTCGTACTGCGTGACCGGTTCCCGCGCATCGGTGCAACAGCAGACGACGTCCGCGCCACGGATCGCGGCTTCGAAGCCCGACACCACCACACAACGCGGGTCTTTCGCCGCAAGCGCAGCGGCCCGCCCCGCGTCACGCGACGCGATGCGGATGGTGGTGAACTCGCGGACCGTCGCGACAGTCGCCAGGTGCGACCCACCCTGAACGCCGGCACCGAGGATCGTGAGCGTCGTGGCGTCTGGACGGGCGAGGAAGCGAGTCGAGACCGCAGCCCCGCCGCCGGTCCGCATCGCCGTGATGTACTCGCCATCCATGACGCTCAGCAGAGAGCCGTCGTGCTCGTCAAAGAGGGTGATCACTCCCTGATGGCTCGGTATCCCGCGCTCGTCGTTGCCGGGAAACACGCTCACCGCCTTCAGCGCGAAGCCGCGATCCGCGACCCATCCGGGCATCGCGCCGAGCAGTCCGGCGGGGGCGCGAGCGGCGGTTCGCGGGGGTACCGACGCCTGGCCGGTGGAATACGCGCGGAACCCCGCCTCGAGCGCTTCGAGCATCGCCGGAACCGACAGCAGCCGCTCAACGTCCTGTTTGCTGAGAACGAGCATGACCGGGCATGTTGGCACGGTTAGGCACAATGGAGCCGATGAGCACAGAGCAAGCGCCCACCTCGCACGGCACGGCGAGCCGTGAGTTCGACGCCGTGATCTTTGATCTGGGTGGCGTCATGACCGAGCCCCTCTTTCACCACCGGACCGACGTGCCACCGGAGTTCTTCAGCGTCATCGCCTTCTTTCTCGGCGAGTTCCGCGATCACTACCACCTGACCACCGGCGTGCACGACCTCCATCTCCTCGAGATGGGGAAGATCTCGGACGACGAGTTCTTCGACCGGATGATCGCCCGCTACATCGAAGCGGGCAACGAGCCGGTGGACCCGCGCGACGCGCAGAAGTTCGTGTTCGGGCAGGGCATGGTTGCGTGCGGCGCCATGGTGGACGCCGTCCGCCAGATCCGTGGCGCCGGGTACAAGACGGCGATGCTCACCAACATCTCCCGCGAGGGGGAGGCGATTTTCACCAAGCTCTTTCCCGTTGACGAGCTCTTCGATGTGATCGTCGACTCGTCAAAAGTCGGCATGCGCAAGCCGGATCCCGAGATATACCTCCTGACGTGCAGGCGCCTCGGCGTTGCGCCGGAACGGTGCCTGTTCATCGACGACCTCCTCTGCAACGTCGAGGCGGCGCAAGCCCTCGGCATGCAGACGATCCAGTGCCTCGACCCCGTCGAGGCCGCCGGCGAGGTCGTGCAGCGTGTGCTGGGTCATCCCGCAGCCGCTGAGGCCGGGGCGGGAGCGTGACGGACGACCGCGCCGAGCGGTCGATCGCCGGCGATGGTCAGCCCCTCGAGATCGCCGGGATCACCGATCGCGGACCGGTGCGAACGCAGAACCAGGACGTCTGGGATGCCCGCATCTCCACGGACGGGAGATCGGCGGTGCTGGCACTGGCCGATGGCATGGGTGGCCACAGGGGTGGCCTCGAATCGGCCGAGGCGGCGGTCACCGCGGCGATGGGCGTTCTCACCGAGGCAGAGCCCTTCCACGATGCAGCAGGGACGCTGCGGCGGGCCGTCGCCGCGGCGAACGACGCGGTGGCCGTGGCTCGCGTGTCCATTGGGGGCAACCCAGGCACCACGCTTGTGCTCGCCATCATCGTCGGCGCCCATGCAACGGTCGCCAATGTCGGCGACAGCCGCGGCTATCTCGTGAGCAGCGACGGTGCGCGGCAACTCACCGATGACCACTCCTGGGCCGCCGGCCAGGTGCGCCTCGGCGTCCTGAGTGAGGCGGAGGCACGGCACCACGCGAAGCGCAATCTCATCGAGCGGGCCGTGATGGGTGACCCGGTGGAAGCGGACATCTTCGAGGTCGACGCGAACCCGGGCGATGTGCTCCTGCTGTGCTCGGACGGGCTCTGGGAGCCGCTGTCCGATCCGGTGCTCGCGGCCATCGTGGCCGCGCCTGATCCCCTGGGAGTCGCGCTGACCCGCGCGTGCGATGCCGCGCTGGCGGCCGGAGGGACCGACAATGTGACCGTGGTCGCGGCTCGCTGGCTCCCCTCATCCGCTAACGTCTGACGGCGATGGCACGTCTGTACGCGCAGTTCGGGGCAGTCCTCTTTCTGGTGGTGGGCTTCGGCGGCCTGTTCACCGGCGATGCCGGCACCCTGATCAATCACGTGCCCGGTGGCAACGTCGGGCCGATGACCCTGCATCTCACCTACGTGAGGGACGTGCTGGACCTGGTCATCGGTGGCGCCCTCGCCTACGCGGGGTTTCGCGCCGAGCAGCGGATCACCGACGAGATCGTCCTCACCGTCGGCGTGGTGCTCCTGCTCCTGGCGCTGATCGGCTTCGTCAATCCCGACACGGCGACGACAGCTCGGAGCATCGCGGGGATCCATTTCACCGAGGTGATGAACATCTTCGATCTCATCACCGGGGCGCTCGGCGTGCTCTGCGGGTTGGGCGGGACAGCGAGCGAAACAGTCGCCGCCTGAGCGGCGGCAGCAGCGGCTAGACGGTCGCGCCGCTCGCGGCTGCCGTGCCGTTCGCCGCGTGCTCGCCACGATGGCGGGCAGTGGCCACCAGGTGCACAGCGCCGCTTGCCATGGGCTTGGCCTTGCTGAGCGTGCGGCCCGTGGACTTCGCTCCTCCGCGTGCGACTGCAGCAACCATCCGCAGTTGCGCGCGCGTCTTGTCGCCGGTCTGCGGCGCGACGCAGAGACCGATTGCCGTTCCAACCACAGCACCGTGCATCAATCCGCGGATGTAGCCCATGCGTACGCGCCTCCCGTGTCGGGTCGATTGTTCGTATCCACCCTACACGCCCGGGACTTTTGGGCGAGGGAAGCAGCCTCAGGTCAGCGACGTGGCGGACCAGGGGCCATCCGGCACGATGCGTAGCCGCTCGACAGGACGGCCCGCAATCAGGTGCTCGTCGATGATCTCGTCGACATCCGCGACCTGCAGGTTGCCGTACCAGACTCCGTCCGGATAGACGATGAGGATCGGACCCTGGTGGTGCTGCTGGTTGCAGCCCATCCTCGTGGTGCGAACCCACGTCAGCTCGAGGCGCTCGACCTCGTCGCGGAGCCGCTGCAGGATGTGCTCGGACCCCTGTCCGCCGCAGTGGTGGCGTCCGACCGTCGTGCAGACGAAGACGTGGAGATTCCGCGGCGTGGGATCGCTCATCACGCTCAATGGTCGCCCACGCGGGCGCGGCTTCGCCCTGGGCTCGCGTGCCAAAGTACCCGTGGCATGGATTTGAGCTTCGCCTTCTTCGCCGACAGCGCGGTGGTTCCGCCCGACGGGAAGCTCTACGTGCTCGGCGGCGGATTCAGCGCCCTTTCAATGGCGCAGCTGCCAGGCCGGGCCGCGTTTGCGGTGGTGGCGGGCTTTCGATTCAGCGCGGCCGACGTTGGCCAGGCGCATCAGGTGGAGTTGCGCCTCACCGACTCGCAGGGGAAGCTCGTGCTCGCGCCGGTCACCCTGCAGTTTCAGGCGGCGGGCGCGCGGCTCGTCCCCGGGCAGGAGGTGAGCATCTCCACGGTCACCGTCCTGCAGCCGATGTTCGGCGAGCCCGGCGTGTACACCACCGAGTTCTGGACGGGTGGCAACCGCATCGGCGCGATGAACCTCAACGTCGAGGAGCGCAAGCCGCCGGCACCGGTGCCGGCGGACCGGCCCAACTGATCGCTGCCCCGGTCAGTACCGGGTAGAAGCCGCGCCTGGTTCCGGATCGGTGCTCGCAGAAGTCGCACCGCCCCGGATCAGTACTCGTAGAAGCCGCGCCCGCTCTTCTTCCCGAGGTAGCCCGCCGACACCATGCGGCGGAGCAGGGGAGGCGGCGCGAAGTCGCTGTTCGCGTACTCCTCGTAGAGCGATTCGCACACGAACATCGCCGTGTCGAGGCCGATGTAGTCGAGCAGCTGGAGCGGGCCCATCGGATGACCGCAGCCGAGGCGCATGCCCTCATCGATGTCATCGCGGGTTGCGAAGCCCGACTCATACAGCCGGATCGCGTGCGTGAGAAAGGGGATGAGCAGGAGGTTGACGATGAAGCCGCCGCGGTCCTGGGCAACGATGATTCGCTTGCCGAGGCGCTCGCCCAGGGCGCGCGTGTCGTCGAGCGTCTCGTCGCTCGTGGCGATGCTCCGGACCACCTCGATGAGCTTCATCACGGGCGCCGGATTGAAGAAGTGCGTCCCGATCACACGATCCGGTCGCCGCGTTGCGCGCGCGATCTCGATGATCGGCAGCGCCGACGTGTTGGTCGCGAGGATGGCGTCCGGCCCGACGATGTCGTCGAGCCGCGCGAAGAGCGAGACCTTCGCCGGAAGCTGTTCGACGATCGCCTCGACGCAGAAATCGCACTCCGCGAAGTCCTCCAGGCGCGGGGTGAATGTCAGCAGATCATTGATGCGCTCGACGTCGTCGTCACTGAGCTTTCCGGTTTTGCGGCCGCGTTCCAGCGACGCGCCGACCCGGCGCTGCCCCGCCGCCAGTTGATCAGGCCCTGCTTCCGTGACCAGGGTCCGGATGCCGTTGCGGGCGCAGACCTCGGCGATTCCCGAGCCCATCAGCCCGGCGCCGATGATGCCCACGCTTCCGATCTCCATGGTTGGCTCTCCTGTGAAGCGGCGGTCTCCTGCGACAGCGGTCATCCGGCCGCGTCGCGCAGTCTGCCCGAGGGCGGGCGGGTCACGCACCTATGATGGGCGGCATGGTGTCACCGGGCACGGTCGCGCTCGTCAGCGACGACCTCATGTTCGCCAGCCGGCTCAGCACCACCATGCGCCACGCCGGCGGCAGCGCGGTGATGGTCACGGGCGACGCCGTCCCGGACGTGGCCGTGCTCTTTGTGGATCTGAACACGGCCACCGATCGCCGCCTCGCGCTGATCGGCAGCATTCACGCCGAGCGTCCGGATCTCGAGATCGTCGGCTTCTCGCACCATCTCGAGATCGACCTCCGCCGGCGTGCTCGCGCCGCGGGAGCGACGCGGGTGGTCAACAACGGGTCGATCGAGGCGGTGGCGCTGCGACGATCGGGCGTCAGCGCCGCGAGACCGTCATGAGCGGCATCGCCGTCGACATGGACGCCCGCCTGCGCTCGGAAGTCGACAGGACCCGGGAAGAGGTCCTCGAGACCAGGCGCGCGCTGCATCGAAACCCCGAACTGTCATCGCACGAGCGTGAGACCGCCGAGCTCGTCGCGCGGCGCAGTGCCGACCTCGGCTTCACCGTGCGCACGGGAGTCGGCGGCACCGGAGTCCTCGCGGATCTCGACAGCGGCAAGCCCGGGCCGACGCTGATGCTGCGCGCCGACATGGACGCGCTCCCGATTGTCGAGCGTGGCGATCACCGTGTTGTCACCTCCGCCGTGGAGGGGGTGATGCATGCATGTGGTCACGACGGCCATGTGGCCATGACTCTTGGGGCCGCCACGGCGCTGGTGGCGCTCCGCGACAGCTGGACAGGTCGTGTGCGACTCTGTTTCCAGCCTGCGGAGGAGACGGCCTCGGGCGCGATCCCGATGATCGCGGATGGCGCGGCGGAAGGCGTTGACCGCGTCCTCGGCATCCACCTGTGGGCGCCGCTCGAGACCGGTCGAGTTGCTGTCAAGTCTGGCGTCATCTTCGGGAGCGCCGACAGTTTCTCGGTGCGGATTCAAGGGCGCGGCGGTCACGGAGGCATGCCCCACACCGCAATCGATCCCATCGTGGTGACTGCGCAGGTGATCCTCGCGATCCAGACGATCATCAGCCGCGAGACGTCGCCGTTCTCGCCGGCGGTGATCACCATCGGCCGCGTCAGCGCCGGCACCGCGTTCAACGTGATCGCCGATTCAGCGGAACTGCTTGGCACCACAAGGGCAATCGACGCCGACGAGCGCGACCGTCTGCTCAAGCGGGTCGGGGAGATCGCCACGGCGGTCGCCGGCGGATACGGCGCCGAGGCCCAGTTCTCGCGAGGACCGGGTTGTCCGCCGGTGGTGTCCGACACTGCAATGGCGGATCTCGTCCACCGCGCGGCGGCGGCCACCGTCGGCGAGGAGTACGTCGACATCGCCGTGCCGATCACGGTCGGCGACGACGTCGCATGTTTTCTGCAGCGCGCCCCCGGCTGCTACTTCCTGGTCGGAGCCGGCCATCCGGAGCTCGGTCCCGTCCCTCCGCACCACAGCGCCGACTTCGACATCGACGAGGCGGCATTGCCGGTCGGCGTCGAGACACTCGTGCGCGCCAGCCTGGACGTGCTCGGCTGATGGACTTCATCCGCTCGCGCGAGGACCGGAACAACCTCTACAACAACGTGGATCTGACGCCGCGGCCGACGTCGGAATCCGACACGCTGTTGTCGGTTGCCATGGAGATCGAGCACGCGAACAATTCCGGCTACGTGCACGGCGGCACGATCATGCGGCTGGTGGACACGGCGGCCGGCATCGCCGCGATCAAGCACGCGCGCCGCCGCGTCGTCACCGCGACGATGGATGAGATGAGCTTTCTGGCACCGGTGTACATCGGCGACCTGCTCACCGTTCGCGCCCGGGTGAACGACGCGCACTTCTCGTCGATGGAGATCAGTGTCCGCGTCGACGTCGAGCGGATCCCGTCAGGCGAACGTCTGCATGTGGCAAGCGCGCACCTCGTGTACGTGGGCCTCGACCGCGACGGCCGCCCGGCCGAAGTCGCCAAGGTCATTGCCGAGACTGACGAGGAACGCCAACGTCAGGCGGAGGCACGCGTTCGCCGCGAGCAACGCCTGCTGCGTAAGCGCGCGCTGGCCGAGGCCCTGTCGAGCACAGACGGTTAGGTAGGATGATCTGGCAATGCCCGAGGTGACCGCCCCGCTGACTGTTCGTGACGCGACGGCAGAGGTCCCCACTGCCCGCCAGCACATCCGCTTCGCGTTCTACCGCGTGCGCCCCGACTGGCGGCTGCGGCCTGCAACGGAGCGAGCCGCTGACCGCGAGGAGGTGGCCGCCCTGGTCCGCGAGATCGGTGATCGCGACGGCGTGCTCATCCGCTCGTACAGCACCGTCGGCACGCGCGGTGACGCGGATTTTCTCTTCTGGGTCGTGAGCGAGCGGGTGGACGACCTGCACGAGTTCTCGGCGCGCCTCAACCGCACGCGACTCGCCGCGTATCTCGAATCGCCGTACAGCTATTTCTCGATGACGAAGCAGAGCATGTACGTCGAGAAGCACCGCCACGAGAACCAGGAGGGGAGAAGCAACCGCCTGGTCATCGCGCCGACCGGGCGCCGATATCTCTTCGTGTATCCGTTCGTGAAAACCCGCGCGTGGTACCGGCTCAGCGCCGAGGAGCGTCAGCGCCAGATGAGCCAGCACATCGCGTTGGGCCACAAATACCCGGGCGTGAAGATCAACACCACGTACTCATTCGGGCTCGACGATCAGGAATTCGTGGTCGCGTTCGAGAGTGACTCCGTGGCCGATTTTCTCGACCTCGTGCATGAGATGCGCGACACGGAGGCGTCCACCCACACCGTGCGTGACGTGCCGTCATTCACGTGCATCGCCATGGACGTCGACGAGGTGCTGTCCGCCCTCGGTTAGCCGGCGAGCACGGCGCGACGCCGCTCCGCACCCTGCAAGGACGCGAGCATCACTTCCATGATGTGCATGACCTTGACGTCGGGCGCGTAACGCGCCGCTCCGGCGCGAAGCTGAAGCAAGCACGAGACGTTCTCGGTGACGACGATCTCCGCTCCGCTTGCGCGGATGTTGTCGAACTTGCGCCGCAGAATCGCCTCGCTGCGTTCGGGTTCACGGGCGAAATACGAGCCTGCTCCGCCGCAGCACATCGCACGCTCGTTGAGCGGGACGATCTCGAGATGCGGGATCTTCTCGAGCAGGCGGCCCATCGCGCCGCGCTCGGGTCCATCGATCGGGAGCGCGCACGGCTCGTCGATCGCCACGCGCCAGCGCAGCGGGCCGAGGTCGCCGCGCACGCCATTGCGGTCGAGGAAATCACTCGCAAGCGCGGTGTGATGCGCAACGTCGCGAGCGCGAGCGCCGACCTGGCGATCGTCACCGGCGATGCTGCCGTACTCGCGGTAGTGCTCGGTGCATGATGCGCTGTCGCCGATGTACGCGTCGACGTCGAGATTGGTCATCGTGCCGCTGTTCCTGACGGCCATGTCGATCATGGCGTCGCGGTCGCCGAGCGTTCGCGCGGGGAGGCCGCTGCAGCCGAGTTGCGGAACCTGCACGTCGTAGCCGGACGCGAGCAGGACACGGAGGGTCGCGTCGGTTGCCTCGGGGACGGTGAGATTCTGGAGGCAGCAGACGAGCACCGCGACAGATCCTCGAACCGGTTCCGCCACCCGTGGCAGGTCCGCGACCATCTGGTACACGGTCTTGTCGGGCGGCGGGCCGCTCTGCTCGGCGAGGGCACCGAGCGTCCCCATCCACGACAGCAATCCGATCCGGTTGGCGAGCCCGTAGAGCCCGGTGCGCTTCGTGAACCGCGCGAAGCCGTGGAGCGCGCGGAGCGCCCCCGGACGGGGCAGCACCGTGCGCAGCGCGAAGGACTGTCCCCAGGGGTATCCCTCCTGGGCGTGCAACTCCTGGCGCGCGCGGCTGACGATGTGTCCCGTTGGCACGCGAGGCGCGCAGGCGGCAACGCAGTTGTCGCAGGTGAGGCAGCTCGAAAGCGGGCCTTCGGCGATGTCTTTCAGCTCGAGGCGGCCCTCCATCGCATCGCGGATGAGGGCGATGCGCCCGCGGGCCGTCTCCCATTCGACGGGATTGACGACGTATGCCGGGCACGTGGCCTGACAGAGCGAGCACTTGTTGCACTCGCTCGCCGCCTCGTAGACGTCGGCAAGGAAGCGGGGGGTCGGGACGGCGGCGCCGGCCATTGGGCCCGGATTGTAGACGACATCGCAAACGGCTCCACCGTCGATGGCCGGACCCCGCCGATCCGTAGAGTTGCGTCGATGATCGCGGACTACTACGTCGAGCCCTTCACGGCCGAGGAGCAGCAGCTTCTGACGCCATACGTGACCAACCTCGACCGCCCCGTCTTCGCGCTCACGAACCTCCCGCAGGTGACCGCCGCTGCCCTGTTCGCTCGCTATAGCCGCAGCTCGAAGAGCCTCCGCCGCCTGCTGGTCGATGAGTTCCTCACCGGAGAAACCGGCGTCAAGCCGGCCTCCAGCGCCGGCCGCGAGCGAGCCTCGGACCTGTTCGGCCGCGTGCTCGCGGAGTACGGCGACGATTCGGTGGCGCAGCTCGCCGGCGTGCACCTCGCCTGCGAGCAGGTGTCTCAACCCCTCGCCAAGGCAATCGAGTGGGGGCGTCTCGCCGCGTACCTGGAGCAGTCGACGCGCTACATCCCGTACACCGATCGCCGCGACGGTCACTTCCGCTACCTGCGCGACGCCGAGGTCCTCGCGTCCCCGCTCGGCGCCACCTACGTCCGGGCCATGGACATGCTCTTCGACACGTACTCGGCATTGCGCGAACCGCTCACGCGCCATCTCGACGAGACGCTTCCCGCGGAACCGGACGTGAACGCGCGCAAGCGAGCGATCCGCGCGCTCGCGCTCGACCTCATGCGCGGGCTGCTGCCGGCAGGGACCGTCAGCAACGTCGGGATGTATGCGTCGCCGCAGGCGTATGAGCAACTCGTGCTCCGTCTGCGCGCTCACCCGCTTCCCGAGGCGCGAGCGTACGCAGAGCTCATCAACACCGAGGTGCAGCTGCTCATCCCGGAGTTTCTGACGCGGCTCGACCGTCCCGATCGCGGCGGTGTGTGGGTCGACTACCTGCGCGAGACGGCGGCTGCGGTGGCCCGTGATGCGGAGCTGCTCGCGCCGGAAAACGAGTGGGGTCCGTCAGGAGTGACCCTTGTGGAGTGGGACGGCGACGGGGAGGATCGCATCCTCGCGTCGGCGCTTTTCCCGTACTCGCATGCGTCGCAGGAGCGGCTGCTCGCCGCAGTGCGCCCGCTCTCGGAGGCCCGCCGTGCCGAGATTTTTGCCGCGGCCGTCGGTCACCGCGGCAACCGCCGCCACCGCCCGGGGCGCGGCTTCGAGCACTGCGACTACACGTTCGAGGTCGTATCGGACTATGGCGCGTTCCGCGATCTGCAGCGCCACCGGATGCTCACGCTGCAGTGGCAGGAACTGACGCCATCGCTCGGGTATGAAGTGCCCGATGCAGTGGTGGACGCAGGACTGGGCGAGCGATGGCACGTCGCCGTGCGCGAGGCAGAGGCGGCGTATCGCGAGATCGCCGACACCTTCCCGCAGCAGGCGGGGTACCTGGTGACGCTCGGGCACCGCATGCGCTACGTCATCAAGCTCAACGCTCGAGAGGCGATGCACATGATCGAGTTGCGCACCTCGCCACAGGGACACCCGAGCTACCGGCAGATCTGCCAGGAGATGCTCCGCCTCATCGACGAGGTTGCCGGCCATCACCTGGTCGCCGGAGCGATGCGTTTTGCCGGGTCGGACGACGTTCACCTGCCGCGATACGCCGCCGAGGCCGCGAGCGGGGTGGTGACGGACTAGGAGGCAGAGCGGTCTGCTGTCCGGAGGCCGCCGAGGCACGCCGAATGGGTCAATGCCCCTCGCAGTGCTCAGGTACGCCGTTGGCCACGCTGCGTACGTGAATGGCACTCTGATGTCGTGAAGCGTCGCGTCACAACAATTGCCTCGTGGGTTGGAAAGACCTATCCCGGCCGGCTCATGGCCGCATTCGGCGCAAGCAAGGCAGGCAACTACGCCTCGGGGATGGCATTCAACGCGTTCGTGAGCATGTTCCCGCTCATCCTCGGGTTGCTCTCCATCCTCGGCTACGCGACGCAATCGCCTGGAGCGAAGGCCAAGGCGCTGAACGCGATCCTGGCGTTCTTTCCGAGCGACGCGCACAAGGAACTGCAAAACCTCTTCCTGGCCGTGCAGCAGCATTCCGGGCTCCTCGGCAGCGTGAGCATTCTCGGATTACTCTGGAGTGGGAGCAGCCTCTTCACCGGCATGGAGTTCGCACTCGGCGTGGTGGTCGGTGTGGGGCAGCGGAATTTCATCCGCCAGAGAGCGATGGCAGTGGTGATGACAATCCTTTTCATCGTCGCGATCGTCGTCACCATCGGGGTCAACTCGCTGATCGTGCTTCCCGGGATCATCTGGGGCTTCGAGCCACTCGCCGGCCTGATCGTCTGGTGTCTGTTGATGCTCGCGATCTACCGCCTCGTCCCGCACCGCACGTACCGGGTCCGCGATCTCTGGCGGGGCGTCCTGATCGCCAGCGTCGCGATGGAGTTGCTGACCTTGCTCTGGCCCGTCTATACGCACTTCTCAAAGGGCTCCTCGACGTATGGAGCAATCTTTGCGCTCGTTTTTCTCCTCGCTAGCTGGCTGTATTTCCTCGCCGAGTTCATCCTCCTGGGAGCGGTGGCAAATCAGATGCACGACGGCGACCCGACGGCGCGAGGCCTCCTCAGCGAGCGGGTCGCTCGTCGAATACCCGTCGCGGAAGGGTCTCGGAGCGGTGGCAAGGTTTCCCGGACGGGGGTCTGACGTATGATTCGTAAGGTCATGGCAATCACCACTCCGTCCATCGTCACGATCTCCGACACCGCCCGTGAGCAGCTCAAGGGCCTCATCGCCGACCAGCCGGCCGATCGCGCACTCGGACTTCGGGTCTTCATCCAGTCCGGTGGGTGCTCCGGCTTCTCGTACGGCATGGGCCTGGATGAGAATCCGCCCCGCGAGGACGACCAGGTGGTCGACGTCGAAGGTGGCCTCAAGGTGTACGTGGATGCGTATTCCTCGCAGTACCTGCAGGGCGCCGAGATCGACTACGTGGACGAGTTGATGGGCGGTGGATTCACCATCCACAACCCGAACGCCGTTCGCACCTGCGGCTGCGGGCATTCGTTCCAGACTTCCGACTCCGCCGGCGAAGCCAAGTCCTGCTCCCACTGATCGGATAAGGAGTCCTGAGCGGCGGTCGATCGCCGCTGCATCCGGCTGGACTCGCCGGTCTCGGCGTCAGGTATTGGCTAGGCCACCGGGACTGCGGCGGGTGGTACCGGGAGCTTCTTGCGCATCGTTGATGCGGCGTCGCGATCGTGGATCGCCAGCGCGATGATCGCCCCCACGCAGGTGAATCCTGCCGCAGCGAAGAACGCGACCCGGAAGACGCCGACGTTCCCGGCGAGGCCGGAGGTGCCGGCCTGGGTGCCGATGATCGTCGAGAGCGTGGCGACCCCCACCGCGGATGCGAGCTGACGCTGCGCGTTGTACAAGGCCGTCGCCCGTCCAGTATCGCGGGGTGAGATCTGGGCGAACAGCCCGGCGTTCATCGAGATGACCACGTAAGCCCAGCCGACTCCGATAAAGAACATGACGGTACGGAAAAGCCAGAGGTTGCCGTTCAGGGTGACGGCGAGCAGGCATGTCGCGGCCGTGACGCCGATGAGGCCACCGCTGATGAGCCGGCGGGGACCGATGTAGGGGTAAATCCGTCCCACCAGCTGCGACGAGACAAGGACACCAAGCGCCTCGGGAGCGGTGCTCGAGCCGGAAACGAGCGCTGACAGCCCGCGTCCGGTCTGCAGCCAGATGGGCGCGATAAAGAGCAGGCCGAGGAATCCGCCTGAGGCGAACAGCGACGCCAGGTTGGCGACGCCGAACAGGCGGTTGCGCAGCAACCGGAAGTTGATCATCGGCTTCTCGGTATGCAGTTCCACCCACACGAGCACGGCGATCAATGCGGCGCCGGCCGCGGCCGTGATGTCGATGACAGGGGACCCCCAGCCGAGCGTTGCCGCCTCGCTGAGCGCGTAGAGGAACAGCCCGAAGCCGGCAGCCGCCAGGAGAAATCCCGGGACATCGAAGCGCTCGCCGGCGCGCTCGCGATGCTCGGTCAGCTTGAGCGCGCTGAAGACCAGGGCTGCCACTCCGATCGGGAGATTCACGAAAAACACCCATCGCCAGGAAAGGCTGTCGACGAGCGCACCGCCGATGAGCGGGCCGAGCGCCGGCGCCATCACGGTCGGAATGACGAGCAGCCGCGCCACGCGAGCGCGCTCGGCCGGCGGATATGCGCGGTACAGCATCGCCATGCCCACCGGGGTCAGCATGCCGCCGCCCGCACCCTGCAGCACCCGGAACAACACGAGCTCCAGCACGGATTGCGAGAGCCCGCACAGCGCCGAGGCGAACGTGAACAGCGAGATCGCGATGAGGAACGTGCGCTTGGTGCCGAACCGGTCACCGACCCATCCGGAGGCGGGAATCCAGATGGCAAGACTCACCAGATAGCCGACCACGACACCGTCGGTCGCCGCGGGACTGACGTCGAAGCTTCGCGCGATCGCCGGAAGCGCGACGTAGACGATCGTGACGTCCATGATCGTCATGAACATCGCGGCCACGTAGATCATCGCGATGATCTGCTGATAGGAGAGCCGGATCCCGCGCATCCGACCATCCTCGCGCAGCCGGGCTCGACGGCGCGTCCCGCGGCGCACCTGTTTTGCTGGAGGCACTCTGGGTAAGCTTCATGCCATGGAGATCAAAGAGCTGGGGCACATCGTCCTGTACGTGCACGACGTCGATCGATCCGCCGCGTTTTACGGCGACGTTCTCGGTTGGAAGCGACTGCAATCCGCGGAGACGGGCCTGCTGGGTCGAACCCCCGTGGCCCTGTTCAGCAGCGGCCGCACCCACCACGAGCTGCTGCTCATCGAGGTCGGCCCGGACGCGCAGGAACTGCCGCGTGGACGTCATGTCGGCCTCTATCACTTCGGTCTCAAGGTCGGTGATTCGGACGACGAGTTGCGCGGCGCGCTCCGGCGTTGTGAGGAAGCCGGCGTGCACATCGTGGGCTCGAGCGACCACACCGTCACCCACAGCCTGTACATAGCCGATCCCGACGGCAACGAGATCGAGCTGTACATCGATGTGCCCGGCGTGAGCTGGAACCTGGAAAACGTGATGGCGCCCGTGAAGGCGCTTGCCCTGTAAGGAATTTCGCCATGCCTGCCGTGACCGTCGCCGACATCACCGCGCTGCCGCACATCCCGCAACCGGATCCGGCCGCGTCGACGTTCCGTCCCGTGATCAGCGTCAACACCGCGCCCCGAGGATTCGAGGGCGAGGGGTTCCCGGTGCACCGTGCGTTCGCTGGCACCGACCCATCGCTCATCGATCCGTTCATCCATATGGATCAGATGGGTGAGGTGGAGTACGCGCCAGGCGAGCCCAAGGGCACGCCGTGGCATCCACATCGCGGGTTCGAGACCGTCACGTACATGATCGACGGCACCTTTCAGCATCAGGACTCGAACGGCGGCGGCGGCCTCATCACCAACGGTGACACGCAGTGGATGACTGCTGGCGCGGGCATTCTGCACATCGAGCGTCCACCGGAGGAACTGATCGCGAGTGGTGGTCTGTTCCACGGACTCCAGCTCTGGGTCAACCTCCCCGCGGCGCAGAAGTGGGTTCCGGCCCGCTATCAGGACATTCGCGCCGGCAACGTCGCGCTGCTGAGTTCCTACGACGGTGGAGCGCTGCTCCGCGTCATCGCGGGCGAGGTCGCGGGGCACAAAGGCCCGGGCATCACCTACACACCGATCTCGCTGGCGCACGTCACCGTCAGCCCGGGCGCGCGTCTCGTGCTCCCATGGCCGCGTGACTTCAACGCGCTCATCTACGTGCTGTCAGGCACCGGGACAGTGGGCGAAGAGCGTCGACCCATCGAGTCAGGACAGCTCGCGGCGCTCGGCGCCGGTGACGTGATCACCGCGACTGCGAGCACGCACCAGGAAAGCCGTCATCCCCACCTCGACCTGCTGATCCTCGGTGGCCAGCCGATTCGCGAACCGGTGGCGCATTACGGTCCGTTCGTGATGAACACGCACGCCGAGATCGCCCAGGCGCTCGCCGACTACCAGGCCGGCAAGATGGGCGCGGTCCCGGCGAACCACATCGGCAACTGACTACAGGCCGTACGTCTCGAGGAGTCGCAGCCAGATCTCGCTGACGGTCGGGTACGACGGGACCGCGTGCCAGAGCCTGTCGAGTGGGACTTCGCCAACCACGGCAACCGTTGCCGCGTGGATGAGGTCGCCGACGCCAGGGCCGCAGAACGTGACGCCGACGATGACTTTGCGGTCCTCGTCGACGACCATCCGGGCATGTCCCTTGTACCCGTCGGCGATGAGTCCGGCTCCCGCCACGTTGCCGAGCTCGTAGTCGACTGACCGCACGTTCAATCCCGCGGCGACGGCAGTGTCGTGCGTGAGACCGACGGAAGCGACTTCGGGGTCGGTGAAGGTGACCTGTGGTACTGCGGCGTGATCCGCGGTGGCCGCGAACCTGGACCACGGCGCGGGCTCGCCGGTCAGTTCCCCCTTTGCCCTCGCGACGATGGCGTCGCCGCACGCGCGCGCCTGGTATTTGCCCATATGGGTGAGCAGCGCGCGATGGTTGACGTCGCCCGCCGCATACAGCCACTCCAGTCCGCCGTCAACGCGACAGCTGTCGTCGACATGCAGCCAGCTCCCGGGTTTCAGGCCGACCGTGTCGAGGCCGATGCTGTCGGACCGTGGTGCCCGTCCCGTTGCTACGAGCACCTCGTCGCCGGTGATGGTCCGGCCATCCGCCAGCTCGACGGTGACCTCGCCGCTTGCGGCGCGCGTCACCCGTTCCGTCACGGTATTGAGGAGCACCGAGATGCCCCGTTCCTCGAAGGCGGCGCGCACCGCCTCACCGGCGAAATCCTCCGTGTTGAAGAGCAGACGGCCCTCGAGGACGACCAGCGTCACCTCCTCGCTGCCGAGCGTTCTCCACGCGTCCGCCATCTCGCAGGCAACCACGCCGCCGCCGATGATGACGAGGCGGCGGGGCACTGCC
>JBEKKP010000052.1:0-18394 GCA_050010655.1 Candidatus Dormibacteria bacterium
AAGCCGGCTGCTTTGCCGCATCTCTCCGTTAACGAGTATGTGTATGGGACGAATATGCAGCATGGGCTGATGCTGGCTCGGCGGCTGCTTGCGAGGGATCCGGGGGAGAACAAGCAGATCATCATCGTCAGTGATGGGGAGCCCACGGCGCACATTGAGAATGGGCGTCCGGTGTTCTTTTACCCGCCGTTGCCGGAGACGTTTCAGAAGACGTTGCTTGAGGTGAAGCGGTGTACTCGGGAGAACATCGTGATCAATACGTTCATGCTCGAGTCGAATCATCACCTGGTGCAGTTCGTCAATCAGATGACGCGGCTGAATCGCGGGCGCGCGTTCTTTATCAGTCCTGATCGGCTGGGGGATTACGTGCTCGTCGACTACGTGAGCTCGAAGCGAGGGGCTGCGTAAGCCGTGGAGTTCAGGGGGTATCTCTCGCATATCCGTGCTGACGGCGACCTGATCGCGGCCATTGCGCCGCGCGGGCTCGATCGTCCCGTGCCGGTCTGCCCGCCGTGGGATGTTCGCGAAGTGGTTGCGCACGTGGCCTCGACGTATGACCACAAGGTGATCGCGATCCGGCTGGGACGCAGGCCGGTGGAAGGTGAGTGGGTGACCGACGAACCATTCGGGAAGGACACCGTTGAGTGGTTCAACGACGAGCACGCGAAGGTACTGGCCGAGCTCGCCATGCACAAGCCGTCTGATTTCGCTTGGACGTGGTGGGAGCCGGATCAGACCGTCGGGTTCTGGTACCGACGGATGGCGCTCGAGACGGTGGTGCATCGTGTCGACATCGAGATGCAGTTCGGTCCGCCGAGTCCGATCGACGCCGCCCTCGCCATTGATGGGATCGACGAGATCTTGATGATCATGCTGGCTGGAGAAGACGAGGCTGCCGCTGAAGGACCCGGAACCGGAACCGTTGAGGTGCTCGCGGGTGATGCAGCGTGGTCCATCGTGCTCGAGGACGCTCGCACCGTGGTCACTCCTGGCCGCAGGACATCGCCCGGTGCCGTGCTCTCAGGGGATCCAGCGGCGCTGTTCCTCTATCTGTGGGGCCGGGGAACGCTCGCCTCGGTGACACAGAAGGGAGACCCTTCGCTGGTCGCCGCGCTGCGCTCGCGCCTCGCTGCCGCAACCCAATAGCGATGGATCGGGCGGCATTCGCGGAGCGCATCCGCCTGCAATTGGTTGCGCGGTACCACGGCGCGCACGTGGACGTTGACGCAGCGCGGTTTGCGTTGCACGTCACTGGTTCCGGGCTCGACCTGATGCTGCCGCTCGCACCGCTTTTTCATGCATGTGAGCGCCAGCCAGACAAGGTGCCGGCGCTGATCGGCGAGTACGTGGCGTCGGTCGAGCATCAGCTGACGCCGCAACCGGCGATTGCGCTGTCGCTCCCTCGGCTGCTGTGGTGCGTCCGTAACGACCGCTTTCTCGGCAGCCATGGTCGTGTCGGCGACTTGCTGCGAGCGCCGATCGGCGCCGACATGACGGCGTTCGTCGCCGAGGAACTTCCTGGCTCGATCATGCGCGGTGTTCCCCGCGACGAGTGGACCGCGCTCGGACTGAGCGATCAGGACGTGCTCGAGGCCGCTGATGCCAACACTGCACTGCGTTTCGAGCCGTTGGTGGCGCGCATCGGTCGCACCGACCGGATTCCCGCGGACGGATGGCGGGTGGCGTCGGATCCCCTCTTCCAGGGCAGCATGCTCCGCGCGCCAAGGGTGCTCGCTGCTCTGGCCGAGCGTGCGGGGGGAGAGGTGTTGCTCGGGGTGCCGGATCGGGGAGCGGTGCTCGCGCTCCCGGCCGCGTTGCCGGCCGCCGAGCGATTTCAGCGTCGCGTCGTTAAGGAATGGCGCGAGGCGATGAACCCGTGCTCGCGTGAGGTCCTGATCACCGACGGACAGGCGCTCCACGCCGTCTCGCGCCGGACGCGGACGTCAGGCCCGGTCGTCCTTCCCTGGCTGGCGGAGTAGGAGCCGGGGAGCCCGTCCCGCGCCCAATCGGCCCGCCTCCTGGCGAGCCACGAACGCGCTCGCGGCGCCGATCGCGACGGTCGCGGCGACACCGGCCAGCGTGCGCACGGCAACGCGGGTGGCGCGGCCACGAACGGAGATCCCGGAAAGACCCGGCCCTTCGCCGAACCAGAGCGTCAGGGCTGTCTGGTCGGCCACGAGCCCGCCATCGCCGTGAACCCGGCTTCGCTCGATGCGCACGGCAGCCGGGCGCGGGCCGCGCCAGCGGCTCTGATCAAGCAGACCCGGAGCCGCGCGCAGGGCGCCACTGCTGGCGATCGCACGGACGACGGCCACAGCACGTTCCGACGTCGGCATCGTGGGAAAGGATAGCGTTCTGCAGGTGACGCTTATCGAGGATCTCCCGAACCGGATCGAGGCGAGCTTCATCGGCGCGCTCGCCGGCGAGCATGCCGCGGGAACAGCGGCCGGAACGGCCGACCTGGTTGGTGTCGCCGAGTCCGCAGCTGCCTGTGGCGGCTTCGACGATGCGGATCTGCGCCAGCGCGGCCTCGAGCGCCCGTCCAGAGCAGGAGCCGCAGGTTTGTTGCTGCGAGCTCTGCCCTTCGGCCTCCTCAGCCCACTCGACCGGCCGAGATTGCGGCGCGATGCGTACCGCTGCGTTGCCATGGCCGGCGCCGATGAGGGCACTGCCGTCACCGCCGTCGCGGCCGCGCTGCTGATCGCCGACTTGCTCCGCTTCGATCTCGAGACCTCCCTGATGCGCGTTCGCCAGTCACTCCTCGAGGACGCGCCGATGGCCTTGCTCGACCGGCTTCGGATCATCGACGACGGTCCTCCCATGGACGTCTCGGACCCGGATCCGGGCCTGACCCTCCAGCGCGCGATCTGCGCGCTCGCCACGACCAACCCCTTCGACGATGTGCTCGCCGCGGCTGCGGGCGGGACTGCCGTTGCGGCCAGTCTTGCCGGCGCGCTGGTGGGGGCCCGCGACGGCGTTGCGGCGGTCACTGGCGTGGACCGCGACCACCTTCCCCATGCCGATCGCGCCCTCGCCGTGGCGCGACGTCTCGCCGAAGTCGCGGTGGCGGCGCTGCCCTCGCCCTCCGGGATTTAGGCGGCTCCGGCGGCTCCAGAAACGCTTGACGCGCTCGGCGCGAACTCGCTGGCCGCTATCAATCAGATAATTTGATCGGAATCATCTATTCCATCGGAGTAGACGCGGCATTTTAGCCTCTGCATACTTTGTCGATCGGTTTGCTTACTACCGGTAGAGAGAGTTTGGGACCCGAATACGAGGGTCCAGTGGGGGGGCGTCATGATTCAGGCGAGGGTAACTTCGCGATCCCGACGACGCATGCGCGCGTTCGGGACTGCTGCTGCTTTGATCGGTTCGCTGCTCGTGACTGGCGTGTTCGCGCGGCCCGTTAAGGCGGCGGGGCCGCTCCCCTGCTCGGCCTGCACCGAGTTCCCACTGCCGTCGACCACCACGCCGCCGACGAGCGGGCCTCAGAACATCACGGTCGGACCTGACGGCGACATCTGGTTCACGATCCAGAACTCCAACCAGATCGGGAAGATCACGCCGGCGTCCCCGAACACGATCAGCGTGTACGACGTGCCCACCTCCAACAGCCAGCCGAACGGCATCGCACTCGGGACGGACGGCAACATCTGGTTCACCGAGTTCAACGCCGGCAGGATCGGCGAGATCAACCCGAGTGAAGCGGTGAGCGGCACGACAGATGGCATCAGCGAGTACACGTTGCCAGCCGGTTCAGGGAGCGGGCCGCGCAATATCGCTGCAGGGCCGGACGGGACCATGTGGTTCACCGAATACAACGCCAACAAAATCGGCGAGATCATCGTTAGTGAAGCGGTGAACGACACGTCGGGTGGCGTCAGCGAGTATCCGGTTGCCGCCGGCAGCAACCCGCGCGGAATCATCGAGGGACCGGATGGCAACATCTGGTTCACCGAGTACACCGCGGACTACGTGGGGTACCTCAATCCAGCGTCGCCGACCACGGCACCAGTCCTATTCCCCGTCGACACGCCCCCCAGCGGCAGCGGGCCCAGGAGCATCGACGTCGGGCCCGGAGGATATCTCTGGTTCACTGAGAACAACGCCGCCAAGGTCGGCAAGATCCTGGCCGCTTCCCCGAACACGATCACCGAGTACTCGACGCCGACCGCGTCGAGCGTCCCTGCGCGAATGACGGAAGGCCCGGACGGGAACATGTGGTTCAGCGAGAACGGTGCCAGCCAGATCGCCTCGATCAATCCCAGCAGCGGAGTGATCACCGAGTACACGGTTCCGACCGCGCACAGCAATCCTGTCGGCGTTATCACAGGTCCGGATCACAACATCTGGTTCACGGAGAACGGCACCGACAAGATTGGGCAGCTCGCGGTGGTTCTGCCCACCACGACGACACTGGGCTCGTCGGTCAACCCGTCGCTCTCTGGAAGCTCGACCACGCTCTCCGCGACCGTCTCGATCCAGGCGGTGGCCGGAACGGTCCCATTGGCCACGCCGGCGACCGGAACGGTCACCTTCTATAACGGCGGTACGGCACCCTCCGACAGCATCGGCACCGAGCCTTTGTCGGCTGGCACCGCAACGCTGCCGATCTCGTCGCTCCCCGTCGGCAGCGACAGCATCACCGCGATCTACAACGGCGACAACTTCAACACGACCAGTCCATCGAACACCGTCACCCAGATAGTGCAGAACAGCACGACAACGGATATCGCATCCAACGACAACCCCGCGAACGTCGGCGACCCCGTGACGTTCACAGCGACTGTCAATCCCTCGACGGCAACCGGGACCGTCACGTTCCTCAACAACGGATCGACGATGGGCACTGGGACGTTGAGCAGCGGCATTGCGAGCCTGACGACGACGTCGCTGCCGCCAAATACGTACACGAACATCACGGCCTCGTATGGCGGTGACACCCTCGATGCGAGCAGCGCGTCTTCAGCGCTCTCGCCATCGCAGGTCGTGAACCAGCTGACCACGACCACGACGCTGGCATCCGACAACAACCCGTCCCAGAACGGCCAGCCGGTCGACCTGACCGCGACTGTGACCAACTCCGACTTGTCGGCCCCGGGGACGGCCACTGGGACGGTCACCTTCTCCGACAACGGCATCACTCTGGCGACGGAGAATCTCACTCCGGGCCTGACCGGCGCGACGGCCACGCTCACCACGTCGTCTCTCGCCGTCGGGCCGCATCCCATCACCGCCACCTACGGTGGTGACACCGATGACGCCGCGAGTGCCCCCTCGTCCGTCGTGAGCCAGGTAGTCAATCCAGGCAACACGACGACCGACCTCGCATCGAGTGAGAACCCGTCCACATACGGCGACTCGGTCACCTTCACCGCCACGGTGTCACCCGCGACGGCGACAGGCAACGTGACCTTCTACGACAACAGCGGGGCCATCACCCTGGGATCGGGCGAACTCTCCCTCGTCGCGGGCGTGCCCACCGCTACGTTGACCACCTCGGCGTTGAGCGGTGGCGATCACAACATCACCGCCGTTTACGGCGGCGACACCAATGACGATGGCAGCCCCTCGAGCGTCCTCGTCCAGGTTGTCAACCCGGTCGCCACGAACGTCGGTCTCGGGTCGAGTGAGAACGCGTCCACATATGGCGACGCGGTCACGTTCACCGCGACGGTCTCACCTTTGACGGCGACGGGTAGCGTCACCTTCGACGACGGCACGACTGTCCTTGGGACGGACGCACTCACACTCGTCGCGGGCGTGCCCACCGCCACGCTGACCACCTCGGCGCTCGGCGCTGGCGATCACAACATCACAGCTGTCTACGGCGGTGACACGAACGACGCAATGAACACCTCATCGATACTCGTCCAGGTTGTCAACCAGATCACCACGGGCACCGCGCTCGGCTCGGGCACCAACCCATCCTCGAGCGGTGAGTCGGTGACCTTCACCGCAACCGTCACGCCGGCGACTGCAACCGGTTCGGTGACCTTCTTCGACGGGACCACAAGCCTCGGCGGCGGAACGCTCAGCGCGGGCACCGCAACACTCAGCACCAGCTCGCTCGGTGTCGGCAGCCACAACATCACCGCGGTGTACGGCGGCGACACCAATGACAAGGGCAGCACATCGTCCATCGTCACGCAGGTCGTTCAGCACATCAGCGGCACCGTCCTTGGGTCGTCGCTGAATCCATCGCAGCTCGGACAATCGGTGACGCTGACGGCGACGGTCACGCCATCGTCGGCAACCGGCACCGTGACGTTCTACAACGGAATCACGAGCATCGGTTCCGAACCCGTCAGCGGCGGTACGGCAACCCTGGTGACCACAGCGCTCCCGGTCGGACCGGCCAGCCTCACCGCGGCGTACTCCGGTGACACCGGCGACACGACCAGCACCTCGACGGCGCTGCCGCAGGTGGTCAATCAGGACACAAGCAATACCGTTGTCACGTCATCGCTCAACCCCTCGAAGACGGGCGAGTCGGTGACGTTCACTGCCACAGTGACGCCGTTGGCGGCCACGGGCACGGTGACATTCATGGACGGCGCCTCCAGCCTGGCGACGGAGCGCGTCACCGCCGGCGTCGGCACGTTCGTCACCACCACGCTGGCTCTCGGCAGCCACAGCATCACAGCGGTCTACAGCGGTGACAACAACGACCTGGGCGGCACCTCGCCGGCAATGACTCAGGTTGTCAACAACGGCTCGACCGGGGCAACCACAACGCTCCGCTCTTCGGCGAATCCGGCGAAGCTCGGTGCCAAGATCACATTCACTGCCACGGTCTCGCCGTCGGCCGCCACCGGCAAGGTGACCTTCAAGGACGGGACCAAGACGCTCGGGACAGCAACCCTGAAGAAGGGCGTCGCGACCTTCAGCACCACGACGCTTGCGCTCGGCACGCATGAGATCACTGCGGTCTATGCGGGCAAGGGTAAGTACCCCGGGAGCACCTCGGCACCGCTCGCCGAGAAGGTGACCAAGACGGGAAAGGGGGTCGTCGGCCCCGTGCAGGCGCCGCTCACCAGCAGTAAAGGATCGGTGTCCATCGACCTCATCGGCCGGCGCATCGATTCGGGGAGTTACTAGTCATGCCCAAGCGATCGGGGGTTCATGTGATCACCGAGCCAGGTGACGAATCGATACGAACACGATTGATGTCGGCGGGGTCAGACCAATCACGAGTAACGCTCGAGCAACTCCGCGTGTTCGTCGCGGTCGCCGACCGCGAGCACATCACTGGCGCGGCAAAAGCGCTGCGCATGTCGCAGGGTGCGGTGAGCGGTCTCGTGCATCGGCTTGAAGCAACGCTTGGTCTGCCGCTCTTTCAGCGGGTCGGGCGCAACGTGCGCCTCACCGATGTCGGCGAATCGTTGCGTCGTCTCGCGGCCCGCGTGCTCGACGAAGTTTCGGAGATCGAGGACATGAGCGCCGGCTATCACGCCGTTGAGCGTGGTGAGATCACCATCGCCGCCGGCAGAGTCATGGGCGCGCACCGGCTTGCTCGGTGGGTCGCACCGTTCGCGATCGCTCATCCGCATTTGACCGTGCGGATCAGCCTCGCGCCGATGCATGCGCTCGTCGAGATGCTGCTCGGCGGCACTGCCGATGTCGTGTTGCTCGGCTCGCTGGTCAAGGCCCCGGAGATCGAGAGCATCATCCTCGAGCGGACAGACATGGTGCTGCTCGTCTCGGCGGATCATCCGCTTGCGACAGCTCCGGATCCGCTCAGTGCACTCGCGTCGTACCGATACCTCGCGCACGAGGCAGGCACTGCCACCGAACCGCGTGCATCCGAGGCGCTTGCGGGCGCAGCGGATGCATCGATGACGGTGGAGCTCGAGGAGGGAGCGCTGCACGCAGCACTGCTCGCCGGACTCGGGTTCGCGATGATGCCGCGTTCGGTCATCGTCGACGACATCGTCTCGGGACAACTGGTCGCACTGCCGCGTCCCGGTCCTCGCGTCACCCAAGTGTTCAGCGCCGCCAGGCGCAGGGTCACGCCCACGCCTGCGCAGCACGCATTCTGGGAGTACCTCAGCGGACTCGCTGCGCCGCGCGTGACTCCCGTTGAGGACGAGGCTCCGGGCGCGGATGCACCGGCGTCAGAGCTTGGCGACATGATTTCCAGGATCGCGTAGATGGCCGTCGCTCTCGCTCCGGAGGCTGCAGTGTCAACAAAGGAAGTTGCTGTTCAGCTCGTGGACGTCACGAAGGTCTTCGGCAGCGGTGAGCAGGCGGTGGTCGCCGTCGACGGCCTCAATCTCGAGATCCACCGCGGCGAGCTGGTCTGCCTGCTCGGCGCCTCGGGATGCGGCAAATCCACGGTGCTCAACCTCATCGCCGGACTCGAGCGCGCTTCTCGCGGGCAGGTCAACGTACCGGCGGCGAGCACATGTCTCATGTTTCAGGAGTCGGCGCTCTTCCCGTGGCTCACGGTCAACGGCAACGTCGCAATGCCGTTGCGCCTGCAGCGGAAGCACAAAGCTGATCGCGATGCGGAAGTGCAGCGTCTCCTCGAACTGGTGCGGCTTGAAAAGTTCGGCAAGCACCGTCCCCATCAGCTTTCGGGCGGCATGCGCCAGCGTGTCGCGCTGGCTCGCGCGTTGGCACAGCACAGCGAGGTCCTGCTGATGGACGAGCCGTTCGGCGCCGTCGACGCCATCACGCGCGATCAGCTCCACGAAGATCTCCTGCGCGTCAAGGACGAGACGGGCGTCACGATCGTCTTCGTCACGCACAGCCTTCGGGAGGCCACGCGCCTTGGTGATCGCATCGTCGTGCTCAGCTCGCGACCGGGACGCGTCCTCGAGGAGTTCGAGATCGACGGCGACGGGTCTCCCGAGGCGAACGAACTCGCTGCTGCAAACCTCGTTCCGCGTATCACCGACCTGTTGCGCGCGGAGATTGGACGCCATGGCCGTAGCTGACGTCGCCCTGACCAACAACGTTGGCGAGGGGCTTGATCGCCTCGAGATGCCGGTCAACTCGAAGCCGCCGTTGCTTCGTCGCATCGGCACGATCGTGATCCCAAAGCTTGCGGCGATCGGATTCTTCCTGCTCGTCTGGCAGCTCGTCTACGACAGTGGGATCAAGCCCGACTACGTGATACCCAGCCCCGGCGATGTCTGGTCGCAGCTCATCTACTACTGGCAGCAGGGGAGTGTCACCGGGGCGATCTGGACGAGCATCACGCGTGCCGCGTTCGGGTACGCCGCGTCCATCATCATCGGCACGCCGCTCGGGCTGCTCATGGCACGCGTACGTCTCGTCCGACTCGCCCTGGGATCCACGATTTCGGCGCTGCAGTCGTTGCCATCGGTGGCATGGGTGCCGCTTGGTCTCGTCGTGTTCGGACCGAACAACACCACCATCTACTTTGTCGTGATCATGGGTGCGTTCCCGTCGATCGTGAACGGCATGGCGCACGCAGTCGACCAGATCCCGCCGGTGCTGCTGCGTGCGGCACGGACGATGGGCATGCGCGGCCTGCGTCTCTGGTGGTACGCGGTCATCCCCGCGGCGATGCCGGGATATGTAGCCGGCCTGCGCCAGGCGTGGTCGTTCTCGTGGCGTTCACTCATGGCGGCCGAGCTGATCACGCGAAGCTCGGATCTCGGTCTCGGGCTCGGTCAGCTCCTCGACTTCGGTCGCGAGCTGCCAAACATGGCCGTGGTCGTGATGGCGATCCTGCTCATCTTGATCGTCGGGATCGCGGTGGATTCACTGATTTTCAATCCACTTGATCGCGTGGTGCGTGAGCGCCGCGGCCTCGTGGCCGAAGTCTGATCAGCACGTCATCCCGATGTGTGATTGATCAGATAATACGATGACACACATAAGATAAATCCCCCTAGACGAATCGTTTATGGGGGACGCATACTTGATGGAACATGCGGCGTTCGCCGCGCTAGCGAGAGAGATTTCGGGACAAGGGGGGTCACTTCCAATGCCACAGGCAAGCACGGCCAAAAAAATCCTCACCCTGCCGCTTGCGGTAGGTGCAGGTCTCACGATGTTGATCAGCGGGACTGGTCCGTTGACTGCTCACGCGGCGACGCATGTCGTCCAGACGGGTCTCGGCACCATCCAGGAGTTCCCCGTCCCGACCTTGGCGAGCACGCCAAACGGTATTGCCGCCGGTTCGGATGGGAACCTCTGGTTCACCGAGTACACCACGAACAAGATCGGTCGCATCACACCCGCCGGCGTGATCACCGAATTCAACGTTCCCACCAAGAACTCCGCGCCTCGGCAGATTGCCGCAGGCCCCGACGGCAACCTCTGGTTCACCGAATTCAGCGCCAACCAGATCGGCAAGATCACGCCCGCGGGAGTGATCACCGAATACGCCGTCCCGACCGCGAACAGCGGACCTCGCGGGATTGTTGCCGGTCCTGACGGAAACATCTGGTTCACCGAGTTCAACTCGGGCAAGATCGGCAAGATCACGACGTCTGGTGTGGTCACCGAGTACACGATCGCGACCGTCGACAGCGGCCCGCGTGGCATTGAGCCCGGCCCGGACGGCAACCTCTGGTTCACTGAGAACACCGGCAGCAAGATCGGCAAGATCACGACGTCTGGTGTGATCACCGAGTACACCACCGGGCTCACCGCCAACAGCCAGCCCGCGCGTATCCGCATCGGACCGAACGGGAACCTCTGGTTCACCGAGAACATCGGCAACAAGATCGGCGAGATCAATCCGACGACGGATGCCATCACCGAGTTCACCATCCCCACCGGGGCGAGCGCACCGGTCGGCATCACGCCTTCGGCGGACGGCACGTTGTGGTTCACCGAGAACGGCGGCGACAACATCGGCGATATCACAACCTCCGGAGCGATCACTGAGTACCCGGTGCCGACGACTGGCGCCGGTCCGCAAGACATCGTCGCCGGACCCAACGGCAACATCTGGTTCACGGAGCAGACCGGCAACCAGATCGGCGAGATCACGCCTGGTCCCGCAAAGATGGTTCTCTCGCTCGACTCAGGATTCGTACCGTCGGCGCTGACCGCAGTCGCACCTGGTACGTCCCTTGAGTGGCTGTTCGTCGGTGCGAAGTCGCACGGAGTCACTGACGCCACCAAGCTGAAGCTCTTCGTCTCCGGCGCGCACAACGCTGGCACCTCGTTCTCCTTCGTCTACAGCGGCGCGGGAGTGTTCAAATACAAGGACTCCGTGCAAACGACGCTCTCGGGATCAGTGTCAGTCGCGGTGTCGGTCAGTCCCACCACGGGCGTGCACGGAAACCCGTTCACGGTCACCTTCGGCACCGCAACAGCACCTGCAGGCTACGTCTTCGATCTCCAGGTCAAGGGGCCCAAGGGCGGCTACGTCACTATCGAGAACGGCGTGACCACGGGCAGTGCCCAGTACACGCCTGCCGCGAAAGGCAAGTACTCGTTCCATGCACGGCTGCGCAAGTCCGGTTCCACCACCCTCGCGTCCCCGTACTCCGCGGTGACCACGCTCACGGTCACGTAACGGTCGACGCAGGTAGGGAAGAGAGAAGGAATCGGCTCGAAATGTATAAGACTGAACACGCCCCATGGGGGCGCCGGATCGTCACGGCGGTGCTCGGACTCGGCATGCTGGGGGGAAGCCTCGCAGCATGCGGGTCCGCGGCCGCCGGCGGCAGCGGCGGGAACGGCACCAAGAGCGATCCCCTGGTACTGAATCTGGGGTACCTCGCGAACCTGACCCACGCACCCGCGATGATCGGCGTCAACAACGGGTGGTTCACAAAAGCGCTCGGCGACACCGTGACGCTGAAGACGCAGGTGTTCAACGCAGGCCCCGATGCGATTACCGCCATGTTCGGCGGAGCCGTCGACATGGCGTTCCTCGGGCCAAGCCCGGCGATCAGCGGCTACATCCAGAGCCAGGGTCAGGCACTCCGGGTCATCGCCGGCACCGCTGTCGGCGGCGCTGAGCTCGTGGTCCGACCTGCAGCGAACATCAACAGCATCGCTGACCTTCGTGGCAAGACCATCGCCACGCCGCAGCTCGGCAACACGCAGGACATCGCGCTCCGCGTGTTCCTCGCGAACAACGGCATGAAGGTCAATCCCCAGGGTGGCGGCCCAGTTCATGTCATCAATGCCGCAAACTCCACGATCCTGACGCTGTTCCAGGAGGGACAGATCGACGGCGCATGGGTGCCCGAGCCGTACGCGACCAGGCTGGTCGACGAGGACGAGGGCAAGGTGCTGGTCAACGAGGCCTCGCTCTGGCCGAATGGTCAATTCCCGACCACGGTGCTCATCGTCTCGACGAGCTTCCTCAACGCTCATCCAGCCGTGGTGTCGAACTTCCTCAAGGGACTCGTCGGCGTCGTCAACTGGACCGTCGCGAATCCGACTGCGGCGGAGAACGCCGCCAACAGCGCGCTCACGATCCTGGCGTCGAAGCCACTCTTCGAGAACGTGCTCCTCACCGCATGGTCGCACCTGCAATTCACCGTGGATCCCGTCGCGTCGGCGTGGCAGGAGGAGGCCACGCACGTGGTCCAGGCCGGCCTCGCGACAAGCGACAACATCAAAGGGATCTTCGATCTCGGACCGCTCAATCAGATCCTGCAACAGGAAGGCAAACCGACGATCAGCTCGGCTGGCATTGGTTAAGGGTCGGCACATGAGAGGGGAATCAGGGAGGAGTGAATGATCGACAGGCGCATCGATTGACAAGCCACAACTGAACAGCAATCACCGTCATCGCGGAGCAACGCATCGCTCCGCACATGAGATTCACAGCGGTCACGACCGCGAAAAGGAGAGACACATCCGTATGAACAGCGCACTCACGCGGCACGCGCCGCGCAACTTTGGCCTTGGACTCGGAGCGGCAGCAGTCGCGTCCGTGGTGGCATTGCTGCCTGTGATGGCGGCGACCACCGGGGAGATCACGACCTACGTCATCCCGACGTCCAACAGCCAGGCCAACGGCATCACCAAAGGACCCGACGGCAACGTCTGGTTCACCGAGTTCAACTCGAGCAAGATCGGCAAGATCACCCCGTCCGGCGCGATCACCGAGTACAACGTCCCGACCGCGAACAGCGGCCCGCGCAACATCGCCGTGGGTCCGGGCGGCGACCTCTGGTTCACCGAGTTCAACTCCGACAAGATCGGCAAGAGCACCACATCGGGTGCGATCACCGAGTACGACGTGCCCACTGCCAACTCGGGGCCTCGCGGCATTGCCGAAGGCGCTGACGGCAACATGTGGTTCACCGAGTTCAACACCAACAAGATCGCCAAGATCACTCCCTCCGGCGTGATCACCGAGTACAACGTCCCGAGTGCGAACTCCGGTCCCCGGAGCCTTGACGCGGGGCCTGGTGGCTACCTGTGGTTCACGGAGCAGGGCACCAGCAAGGTGGCGAAGATCAACACCTCCGGCGTCATCACGGAATACGCCACGCCGACACCGAACGCTGTCCCCGCGCGGATGACGGCAGGCCCGGACGGTGACATGTGGTTCACCGAGAACGGCGCCAGCAAGGTCGGCAAGATCAACCCGAGCAACGGCGCGATCACCGAGTACACGATCCCAACCGCATCCTCGTTCCCGGTCGGCATCACACCGGGCCCGGACGGCAACGTGTGGTTCACGGAGAACACCGGCAACAAGATCGGCCGCATCACCCCTTCGGGCGTGATCACCGAGTTCGACGTTCCCACTGCGAACAGCGGTCCGCAGAACATCACCACCGGCGCTGACGGGAACATCTGGTTCACCGAGCAGAATGCCGGCAACATCGCCAAGCTCGACGTCGTGCTTCCGAAGAGCACCGGCACGGGAACCAAGAGCACCGGCACGACCAGCACGGGCACTGGCGGAACGGGCTTCGGCCCATCCTCGACCGGCACCTCGTCCGGCACGCCGGTTGTGCTCCTCGGCATCGGCCTCGCCGCGGTCATCCTCGGGACCGCAGGCGTCAACAGCAGGCGGCGGCGGCGCGCTCGCCCCTGACATGTCTGCCCCAAACCGACAGGATGGAGGCACCCCCGACGGGGTGCCTCCATTCGCACACTCGGGGTGGCGGTACTGGCGCACACCAATCGCAGCGGCGGCGCTCGTGATCATCGCGGCGGTCAGCGCCGGCTTCCTGCAGGCCCCGCCGCCGCTGAGCGGGCTGGGCCTCTTCGAGAGCGAGGCGCAGGCGGGTGCCTTCGCGCAGCCTGACAGCGCTATCAACGCGGCTCCTCATAGCGGCGCCGCCGCCACGTCGGCGCCGACTACTGAGGCGACGGCGACACCGACAGCGACACCTCATCCGCAGCTTGTCTGCGCGGTCCCGAGCACCAAACGAGTTCGCGGCATTCCAGGCACCTATCCGATCGTCATTCAGATCCCGAGCATCGGTGTCGACGCGGCTGTCGAGCTTGCGGGGGTGGACAAGCACGGAGACATGCAGGTTCCGGTGAACCCTTGCGACGTCGCCTGGTACAAGCTCGGTCCCGCTCCGGGCGCGGCCGCGGGCGACGCGGTGATTGACGGTCATCTCGACTGGTGGACCGACGGTCCCGCGGTGTTCTGGAAGCTGAACTTGATCCGTCCGGGCGCCGAGATCGAGATCATCGACGCCGACGGCGCGAAGGTGCGCTTCAAGGTCACCACCCTCGACTCGCTGAGTCGCGCCGCAGTCCCACCCAGCCTGTTCTCCACCACCGGCTCACCGGTGCTCACCCTCTACACGTGCGCCGGCACCTGGGAGCCGTACGCCGAGACATACAGCAAGCGGCTGTTCGTGAACGCGGTCCCGATCAATCCCTGAGGCGCAGCACCGCACCCGAAGGCTCCGCGCACAAGAGCCCCTCGGCCGGCCAATCAGCCCAAGCGCGTTTGGTGCTTGCCAAACGTATTCGCTCTAACATCAGGAAGTGATGGAAGCCACAGCCGCGCCGCCGACCGCGCGCAAGATCCGGATCCTCACCGCAAAGGTTGGGCTCGACGGGCACGACCGCGGTGTCAAGGTGATCTCTCGCGCGCTCCGCGACGCCGGCGTCGAGGTGATCTACACAGGCCTCCACCAGACGCCCGCGATGGTTGTGGAGGCGGCGATCCAGGAGGATGTGGACGGTATCGGCATCAGCCTCCTGAGCGGCGCCCACATGACGCTCTTTCCCGAGATCATCCGGCTCCTGAAGGAGCGTGATGCCTCCGACATCGTCGTCTTCGGCGGTGGGATCATCCCCGACTCCGACGTGACAGCGCTCGAGCAGCTTGGCGTCGACAAAGTGTTCACCCCCGGAACCTCGCTCGACGAGGCGGTCTCCTACGTCAAGGAGCGATTCGGCGCGGGGGCCGCGGCCTGACCCCCGGGCTGCTCTGTCTCGCTGCGGCGACCGCCAGAGCAGGGCGATTCGTCAATGACCCGGAGGACACGAGCGCAGCGATCACGCCGCCGCATCCGGCATTCGCGACGTTCCGGAAGATGTCGTATGTCTGGGTTGACGGTCAGGCATTCGAGCCGATCGGCGACAGCCTCGATATCTGGCTGAGCTTCCTGCGCGGGAACGGCGCGCGCCAGGTGTGGCTGGACGTCAGTGGTGGCGACGAGGTCTGCCGGATCACCCGTCGCGACGGTGATGAGACCTGGCGGACCGTCTGGAACGGCGGCATCTTCATGCTCCACGGCAGCGAGGAGACCGGGGCGCCGAGGCGGCGCGAGACCGATGTGCCCGGGCTGACACAACGGCTCGACGACGCAGTGCACACGGAGATCGAAGCCGGAGCCGCCGACGTTCGCCGCGCTTCGCTGGAGCGTGCGCTTGCCATCCTCGCGTCGCCAGCCGATGGCGAGGAGCTCTCCGACGTCGCCTGGCCGTACTTCGTGCTCCCTGACCGCAGTCCCGTGGCCGCCCGGCGGCTTATCGCCGCGGCTGCCGCAGCCTGGCCCGAGACGGCTGCCGTGGCCGATCCGGATGCGAAACCGGAGCGCGGGACGGGGTGCGTCGACACGGCCCTCGAGGCGATCGCAGCCGCCGTGAACTCGGCAGCGACGGCCGAGCCGGTAGAGTAGCCAGGCAGACATGGCAACTTCCCTCGAGCTCAGCGCAACTGTCCGGTCCGAGACCGGGCGTCACGTGCACGCCGTCCGGCGTCGCGGCGACGTGCCCGCCGTCCTGTACGGACACAACGTCGAGCCGCAGGCGCTCTCGATCGAGGCGCGCAGCCTGAAGCGCGTCTGGCACCAGGCCGGGCACAGCCACCTTGTCGATCTCGCTCTCGCCGGCGGGCGCGTCCGCAAGGTGCTCATCCGCGAGCTGCAGGTCAGCCCCCGCACCACCGAGTTGATGCATGTGGATCTCTTCGCGGTGAACCTGCGCGAGAAGTTGACAGTCGAGATCCCGCTTATCCCTGTCGGCGAATCCCCGGCTGTCTCCGAGTTCAAGCTCGGCGTCCTCCAGCAGATCATCACGTCGGTCAACGTCGAGTGCCTCCCTGGCGACATCCCGGCGTTGCTCAACGTCGACATCTCGGGCCTGGTGGAGGTCGACCAGGGCATCCGCCTCGGCGAGGTGCCGCTCCCCGAGCGGGTCACGCTCGCAACCGGTGTCGATCCCGACGAGCTCGTCCTCAAGGTCGCGCAGGTCCGCGTCAGCGCCGAGGCCGAAGAGGCTGAGGTGGCCGCCGAGACCGAGGCCGCCGAGGGTGCCGAGACCGCGGAAGACGACGCCGGGTCGTCCTAGCGGCTCCGCCCCGATTCTGACGCCGGCGTCGCCGTGATCGCCAGTACCCCGACGTGCGACCCGAGCAACTGGTTCGATTTCGTCTGCCGCGCGATCCAGGCGCCCGACTCCAGCGGACTGGTCGGCCCGCTCGTCGAGCATCTCCTCAGCGCCATCGGGATCTTCGTCGCGATCTATCTCTTCGGCCGGCTGGTCCGCATGATCGTGCTCTGGACGATGCGGCGGAGCAAGGCCGATCGCCAGGTCCGCACGCTCGTCCGCAACCTCATCACGGCCACGACGTACGTGGTGGCGGTCATCAGTGCACTCGTCGTCTACGGCGTCAACGTCGCCGTGATCCTCACAGCCGCCGGCGTCGGAACGGTCGCGATCGGTCTCGCGTTTCAGGACCTGCTTCGCAACGTGCTCGCCGGGATCTGGTTGTTGCTCGAGCAGCCGTTCAAACTCGGCGACACGATTACGGTCGCGGATCAAACGGGTACCGTGCAGAACATCACGCTTCGGACCACAACGTTGCGCACCGGCAGCGGCGAACTGGCGATTCTGCCGAACCTCACCGTCTTCACCGGGACCGTCATCAACAAGACGCACTACGACACGCGGCGGCTCACTGTCGGCGTACGAATTCCAGCAGACACCGACCTCACCGATCTGATGCGTCGCGCTCGTGCGGCCGTCGAAACCGTGCCAGGCATCGAGCCGCAACCGGCAATTGCGTTCGAGCCGACGCTCGACGGCGAAGTCCCTTTGCTGCAATGCCATTTCTGGGTGGACCGGCGCGAGCAGGACCTCGACGCCGTCACAGCCGCAGTTGCGGAGAAGCTCTGGCCGGTGGTCGAGGCCCCCGCTACGGAGGCATCAGCGCCGGAACCGGAAGGCAAGACGTCGTAGTGGAGACAACTCCCGTCAACACGTCGCAGCGGATCGTTGTCGTACGTCACGGCGAGACCGAATGGAGCCGGATACAGCGCCACACCGGTCGAAGCGATCTGTCACTGACAGCCACAGGGCGCGAACAGGCCAAGAGCCTGATCACGAAACTCGCAGGCCTGCAGTTCACCGCCGTATTTGTAAGCCCGTTGCGCCGCGCCCGCGAGACATGCGAGATCGCCGGCTTCGCCGACCGCGCGGTCATCGACCCCGACCTCATCGAATGGGATTACGGTGCGTACGAAGGACTCACGAGCAACGAGATTCAGGTCGAGAGACCGGGTTGGACGCTCTTCCGTGACGGTGTCATCGGCGGCGAGACCATCGACGATGTCGCGGCCCGCGCTGCCCGCGTGATCACTCGCGTCCGCAGTGTGGACGGAAACGTTCTGCTCTTCGGACACGGGCACCAATTGCGGATCACAACAGCCTTATGGCTCGACTTTCCAGCGCTCGCGGCGCAGCGCCTGCAGCTGGCAACGGCATCACCGTCAACACTCGGGTACGAGCACGATTGGACCGCGCTACTGAGATGGAACGGGTGAGTTCCCAGAAGGCACAACGGGAGTAAGGCGGCAGGGGACGGGCGGCACTCAGCGAATTTGGCCGCTCCCGAGCGAGTGCGACAATTTGCTTGCGCGAACGAGGGACCGGACAAGCTGAGCACGGTGACGCCCGTCCCCTGCCGCCAGACCACAAAGCCTCCGAACGGGGGAGTCTCAGGCTGGAACCGGCACTAGGCCTG
>JBEKKP010000053.1:0-17997 GCA_050010655.1 Candidatus Dormibacteria bacterium
CCGCTGCTCACGATCGACCCCTATCTCTGGCTCGAGGGGACGCTCGAAGAAGCCCCGGCAGGTCAGATCATCGGCGCCATGATCGGGCTGATCGCGGCCCTGCTGATCGCGACGATGCTCGCCGTGCTCCTCAATCCGCTGCCGTACGGCCTCGGCGTGCTGATCTCCCTCGGCATGGCGACGGTGCTCGTCTACGTTGGGGTTCGGACCGGAAGCCGTCGCCTCGACGCCCTCGGCGTGTTCTTCGGGAAGTCAGCCAGAGTCGACACGGGCATTGACGAACCGCTCGCGCCGATCGACGGGCAGCCGGTCATCGTCGACACGAGCGTGCTCATCGATGGACGCATCGTCGACGTCGCCGCGGCAGGATTCGTCCCCGGGCGCTTGCTCATTCCCGGCTTCGTGCTCGAGGAGCTCCAGCGCGTGGCCGATTCCGCCGACCCGTTCCGCCGCCAGAAGGGCCGCCGCGGCCTCGGCGTGGTCGACGCTCTCCAGAAGTCGGAGGACGTCGTGGTCGAACTCGTCGATCTCGACTTCCCCGGGACCCCCGAGGTCGACGCGCGGCTCGTCAAGCTCGCCCGGGCTCGCAATGCCTCGCTGATGACCCAGGACTACAACCTCAACCGCCTCGCCCAGATCGAGGGAGTGCGCGTCCTCAACCTGAATGACCTTGCCAACGCGGTCAAGCCGATCGTCGGAGCCGGCGAGAGCATGGCGATCACGATCGTCAAGGAGGGCAAGGAGCCCCACCAGGGCGTCGGCTACTTCGAGGACGGCACCATGGTGGTCGTGGAGAACGGCCGGGACCACGTGGACGAGACCGTCACCGTTACCGTGACCACCGTGCTTCAGACCACCGCCGGACGGATGATCTTCGCCACGATCGCCGCGGACGATTCGACCAAGCCTCGGGTGCTGCGGCCGGTTCGCGCCAAGGTCGCGCAGCGCTGACCAGCGCACTGGTCGTCCCTGCCTTCGGCCGCGGCGAGCGGGCGGGGGAGGACAAGCTCTGGGCGGTCGTCGCCGGGAGACCGGTGCTCGCGATCACTCTCGGATCCATCGCCGCCGCCGGCTGCTACGACGTCATCGTCATCGCGGCGCCGGCTGCCCGCTGGGAGCAGATCCGGGGCATCGCCGCCGACCATGGCCTGTCGAACGTCCTGCTCCTCGAGGGCGGCGACCGCCGCCAGGACAGTGTCGCCGCGGCAATCGAGCGCTGTGATGGCCACACATGGATCTCCGTGCACGACGCCGCGCGTCCGCTCACCCCACCCGAGGTCTTCCGGTCGGTCCTCGCCGCGGCCCGGACTGATGGAGCGGCAATCCCCGGGGTACCCTGCGTGGACACGGTGAAGCAGGTGCACGACGGCCGGGTTGCGGCCACCCTCGATCGGTCATCGATCATCGCGGCGCAGACGCCCCAGTCATTCAGGGCCGATGTCCTGCGCCGCGCACACGTCCATGCGGCGACACACGGGATCACGGCCGGCGACGACGCCGCGCTGGTCGAGGCGATCGGCGAGCCGGTGACGGTCGTACCAGGCGACCCCCGCAACTTCAAAATCACGTTTCCGCAGGACCTCGTCCTGCTCCGCTCGCTACTCGAGGAGGAGGTCCGATGACCCCGCGGATCGGTCACGGCATCGATGCCCATCGCTTCATCCCTGGACGGCGCCTGATGCTCGGCGGCGTGCTCGTCCCCTATCACCGAGGCTTGCTCGGACACTCGGACGGCGATGCGGTGGTGCATGCGCTCGTCGACGCAATCCTTGGCGCGTCCGGCCTCGGTGACATGGGAAGGCACTTTCCCTCGCACGATCCGCAGTGGAAGGACACGTCGGGCTGCGAATTCCTGAAAGTCGTCGCCGAGAAGCTCCGCGAAGAGGGTTGGACCATCGCGAGTGCGCACGTGATCGCGATTGCCGAGGAGCCGCGACTCTCCGCACATCTCGGCGACATGTCCGACGCGATGTCAAAGGCGCTCGGCCTCGATCCCGGGACCATCGCGGTGGGCGCGACGACCACGGACGGGATGGGATTCGCCGGCCGGGGTGAGGGAATCGCCGCGTCGGCGACGGTGCTGCTGGAGCGCGCGTGACCCTGCTCCTGCACGACACGATGAGCCGTGAGCTCGTCGCGGTGGAGCCGATCGAGCCCGGACACGTGCGCATGTACACGTGCGGTCCGACGGTGTGGAATCGTGTGCACATCGGCAACTTCCGCACCTTCATCTTCGAGGACGTGTTACGCCGCTGGCTCGACCGGCGGTTCGCGAAGGTCACGCACGTGATGAATCTCACGGACGTGGATGACCGGATCATCAAGAACGCGGTCGAACACGGTCATACGCTTGATGAGGAAACGGCGCAGTGGATCGCGGCGTTCGAGGAGGACCGCGACACGCTCGGAATCCGGCCGGCGCACCACTATCCGCGAGCGACCGAATACATCCCGCAGATGGTCGACCTCATCGAGCGACTCGAGGCGGCCGGAGCTGCGTATCGCACCGATGGCAGCTCCTACTTCCACATCGCGGCCTTTCCGGCGTATGGCAAGCTCAGTGGCGCGAGCGCGGAGGGTCTCGTCTCCGGCGCGAGCGGCCGCATCGACGCCGACGATTACACGAAAGAGGACGTGCGCGATTTCGCGTTGTGGAAGGCGGTTGCGCCGGATCAGATCGGATGGGACACGCGTATCGGACGCGGGCATCCCGGCTGGCACATCGAGTGCTCCGCGATGAGCATGACGCTGCTCGGTGAGAGCTTCGACATCCATTGCGGCGGCGTCGACAACATCTTCCCGCACCACGAGAACGAGATCGCGCAGTCAGAAGCGGCGACGGGCAAACGCTTCGTGCGCATCTGGTGCCACAGCGAGCATCTGCGCGTCGGCGGCGAGAAGATGGCCAAGCGCCTCGGGAACTTCGCCACCGTGCCCGATGTCCTCGAGGAAGGAGCGAGCCCTGCCGCGTTGCGGTATCTCCTCGCAGCGCGGACGCATTACCGCAAGCGGCTCGACTACTCGGACGAGTTGCTTGCCGACAGCACCATTGCGGTGCAGCGCCTCGTCGACTTCCAGACGCGCGTCGAGGGACTGCACACGGTCGAGGAAGACGACAACCCGCGCGATGAGGACGTGCTTGCATCGGTGCGCGGGATGCGCATCGGGTTTGACGAGGCGATGGACGACGACCTCAACCTCCCCGAGGCGATGGGCATCGTCTTCTCGGGGCTGCGTGACGTCAATCGCGTGCTCGACAGTGGACCCGTCAGCGCGGGGACCCAGCGCACGCTGCAGCATCTGCTCGGCGATGTCGATGACGTCCTCGGCGTGCTCGCGCTGGTCGCGCGCGACCGTCAGGCCGCACCCGACGCAGAGGAGCGGCGCTGGCTCGATGAACGCGCCGCCGCCCGCGCGGCTCGTGACTTTGCGCAATCCGATCATCTCCGCGCGCAGCTCGCCGCGCGTGGGATCGAGGTGGAGGACACCCCGCAGGGGCAGCGCTGGAAGCGGACTTCGCCGCGTCGCGCCTGATCCGGTGGACATCCTCTACGGGCGCAACCCTGTGCTGGAGGCGCTCCGCGCGGGCCGGCCGGCACGGAAGATCGTTGTGGCAAGCGCGATCCGCCCCGAGGCGCGCCTGACCGAGATCCTCGAACATGCCGAGGCACGGGACATCCTCATTGAAGAGGTGTCACGCCAGCGGCTCGACGACATCGCGCATACCGAGCATCACCAGGGTGTCGCCGGCTATTTCCATGCCCGCGCGGCGCTGACGTTGCACGACCTGCTGGATCAGACGCGACCACCCGCGTTGCTCGTGGTGCTCGACGGCATCCAGGATCCACAGAACGTGGGAGCCATCGCACGGAGCGCGGAGGCGTGTGGGGCCGACGGGATTGTCGCTCCACGTCATCACGCGGCGCCGCTCACGGCGGCAGCGGTGAAGGCTTCAGCCGGCGCGACCGAGCACCTTCCGATGGTGACCGTGCCCAACCTGTCGCAGGCGCTCGAGGTCATCGGCGACGCGGGCATCTGGCGTGTTGGACTCGACGCCGACGCACGGGATCGCTACGACTCGGTCGACCTTGCAGGGCCATGCGCAATCGTCGTCGGTGCAGAGGGTGCTGGCATGCGACGACTCACGCGCGAGCACTGCGACGTGCTCGTGTCGATACCGATGATGGGTCACGTCGCGTCGCTCAATGCCGGTGCTGCAGCTGCGGTCCTGCTCTTCGAAGTGCAGCGGCAACGCGGTTTCGCGCCGCGCTGAGACAAGGGATCGCATCGCGATGCAGGCGCTCATCGTCGACGGATACAACATCATCCACGCGTGGCCCGCGCTGCACACGACGCTGCGCGAACGCGGTCTCGAGGATGCGCGCCGTCAACTGGTGAGTGCACTCAGTGAATATGCGGCGCAGACCGGGATCGCGGTCACCGTCGTGTTCGACGCGCATACACGCCCCGGCGCAATTCCGTCCACGGAGAAATTCGACGGTGTCACCGTGCTCTTCGGATCCAAACGCGCGTCCGCGGACCACGTCATCGAACGCGCCGCATACAAAGCATCGCAGCGTGGTGAGGGCGCGGACGTGGTGGTCGCCACCGACGATCGCCTGGAGCGAGACGTGGTGGGCGCGATGGGCGTCGCAACAATGGGTGCCCGGGCACTCGAGGCCGAAGTGGCAAGGGTGGCAGGAACGGTCGACACGGAGACCCGACGGATGCGCGATGACAGCCGCCGGAGCAGCCGTCTCGAGGATGGCCTCGACCCGGAGATCCGGCGCCGGCTCGAACGGATCCGGCGGGGCGAGGATCGCTAGAAGTCGGTGTCGGGAAGGGGTCCGCTAGGCTAGCGACCATGGGCGGGTTCCACCATCGCTGACGCGCCGCGCCGCGTGGTCGTGACCGGTATGGGGGCAGTGTCGCCGGTGGGCAACAGCGCACCCGAGAGTTGGGAGTCGCTCCGCTCCGGCCAGGGCGGGATCGCCGCCATCACGCACTTCGACGCATCGAACCTCCCGGTGCGTATTGCCGGCGAGGTCAAGGGCTTCGACGCGGCCGCGATCTTCGGTACCAAGGAGGCGCGCCGGGGAACGCCGCATGTGCACTTCGCCATGGCCGCGGCACGCGAGGCGGTGGTCCACTCCGGTATCGACATCGCGGCGGAGTCGGCCGAAGTCGGAGTCCTGATCGCGTCCGGAATTGGTGGTCTGGAAGTCATCGAGAAGACCACGCGTGTCCTCGACCTGGAGGGAGCCCGCCGCGTGTCGCCGTTCGCAGCGGCGATGGCGCTCGTCGACATGGCGCCAGGCATGGTGTCCATCGATGTCGGCGCCCGCGGGCCGAACATGGCGGTGGTGAGCGCTTGTGCGTCGGGCGCCGACGCCATCGGTCAAGCCGCGAACTGGGTGCGCCAGGGCGACGCCGTCGCGGTGCTCGCCGGCGGCACCGAAGCGGGGATCACGTCAACCGGGATCGCGATGTTCGCAGCCGCTCGCGCGCTCTCGACACGAAACGACGACCCCGCACATGCGTCGCGACCGTTTGACCGCGATCGCGACGGTTTCGTCGCCGCCGAAGGCTCAGCGGTGCTCGTGGTAGAGGAGCGGGAGCACGCGCTTGCCAGGGGCGCAACGATTTACGCGGAATTGCTCGGTTACGCGGCCTCCGCCGACGCGTATCACATCACCGCGCCGGAACCGAGTGGTGACGGCGCCATCCGCTGCGTGCGGCGCGCACTCGAGCGTGCGGCGTTGCGCGTCGAGGACATCCAGTACATCAACGCGCACGGCACGGGCACGCCGCTTAACGATCTGTCCGAGACACGCGCCATCAAGCAGGTGTTCGGAGAGTCCGCATACACCGTGCCGATTTCCTCGACGAAATCGATGACCGGGCACATGCTCGGCGCCGCAGGCGCATTCGAGGCGATGGTCACGATCTTCGCGATGCGCGACGGCTTTCTGCCGCCGACGATCAACCTCGAGCATCCGGATCCGGAATGCGACCTCGATTACATCCCGAACGTTGGCCGAGCAGTGCCGGCGCGACTCGCGATGACGACGTCGTTTGGTTTCGGCGGCCACAACGCGTGCCTGGTGTTTGCGGGGGGCCCGGAGGCGGCGTAAAGGACCGCCAAGGTCAGTCGCTGGTCGACACCACCCGATCGAGCGCGGCTTTGATGATGCCGTAGCACTCGCAGGAAACCGACTCGAGGCCGTCGCGATCGACGATGGTGACCCGTCCGCGGTGATACCGGATCAGTCCCGCGGACTGGAGCAGACCGGCTGAGAGAGTCACCGTCGCGCGCCGCGAGCCGAGCATCTGGCCGAGGAATTCATGCGTGATCGGGAACGTGTCGGTGCCCACGCGGTCGTGGCTCATGAGCAGCCACCTGCTCAACCGCTCCTCATTGGAGTGGAGGCGATTGCACGCGGCCGCCTGTGAAATCTGGCCGAAGAGGGCCTGGACGTAGCGCTGCACGAGCGCCCGAAAGACCGGCAGTCGCTCGAGGTCGTTGAAGAAGTCGGCCGCGTCCATTCGGAGCGTCCGCCCCGCGACCTGCGAGATCGCGCGCACCGCAAGCGAGCCGCCCGGGACCAGCGGGACACCGACGATGCCCTCGTTGCCGATCGTCGCCACCTCGACGATGTTGCCGTCGGCCAGCGGCGTGACCAGGGAGATGACGCCGTCCACCGGGAAATGCACATGCGTGATTGGCTGTCCGGGATCGAACAGCACGGTCTTCACCGTGAGGTGTGCGCCACGAAGTTGTGGCATCAGCGTCTCGCGCTCGGTTTCCGGGAGCGCCTCGAGGAGGTGGTTCCCCGCCGGCGCCCCCACAGTGGTCCCCTTAGGCATCGGTCCCCTTAGACATCGGTCGCTTGGGAGGGTACCGCAGTTCCGGAGCTCGCGGCAACTCGGCTGTGGATGGATCGGCGGTCCACCGGGCGGTCATGGTTGTGGCGCGCGAGTCCCGTGGGAGAATCGCTACCCCAGCCGATGTAGCTCAGGGGTAGAGCAACCGCCTTGTAAGCGGTTGGTCGGGAGTTCGAATCTCCCCATCGGCTCTGGTGTGATGTCTCAGGACATCGTGCCCGTCTGTCGCAGGACATCGTGCCCGATCTGGCGAGCGGTGTGCCGCGGCTGATAGTCCCGGGTCGGGTCGAGCATCAGGTCGCGAATGAGTTCGCCGTCCTCGGTGAGGACGCGCACACGGCGGTCTTCGATCATCAAGCGGATCGCCACGTGCTTGTAAGCGCGGCCGAGGCCGATGTGGAAGAGCCTGCTCATGTAGCGCAGGGAGACCTTGCCGTCGGCGCTCACCCGGTCGTGGCGGACACGGCAGTGCACGGGTGGCGCAGGCACAGCGGGGTGCGCCTTGAGCATGGCGTTGAAGGCGACCAGCGGCGTTCTCCCGTGGAGTGCGCGGTGGGGTCGGTGGTGGTTGTAGTAAGCGCGGAAGGTGTCGAGTTGGAGCTGCAGGATCGTCAGCGTGCTCGCCGCCGGCTGTTTGACGAGGTACCGCTTCAGGGTCTGGTGAAAGCGCTCCACCTTGCCGCAGGTCTGCGGGTGGTACGGCCTGGAGTTGGTGTAGCGAATGCCGAGGCGCTCCAGCTCGGACTCGAGCAGCCCCTTGCCGTGACGGGATTTGGCCGTGAAGACGGCGCCGTTGTCGGTGAGCAGCGAGGCGGGGAAGCCATGTTGTGCTGTTGCTGCGTAAAAGGTTTGCACGACGTCGAGCCCTTTCACGGTGGGAAAGACGTCGCATGCCAGCAGCATCCGCGAGTGATCATCGATGTAGTTGAGGATCTCGACGCCGGTGCCGTCAGCGAGCTGCCAGTGCGTGAAGTCTGCCTGCCACATCTCGTTGGGCAAGGCGGCCTCGAAGCGGACGTAGGAGCTTTTCGGCTGCTTCTGCGGCTGCGGCGTGATCAGTCCGTGGCGTTTGAGGACACGCCAGATCGTCGCCACGGAGGGGACGTCGCTCCGGGTGAGTCCAAGATGGTGCGCAATCGTGTGTGGCCCACTGTCGTAGCCGGCGGAGTCGAGGTGCTGGCGCAGTGCGACGATCGCGGCTTGGATCTCGGGCGACGCGGCGTGGGCGCATGACTTGGGGCGCCTGGAACGCGGTTCGATGCCGGCGTCGCCGCCCTCCCGATAGCGCGCGAGCAGCTTGGTGACCCACGCCTTGGAGACGCCCGCACTCCTGGCCACCTCACGATGGCTTCGGCCGTCTCGGACGACTGCTTCGATGACGTATCGCTCCACGCCCATGGCCCACCCCCTTTGGTGGGCACTATGTCCTGAGACATCCCGCCGTCGCGGTGGGCACTATGTGGTGAAACCAGACATCCCCATCGGCTCCGGCCGCTACCTGACTTACCCGAACGTCGGTCGGCCCCGCATCAGCCGCACCCACGACCTCAAGACACCGTGACTGAACGCAGTCGCCCACGGGCCCGGGGATGGGGGTGGAATGTCCGGGCGTGTAAACCGATTCGCTTCCACCGGTGTTTAACGTACCGGTGGATGTGACCGACACCACGAGGGCACCCATCCAGCAGGAGATGGAGGATCTCGTCCGCGGTGAGTCGCGGCGACTGTACGCGATCGCCTTCTCCATCCTGCAAGACCCCGGCGAAGCGGAGGACGCGGTGCAAGAGACCTTGATCAGCGCTTGGAGCAAGTGGTCCTGGGCCGCCGGCACGGGTCCGACGTCGAGTTGGCTGACGCGCGTGTGCGTCAACGAATGCATGAATCGTCGCCGAACCCGGCTTCGCCAGACTCGCCTGGCAGAGACTGCAGCGAGTCGCGAGATGTGGTCCGACGACCGTCCAGCAACAGACCTTGACCTTGCGCGCGCCTATGTTCACCTGAGCAAACAGCAACGTGCCGCTGTCGCACTCCACTACTTTTACGGATACACGCTGGACGAATGCGCCGAGCTGCTCGGCACTCGTCCAGGGACCGTCCGTAGTCACATTGCTCGGGCGCTCGTGACACTGCGTGGGGCGGTGTCGGCATGAGCAACTCGGACGACGAGATCATCGAGTCGCTGCGCGAGCTGGTGGCCCAACAATCCGTTCCGCCGGTCGGGTGGGAAGACGACTTGATTCGCAAGATCAGCGAGCATCCGCCGAAGTCGTCGAATGCGACGCCGACAGCGCCTCGCGGCCGCCAGGCGCACAAGCGGTGGCGGCCGGCGTTGGCGGAAGTCGGAGCAGCGCTTGCCATCGCGGCGGTCGTGGTTGTGGGCATTCAAGTGGTCTTCCACCACCCGAGCCCAACGGGAACGGCGTCGCCTTCGCCGTCCCATTCCCCGCAATCTACGCAACCATCGCCGAGCCCATCGGCGACGTTGTCTGCCCCAACCGGCTTTCAGCCCAAGTCACTCACGGCCATCAGTGAAAGCGACTTCTGGGTCCTCGGCGCGACCGGATGCACCGCGTCCGGCTGCGCGTCCGAGATCCTGCATACGATCGACGGGGGTCGATCGTTCCAGGCAATTCATGTGCCGGCTAGCTACTTCCTTGCAGGGAACGAGCCGACTCCTGATCCACCGACAGTCACCGACATCCGCTTTGCCGACGAGTCCAACGGCTGGGTGTTCGGCGACACGCTCTGGGCCACTCACGACGCTGGTGCCACATGGAGCCAGCTCACCTTCGGCAACCACCTTCTCGATGTTGCGCAACTCGAGCCAGGCGCCAACGGCTATGTCTACGCGGTTTTCGAGATGTGCACGGATCCAACAACCGCTGTCGGATGCACGTATCCGGTCATGCGCTCGCAGGCCAACACCGATACGTGGTCGGTCGTGTCGCCACCCGGCGACCCTGTTGGCCGCCCATCCATCGGCGTCCACGGCGACACGTTATGGGTCATGTACTTCGACCGCAGCACCGGACTTGAGTGGAGATCCAGCGACGATGGTCTCTTGTGGGAGCGCGGAGCCATGCCGTGCGAGCCCGACCTCGGTGGCGTCTTCGACCCTGTGAGCACGTCAGTCATCTGGGCGTTCTGCGCAACCGGAACCGCCGGCGGCCCGGCGGTGTCGACCGATGGTGGGGCGGCGTGGTCATACCAACCCGCGGCCAATGGCCTTTTTACGAATAGTGGTTTTGTTGCGGCACTCTCTGCACAACACGCCTTCGTCGGAGGTGGCGGCGGCGGGATGTTTGTGACCGACGACGGCGGCCAAACGTATCAACAGATTCCGGAACTCGCCGGTGCGGGCTGGGCCGGCTTCACCGACTCCGAGGTGGGCTACGTCCTGACGCAGGACCAGAACACCGACGTGTCGCAACTCTGGCGAACCACGAACGCTGGTGCGACCTGGACTGTCGTCACGCTCCCATGACGGGGATTCTCCGGCGGTTGGCCTTCGCCGGCCTGGTCTTCGTCGTCCTCTCGGGAACCGCGTGCGGCGCTCGACTCACGGGCTCGTTGCAACCGAAAGCTGCCACTTCGCCTCTAGCGATCCCCTCAAATTGCGCACAGGCCGTCTACGGGAAATCCTGCTTCACACCCGGGCCGACCCCGACCCCCAGCAGTGTTCCGTACGTCGCCGTAGCGCAGGTTGCATTCAGTAACGCGGTGGACGGATGGGCGGTTGGTTCGTCGTGCGCTGATAACACGCAGACATGCACGTTGCTCGTCGATACGACCTCGAATGCAGGCGTTACCTGGAGCTCGCCAATTCGGCTGGGACAATACCCCGAGCAAGGGTCACCAGGAGGCGGCCCGGCGACGCCACTGACCATCAGGTTCCTGGGTGCAAACATTTGGGTCAGCGGGCCGGGTATCTACGAGAGTCACAACGGCGGGTTGACATGGAAACACGTGTTCATCGCGCCGGTGGTAACGCTTGAACCTGCAGACGGTGCCGCGTGGGCGATCGCTGAATGCAATGTGGCCGAGCCATCCACATCCTGCGTGCTCTTTACGTCGCCGATCGGCTCGGATGTCTGGAGCCGGGCTGCGGTCCAGCCGCCTATTGGCTCTGCCGGCTACGGCGGCCCGGGATGGACGCAGGTGCTCCTTGAGCGTGCACCGCACGGTGTGGCGTTCATCGTTGGCGGCAACCCGCAACCGGGAAGTCCGCCCGTGCTGGCGATCACGCGAGACGATGGAGCCACGTGGCGTAAGGCCCCATTGCCTTGTACATTCGGTGTCGCAGGCGTGCGTAGCCCCGATGGCACAACTGTCTGGCTCTTGTGCGGAGGTGGCGGCGGCGCCGGAAGCGGACCCAAGGCCGTCTACGTGTCGCTTGATGGGGGAACGACCTGGCAGGTTCGCGCCAACAATGTCACCAATCCGCCGGTAGGCAGCATCTCCGCAAGCGGCTATGCCAGCAGCCTGGCCGTGACCGAGGGCGGAATTGCACTCATCAGCTCACTCAGGGCGGGCATCATTCGAAGCACCGACGGCGGGAGGTCATGGCAAGACGCCGGCTCCAACGCGACGTGTCTCCTTGAGGGCAACGGCGTCACCCAGCTCTGGCTGCTCGCCAACGGCGTGGGCTGGGCACTGGAAGAAAACGATGACGGTGGAACGCAATGCCCACTGCTCATTCGCACGAGCAACGCAGGACTCACCTGGTCGGCGGTCAGCGCACCTCTCGGCTGGACTGCTGACCAAGAGTAAGAGGCGATGGGTTGAGGCCGAATTTCGGAGGCAGCGCAGTCGAGCGTGGCGATCGAACATTCGCTGTCGCGTTGCTCGTCGCAGGCGTCACCGCCAGTGTCGTTGTCACGGGCATTCTCGTAGCGCTGCGACCAAATCCTGCGGCGCCACGGCCCGCCGCGCCGAGCGCGCTGGTTGCCTTGCCGCCGGTGGCGCTACCGCCAGTGACGTCGCTGTCAACGCCGGTGCCCGTTATCACCTCAACGGTCTCTGGCGCCGGCCCACTAGCGCTTTTCTGGACGAGCTCAGCGCCCGACGGCTCGGTGACCTTGACGGCCCGAACATACGCAGGCAACCCTGCCGGGACGCTCGTTCTCCCGTCCAGCCCTTCGGGATTTGAGATCGCGCCGAATGGAATGAAGGTGTTGAACGGCAATCAGATCGTCGCCGTGTCCGGCGCAGTACTGGGAAGCGTACCGGAACAATTTTTTCAGGCGACGCTACCTCCGATGTGGGCCGACGACTCCACGCATCTCTGCGAAGTGAGCACACCAACGAACGGCGCCGCGACGGGGACCCTGATCGAGTTCGACGACACCGGCCACGCCCGCATAGTCGCAACACTCGGCTCGATTGCGAGCACAAACGGTGGTTGGGGGGTATTGGCGTGCAGCCCGAACGCAAATCGGGCGGTCGTCCTTAAGGACGACGGACAGACCGCGACTCTCATCGTCCTGCAACTCTCGACGGGACGCGTCCTTGCCGAGCACTCCGCGGGTGATGTCTCGGCCATCGCGTCGCACGATGGCAGCATCGTCGCGCTCGATGAACCGTCAGGGATCACGATTCGCAACTCGATGACCTGGGCGATTCTCGGTCGCGTGGTGCGATGGGGCAATCAGGCGGGCTACCCCTTGATCGGCGCGGTGGTGGGTATCTCGTGGGACGGCTCGCGCATCATCGTGGATGGCGGCGGTGCCGGCGGCGGCGAACATCCCGAATGGATGGTTGACTGGGAGACCGATCGGACCCTCCTCACGAACACCGGGACCGAGCATCCGGCGGTTGGTTTCGTCAACTTTGATGATGCGATCGCACTGACCACGCACACGGGATTTTTCCTTCCCCCAGGCGATGTTTCGGCAGTGCCCGGTGACGCATACATCCTGCAGGCCAACGGGGGCCTTGAGAGGCTCGCGGGTTGAGGCCCGATCGTCCTCCGGTGCGGAGCACGCGCGAGTCCGCAGCGTCGTACCGGATGGCTGCGCCGATCCCGGGCACGCGCAAGGGAAGGGCGGTGCGTGCGCGGATCAGATCGGGTCTGATCGCGACATGCGTCGCCGTCCTACTCGCCGGCTGCTCGTCAACAATTTCCCACCCACGAGCGACGGCAACGGCGGCGCCTTCACCGTCGCCGCAGCCCACTCAATCGGTGTCGAGCGTAGCGACCGAGACACCATGGCCGTACGTGTGTCCGCCGCAGCAGGCTCCGTCGTCGAACTCCATCGAAAACTTGACGATGCTCAGCGCACAGAGTGGGTGGGCGCAGCAGGTGGTGACCGGCTCGGTTCTTCACACGACCCAGGGCGTTGAGCATTGGTTGCTTGCCTCCCCGCAACTCCCGGACGGACAGTCGATCGTGGCTGTGGCGTTCATCAGCGCCGACAGCGCGCGAGTCGTCACCGCCGCTGGGCTTTCGTGCAATGAAGATGCGCCCCCGGTGCCCATGACGTTCACCTCGTGGGCGACGAGCGACGGAGGCACGCTCTGGTCGCGGGGCGGCAGCTTTGATGTCGTGCAAGACCCAGGCCTGTCGTGGCAGGGCGCCCTCGATTTCGTCAATCTCGACGATGGTTGGTTCTCGGCGAACCAAGACGATACGGACACAAGCCTCGGAACGACCCTCTTCAGAACGGTCGACGGGGGCGCTCATTGGGTGGAGACCTTTCATCTCGTGCAGTCGTCGGACTCGCCAAGTGGTCCGTGTTTCGCGCAGGCAACCGCGACATTCATCAGTCCCAGCACGGGATGGCTCACCGGCGGGGGCTGCGCCAGTGCCGAGTTCGACGTCACACACAACGGCGGCGCGACGTGGTCTCGTCAGCCGATTCCGCTCCTCAGCACTCAGTATCTGGGGCTCTCGAACCCGACGTTCATCAACAGCGTGGACGGATTCATGCTGGGGCTCGATCCCACCGAGCAGCCAGGCGTTCTCGTCTTCGTGACGTTCGACGGTGGCCGGAGTTGGACGGCGCACGCCGCACCGGGCATCGCAACAGACGCAGCGCACTTCATCAATGGGGAGGATGGCTGGCTGCTGGACTCGGACACCTTGAACACCGGCTATGAGGCCGGCCTCTACGTCACCTACGACGGCGGGCGGATCTGGAACACCCTGCAACCGCTCGACCACGATCGGCCGTCTCCAGAAGGTTTCGACTTCAACGGCTCGATCCTGGACTTCGTGAGTCCATCTCTGGGGTGGACCAACACCAACACGGGCGTCGATGACAACCTGTTGCAGACGACGGATGGCGGCCGCACATGGAAGCTGGTGCCGGTACAGGTATCAGGCTCGTCGGGATAGGCCCGTCAAATGAAGTGCGCGGTCGGTGTTAGCGAGTCGGTCGTTCTGGGAGCAGCTGTCGTGGTGAACTGACGCTTGCCGGCGAGCTCGAGGGTGGGTCGCCTCATCGCAACGGCAACAACCATCGCCGTCACGCAGAGGAGCGCGATGGCCTCTATGTGACCCGCCGTGTGAAAGAGCGGCCCCTGAAGCAGGTACGCCACATCGAGTATCACCCCCGCAACGACGGCCAGCTTCAGATCACGCCGTCCGACGTCGATCAGGACGGCGCCCATCAGCAACAGATCAGCGCTGAAGACATGAGGGGAGAACAGGAGAGAAAGAGCGATGCCGATATCCAACGCAAGCAATGGATCTCGACGCAGGCGATCGTGCAGCGGCAGTGTCGCAAGCGCGACCGCGATGCCCAGCGCCGCGACGATGATTCCCCCATCCGAGCCCGCGATAGCTGCCGCGATACCAGGGAGCCCGCTGGTAAATGGGATCTGCGACTGATTCTGGCCGAGGGTCCCGATGAGGTGTCCAAGCGTTCCGGTGCTCACCACGAGGGCCGACGTGAGGAACCAAGCGCCGGCGCCGACGGCGAGTCCCCGCAGTACCGGCCACGCGCGGGCGGCGATCAACACGATCGGGACCAGCCAGATGTCCTGGGGCTTCACGAGCAGCAGGGACAACGCCAGCCCCGCAGTGAAGGCGTGGTTTGCTCGCATCAGGAAATACGCTCCAAGGAGCGCGACCAACATCAGGCCGACCCATTGCGCGAACACCAGCGTCTCCAACCCCGGCAACGGCGCCACCAGTGCGACCGCGACCACGACGGGAGGGACGGGCAGTTGGACAGAGCCCGCGAGCAATCGCTGCGCCATGAAGATTCCCACGAGCAGTGCCGCCGCTTCGACGAGGACGCTGAGCGCCGTGTACGCCGACAGGCTGAGGCCGGCCACCGGCTGAACCAGCCATGCCATCAGCGGAGGATTGTTGAACGCCTCGACCCCATTCGCCTGCAGGTGGCCGCCCAGCAGCGCCAGTTGAGCCGAACGCTCGGTGGCGAGGCAATACACGCATCCGTGCGCAGCGATGATCCGTCCGGCTGCCTGGAAGACAAGAGCATCTGTCGCGTCGAGCGCCTGAGCGCCCCGAATCGCCTGGGCGATGCCTGCTCCGACGGCAACGGCAGCCATCAGCAATACCATGCCGACAAGGAACGCGCGCTTCCCGATCCCGCGTGTGCCCGATGACCCAGTGTGCGTCCGGCCGACACGCGCGTCGAAGTCATCTGCAACGACACGTTTCCGCTCGAGCGAAATGCTCGGCATGCAATCCCCCTGCGATGCGCCCTTCCTTCCCGCTATTTAGACAGGTTTGACGCGATCAGTCCAGCGGCGCGTCGTTGAGGGCACCCGGAGACGTGTCCCGGACGATGGCGTGGCTACCCGGTCTCCGCGACCGCCCACAAAAACTGCCCATAGACTTCGATCGCTGCAAACGCTACGCTAGTGTCCTGAGCACCTTGTGGGGGAATGGGGATGAAGGTACTGCTCTCGCCGGCCGACCAGAGTCGTGCCCGGCAGTGGCTGGCTGACGTGCATGAGGATCTGGACCTGATCCGATATCCAACGCGCCTGCAGCTGTTGCGCGCCGTGGACGAGGCAGCGCATCGGGCCGAGAGCCTGGCGCGACTGGAATACGCGCTCTCGCGCCTGCCCTAACTGCTCGCGTGCCCCGCACGCGCGTCGCGTCAGGGATTGTGGTCGTTGAAGTTGATGCAGAGGTTGGGATTCGGGGGTGTCGCGACGAACAGCGTGTCCCCGAATGCGCAGACGGTCTCCGATGCGTTGAGGACTTCGACAATCTTCCCGTCGTAATCGCCGGTGCAACTGGCAAAGGTGATTTCAGAACTGGTCGGCGTTCCGTCGATGCAGGTGCCTGCGACGAAGGTCGTCGCGATGGAGCCCTGCGGGACGTTGCTGTTGTTGTCGTTCTGGTTGGTGTAGATCCAGATTCCCGCGACGAGCGCAATGGCCGCGATCGGCATGAGGACACGCATGACCTGTGCCCGCCGTCCCATCGGCGTCCCGCGGAACGGTGGCGTCGTCGTGGGCATCGGTGGTGCGCCCACGGGTGGCGGGCCTGCGATCTGGATGCCGCCGAAGCCGTCGCTTCCTGATGTCCCGCCCTGGGCCAATAGTGGAGGCGGGGCCGCGACCTGGATGCCGCTCAAAACTTCGCTTACCGGAGCTCCAACCGGTGCCAACACCGGTGGTGGCGGCGCTGCTACGGCAGGAGATGGGGCTCCGCTCTCGCGAAGACGGCGCATGTACTCATCGCCGCTGATCGCGTTGGTCGTGTACAGCACGGCGAGTTGGTTCAGCGATTTCGCCCATTGCAGCTCGGCGCCGGCCAGATTGAGTCCGCGGTTGCACACTGGGCAGATGAGCATGTGCTGACGCTGGTACGGGATCACCGGGATGAAGAAGAGCGTCAGCCAGCGGCGGACGGTGACGAGATAGAACCAGTTCGAGTTGCTGCAGTTCCTGCACCACTGGTACAGGACAGGTCCTGCATGGTGGAACGTGCGCCGCCCCCAACCGAAAATAACCACCGTTGCCCTCCCAGGCCCGTCATGCGAGGCGCCGCGCACAATGTGCGGGCGTCGTTGTTCCTTGGCGGCACCGTATCGAGGCGATCCGGATACCTCGCCAGACGTCGGCCTCTGGTTACAGTGTCGGCGCACTTTCGTCGCGTGAGCATTTGGTGAGCTGGAGGGTCGTATGGACGCGGAATTGGTCAACCATGTGGTCGAGGTCGCTCAGCGCGTCGTGGCTGGCGGGGCTATCTCGGCCAACGGGCACGGCAATGTGAGCCTTCGGGTTCCGGGCGAAGACGAGATGTATTTCACCGCCGGCCCCTCGCTCCGCAACCACCCCGCAAGTGCCGTGGTTCGGGTTGGATTGGACGGCACGCTTCGCGAGGGCGAACTGCCGCCGATTCAGGGAGCCGTGGTGGCGATGCACACGGCCATGTATGCGGACAGCGGCGACGTGGGCTGCGTCATCCACACGCATTCCCCGTATGCCACAGCGTTCGCCGCCGCGCACCGGCCGATCGGCTGCTGGCTCGAAGCCCTCGCAATGTTCGGGCTGCCGACGGGGGTTCCCGTTGCTGCCTACGGCCCGCGCGGCTCAGCCCAGGCGGTGGCCAACATCAGGGCGGCGATCACGCCCGGGGTGCCTGCCGTGCTCCTCGCCAACCACGGCGTGCTGGTATTCCATCGCACCCCAGACCTGGCGATCCTGGTTGGCGGCATCGTCGAGGAAGCCGCTCAGGCGGGAATCCTCGGCGCCGGCATCGGTGGACCGGTCGAGATCCCGCAGGAACTCCGCGCCGCTGCCCTGCAGCGCGCTATGACATTCGAAGCGGCGGGGACCGCTCGGGTCTGAGACAGCACTCTCGAGGCGCTACGTGGCGTCGATGATCCATCCGGCGGCGGCAAGGTCGGCGATCTTGCGTGCAAAGCCATCGTCCTCGACGCTGGGGAGAACTTCGGTCGCCGCGAGCATGACCGCGGGGTCGGCTGACCCGATCGAGTAGCTCCGCCCGGTCACCCGGAACATCGCCAGATCGTTAGGCATGTCGCCGAAGCTGATCGCGGCTTCCGGCGCAAGCCCGAGCGTTTTCAGCGCGCGGACTGTCCCCGTTCCTTTGTCGACACCTTCGGCGGTGACGTCGAGGACCGTCGATCGGCCGACGTGGCTCAGCGCCGCTGAATCCGCTCC
>JBEKKP010000054.1:0-17021 GCA_050010655.1 Candidatus Dormibacteria bacterium
GAACCGGAGCCAGAGCCCGTGGCGGCCGTCGCCCCGCCGCCCAAGGCGGCGCCGGTGCCCGCGAAGCGTGCCGACCCGGCCCCGGCCCCCCAGCGCCCGGTCGCGAGCAAGCCGACCGCCGCGGCTCCCCCAAGGAGCGCCAAGCCGGTTTCAACTGCACCTCCGACGAAATCCCAATCCGCGGCCAAGTCGGCGCCCGCCTCGAAGGCGCCGGTTGTTGCGAAGACGCCGGCGAAGCCGAAGGCGGCCGTCACGACCAAGCCAGCGGCAAGCGCCAAGCCCGATGCCAAGGTGAAGCCTCCGGGCGCCGCCAAGCCGGCAGCGGCAGCGAAACCCACCACCTCCAAGTCCGCAGCGCGGACGTCACCCGCCAAACCGGTCGCGAAGCCCGTCGCGAAAGCCGCGGCCAAGAGCCCGGTGAAAGCTCCAGCCAAGAGCCCTGCGAAGAGCGTGGCCAAGAGCCCCGCAAAGAGTGCGGCCAAGAGCCCCGCCAAGAGTCCCGCGAAAGTGAGCGCGCCGGCGGCGAAGAAGACTCCGGCCAAAGCCGTCCCTGCCAAGGCTGCCGCCGCCCGCAGAGGGCGCTGATCGGACGTCGGCACCGCTGAGCGCGCCGCGGGCCCGCTCACGATCGGGACGAGGTCAGCGAACCTCGCTGATGCGGATCAAGTTGCCTGCGGGGTCGCGGAGCGCGCAGTCGCGAATCCCGTACGGCTGCTCAGTCGGCTCCTGCACGATCTCCGCGCCGCCGGCTTCCACTTTCGCAAAGGCGCCGTCGAGGTCCGTGGTGGCCAGGATGATGGTCGCGTAGCTGCCCTTGGCCATCATCTCGACGATGGTGCGGCGCTCGTCCTCGGTGATCCCGGGATCGACCGCAGGCGGATGCAGAACGATCGACATGCCGGGCTGGTCCGCGGGGCCGACCGTGATCCAGCGCAGCCCACCGTACCCGACATCGTTGCGGACCTCGAAGCCGAGGACGTCCCGATAAAAGGTCAGCGAAGCTTCCGGGTCGGTGTGCGGAAGGAACGTCCCGTGAATGGTGATGTCCATGGCGGATCAGTCCTGAATGAGCCCGAGGACGTTGCCGTCCGGGTCGGTGAAGGTGGCCACGAGGCGGCCGCCGCCGACATCGCGTGGCGACTCCTTCAACGTCGCGCCTGCGGCGGTCACCTCGGCGAGCTTCGCCTCGATATCCGCCACGTGCCAGTACGCCACGGGCGAGGTCATGCCGCCGCCGCCCGGTACCAGCCCAATTTGCTGGCCCTCGGCCTCGTAGCCGACGTAATACGGCGCGTCGGCCATCGGCTCGACTCCGAGCAGCGCCGTGTAGACCGGCTTGGCCTTCTCGAGATCGGTGACGGGATGCAGGACGGTCTTGATTCCCTGGGTCGTCGAGGTGGTCATGGTCGCTCCTGAACGTGAGTGGTGGGGTCCACGGCCGTCATGCTAGTTGCGGCTCCGAGACGGGCGCTTCTCGATTCCTGACCGGTCTGGTGACCTGTTTCACGACGCATGACGGCATCCCTGCAGTGGCCCGCGCGGCGTGGTGGCGGTACACGCTCGGCGGCATCCCGACCAGTTCGGTGAAGCGCGTGCTGAACGTTCCCAGCGACGAGCAGCCGACTTCGAAACACACCTCGGTGACGCTCAAATCGCCCCGACGGAGCAGCGCCATGGCGCGCTCGATCCGGCGCGTCATCAGGTAGCCGTAGGGCGACTCACCGTAAGCGAGCCGGAACTCGCGGCTGAAGTGGCCGGCCGACATGTTGGCGCCGCGAGCAAGCGCCTCGACATCCAGCGGTTGCGAGTACTCCCGATCCATGCGGTCCCGGACACGGCGCAGCCGAACGAGGTCGCGAAGGTGCTGCGCCTCGGCGGGTGTGCTGGTCACCTCGCGATCGTGCCACGTCGTACCCGGCGCAGCCTCGCGGCAGCGGGCTGCCTAGCCGACCCGGGGTACGGCTTCTCCTTCTCCCACCGACCCGTAGACACCACGGTACGAAGGCGGGAGCAGTTCCGCGATTCGGGCTCCGATGAGGTCCGCCATGGCCTGGTCGTCACGGCGCTCGCCGGGCACCCGCTCGGGAAGCTGAAACACCGGGCCGATCTTCACGCGGATGGGGACACGCCTCGGGAACTTGTGACCACGGGGCAGCGCTGCCTCCGTCCCAGAGATACCGACTGGCAGGATCGATGCACCCGATCGGCGCGCGAGGAAGCCAACTCCCGCCTCGGCCCGGCGCATGCCCGGGGTCGCCGAGCGAGTGCCCTCCAGGAAGATCAGGAGGCGACCGCGCCGAGCGAGCACGTCGAGCGCGATGCGGAGGGCCCGGCGATCGGCACTGCCACGATCGATGGGAAAGCAATTACAGCCCGCGAGAATCCACGCGATGACCGGGTTGTTGAACAGCTCGCGCTTCGACATGCAGTAGAGGACCCCAGGCCCGAACCCACCGAAGATCCAGGGGTCGATGTTGCTCAGATGGTTGGACACCACCAGCAATGGACCCTCGGTAGGAAACTTCGACAGGGGATCGAGCTGCAGCCCGCGCCCGAAAAACCCTCGAAGCGAGGTCCGGCAGATGAGCGAGACGGCACGGTAGCGCCAGCTTCTGACACCGTCGTCGCGGACAGGGAATCGCTCGGGAAACCCGCGAATCTCTTCAGTCACCAATCCCGATGGTAGGGCGTCCCGCATGGGCGGCAATACAATCCTGGCTCCGGCCCCCTTAGCTCATCGGTAGAGCAGCCGGCTTTTAACCGGTTGAGGGAGGTTCGATTCCTCCAGGGGGCACGTCGTGTGCGGCGCCGTTCGTCTCAGGAGACGAGATACGTCGCGTAGATGACACCTCCCGCGCGACGCGCGGCGACGCTGATGAAGATGCCCTTGTTCAGCCAGTCGAGTTCGGGCGCGGATGCCTCGATCTGTGTCGACGTCCGGAAGGTGTACTCGGCAGCGTCGACTTCCTCGCCACGCGCGAGACGCGCCAGCACCTCGGCGCTGCCGTGACGCACACCTCGCGACTGGACGTACAGCAGGTCTCCGGCGTCCGTTTTCAGGACATAGCGGATGTCGCCGAGGGCGGTGCCGTCCGGTTGCACGATCTGCCAGTCGGCACTGACGCCCGCGACGAGCGTGCCGTTGATCTTCGGGCCGGTGAACGTCCCTCCTGTCAAGGGCACGATGCGCCTTCGGCCCGCGGGAAAATCGCCGATCTCGAGTGGTGTGCCGACAGCCGCATCGAGGCGGTAGACCAGCGTCAGTTGAGGATCCGGAAGGGCCACGGTCATGAGCGCCTCCTATCGGGTGGCGGATGGACATCACCCACCCCAGCACGCGCCGGAGCAGTGATGTCGACGTCGATGAGCGCTTCCGCCGTGCGCAAGGAGTGCTCGACGGCCGCAGGTGTTTCGCCGCGGGCAAAGATGAATCCGAGGTAGCGATCACCCTCCGGGAGCGGGCGCACCGCATGACCGGTCGGAATGGAAATCACGACGCCGGTAATGCCCGGCGCGCGCTCAGCGCGATCGACACCGCGCACGCCGTTCAGGATGCCGGCATGCGATATGGGCAACATGAACACACCGGACGCAGCGTCCACCGTGTGCGCGTTGCCCAGGGGCAGATCGCATGCCTCGCGAAGAATGACGTTCTCGAGTGAGCGAATCTCCTCTGGAGCGTCGTCGCACGCGACGCGCAGCGCTCGCGAGCACAGTCCGCCGATGGACCGCGACGCGACCTCGATGACGACCGGGGCCTCCGCGGCGAGGCGCACCTCAGCGTGTACCGGGCCGTGCCGCAGTCCGAGCGCAGACACGGCAGTGCGTACTGCGTCGATCACCAGGCGCTGCGTCTCAGTGTTGAGACGTGAGGGCGTCACGTAGATCGTCTCCTCGAAAAAGGGTCCGACCAGCGGGTCGGGTTTGTCGAAGAGCGCGATCACCTCGAGAAACCCTTGTCGCACAAGGCCTTCCAGCGCAACCTCTACTCCGTCGATGTAGCGCTCGACGAGGAGTTGGGGCACCGATCCGTCGGCGCAGATCTCGCGCATCAGCGTGCTCGTGCGTCGCACGGCTGCATGCACCTCGGCGCGATCATCCGCACGGATGACACCACGACTCGCCGCAAGATCCACCGGCTTGATGACGCAGGGAAGTCCAGTGATTGCGATGGCGGCGTCGATCGCGTCGACGTCCGCGTCGACATCGAGTGCCACACTCGCCGGCTGTGTCAGCGGTGTTGCGGAAAGTACCTTGCGCAGCAAGCGTTTATCGCGCGTCGCCTGAACCGCCGCCAGGGGATTGCGCCGCGGTGTACGGAGACGTTCGGCCACCGTCGCCGCAGTGACGACGGATCCCTCGTCGACACCCACCACCGCGTCGACCGGCCAGCGGTTCGCAAACGCCTCGGCCCGATCCGCCGACTCCTCGGGACGGCGCAAATCCAACGTCAGCACGCGCCCCTCCATCAGCGTTGCGAGCGTCGGGGCCTCGTTCGACGCGACCACAACGTCGAGGTGGAGTTCCTCAGCCGCACGAAGAAATGGCGTTGCCCGATAGGTCTCGGTGGGCAGGATGAGCATCACCCTCGGCATTCGATGAGCCTACCCGGACGAGTCAGCCCGACGTACCATGGCCGCAAGGCGTGAAGGAACCGAGGATCTCACTCACCGATTTCGCGTTGACCCGCATCGAGCAGGTGCGCGCCAACCGCCGGCAGCCAGAGGCCGGTGTTCGCATCGCCATCACCGGCAGGCATGGCGGCGCATTCAACTACGACCTCTCGCTGGTGAACCCGGGCGACGAGCGCGACGGCGATCTCGTCGTCACCGGGCCATCGGGAGTCCGCTTCACGATGCCGCTGGCATCCGCGCCCTACCTCGACGGCATCACGATCGACGCGGACCGAGCGCGGGGCGCCCTGACCGTCGACAACCCGAATCCGCTGTGGTTCGACGACCTGGCGCGAGACGTGCAGCGACTCCTCGACGACGAGATCAACCCGTCCGTCGCAACACACGGCGGCTTCATCGATCTGCTCGACGTCAGCGACGGCGTCGCCTTCATCCATATGGGCGGCGGGTGCCAGGGCTGCGGTATGGCCGAGGTCACGCTCGGCCAGGGAGTGCGCGTGGCGATCATCGAGCGTTTCCCGGAGATCACCGAGGTTCGCGACACGACGGACCACGCTCAGGGTGCGAACCCGTACTACGAGGCGGCGAAGAAGTAGGGCGCTGCGCCTAGTCGCTCCGGGGAGCCGGATCAGCGGTGTCGAGCCAGTAGTCGATCCAGCTTTCCCGCGTCGCGCCGACATGGTCATAGACGGCCTGTGCCGCCACGTTGTCGACCGCGGTCTGCCAGACCATCCGCACCGCCCCGTGGTCCCGGCAGCGGTCAAGACACGCGCTGATCAGCACCGAGCTGACCCCCCGGCCGCGGAAATCCGGGTTCACGAAGAGATCGTTCATGACGCCGATCCGGCCGGAACTGGTCGTCTCCCAGCTCCAGAAAAGCGTGGCGAAGCCCGCATCCTCGCCGTCGGCGGTCGCCAGCAGTTGCATCCCCTCGTGAACGGGGTCCGCGATCAGCGCCCGGGACATGGCCAGGAGAGCGGCATCCGAGGGCTGCACGCTGTAGAAGTCGCAGTACGCCCGCATGAGTGGCAGCACGCGCCGCAGGGATGCCTCGCCATCGACGACAGCGACGTCGACCCGACCAACTCGCGGCATTTCTTGCCTCCTTTGCCTGGCCCCTTGGGTACGTCGCGGGCGAGCCACCGTGCCCGACTTTTGCCGCGAGAAGTCATTGTCGTTCCACAGACGCAACCGGAATTCAACACGAGATCGGCAAAGCTGCTCAGGTGAGTTCCGCGGCCCCTCCGGAAAGGCGGGCACTCCCGACCCTTCTGAGGTCGTCCAGGTCGGCGCCGAGCGCGCTGTGGGTGGCCTACGCGGTCATGTCCGCTCTGCTGGTCGCGTACGTCGTGTCGTTGGTGATCCGGCCGCCCACCGACTCCTGGCCCTGGGTCGACGGCTGGGGCGTCTGCGTCTACGAAGTGATCGTGGTCGGCATGCTCTTTGCCCGGGCATTCAGCGGACGGCCGGGCAGGGCGATACCGCTCGTGCTTGGTTGCGCTGTGCTCGCCTGGGCTCTCGGCGACATCGTGCTCACCTGGGAGACCTGGGGCGGCACCGCGGCGCCGGTGCCGTCGTTCGCAGACATCTTCTACATCTCTTTCTACCCGCTCGCCTACGCGGCGATCGTGCTCATGCTTCGAAAGGAGCTCAAACGGCTCCTCCCCGCCACATGGCTCGACGGCGCCATCGCCGGCCTCGGGGCCGCAGCTGTCGTCGCAGCCTTCGCCTTCCATGCGGTGCTGACTGCTCTCAGCGGTGCCGGCCTCAGCACGCTGGGAGTCGGCGTGCTCCTCGTCTACCCGATCGGCGACGCGGTGCTCCTTGCCCTCGTCGTCGGCGGCACGGCCGTGCTCTCCGGGAGGCGCCTGCCCTGGCTGCTCTTCGCCACGGCCTGCGGGGTGAACACGATCGGCGATACGTTCAACCTGATCGGGTCCCAGTCCCACGTTGGGACGGTCCTCAACGGCGTGGCATGGCCCATCGCGATCACGCTGATCTCCATCTCGGTCTGGGTGTCCCCCGGGCGCCGTGACCTGGTCGAGAACGGCAAGCTCCCGGGGTTCGTGCTCCCCGGCGCCGGCGCCCTTGCAGCGTTGGTCATCCTCTTGGTGGGTTCGGTCGCGCACCAGGTTGTCCAGATCGCGATCGGGCTCGCGGCGGCGACGCTCGTGGTGGTCGGCGTCCGTCTCGCGCTCTCGGTGCGCGGTCTTCGCTCGCTGACCGAGGAGCGCCACCGCCAGGCGGTGACCGACGAGCTCACCGGGCTCGGCAACCGGCGTCAGCTCACGAGCCTGCTCGACGCGTATTTCGAGGATCAGGTCGAACCCGCGGCTCCGCCCCGCTCCCTCGCCTTTCTCTTCATCGATCTCGACCATTTCAAGGAGATCAACGACTCCTTCGGGCACTCCGCGGGAGATGAATTGCTGCGGCAGCTCGGGCCGCGGCTCACGAGCTCACTGCGCGACACCGATGTTCTGGTGCGGATCGGTGGCGACGAGCTCGGAGCGGTACTGGTCGACAGCGATCCCTCCTATGCAGCCGGACTCGCCCAGCGCGTCACCGCGCTCCTCGAGCAACCATTCGTCCTCAACGGCGTCAGTGTCCGGATCAGCGCGAGCATCGGTATTGCCTCGGCGCCGGCGGACGCCGGCGACAGTGTCGGCCTGATGCGCTGCGCGGATGTCGCGATGTACCGAGCCAAGCTGACCCATCAGCCTTTCGAGGTGTACACCGCATCGATCGATGACGGCGGCAACCGGCTGGCCCTCGTCGAGGAGTTGCGCGCCGCTGTCGAGGGTGAGCGGCTCGTCCTGCACTACCAGCCACAGGTGGACCTCCGCAATGGCGAGGTCATCGCCGCGGAAGCGCTGGTGCGCTGGCCGCATGAGCGCCTCGGTCTGATCCCGCCGTTGGAGTTCCTGCCACTGGCCGAGGAAGCGGGCCTCATGGGGCCGCTGACCCGTCTCGTGCTCGATCAAGCGATCGCGCAGTGCGCCGCGTGGCGCGCTGCAGGCAGCCGTCTCGCAATGTCGGTGAACGTCTCGTCTTCGAACCTCCTCGATCCGGGCTTCATCGAAGTCGTCAAGGCGACACTCCGTCGCCATCGCGTGCCGGCCGCCGCACTGATCCTCGAAATGACCGAGACAACCATCATTCGCGATTTCGCGGCATGTCAGAGCGTCATCGAAGAATTGCGGAGCCTCGGCATGGGCGTGTCGATCGATGACTTCGGCTCGGGATTCACGTCGCTCGCGTATCTGGGCAGCCTGCCCATCACGGAACTCAAGCTCGACCGGACGTTCATCGGCGGGCTCAGTGCGAACGGACGCGAGCAGGATCTCAAGCTCGTCCGAGCCACGATCGAACTCGGTCATGCACTCGGCCTTACGGTCGTCGCCGAGGGAATCGAGACACTGGCAACCCTGGAGTTGCTCGCACTGCTCGGCTGTGACCGCGCGCAGGGATACTTCACCGGCCGACCGGTTCCCGCGCAGGACTTCGAGTTGGGCGCGACGGTCCCGACGCTCAGCGTTGCCGAGCCAGACCCACCGGCACCTTTCCCGAACTACCTCCGCACCGCCGTCTGACGCGGGCCGCCGTGCGCGGCGCCCTGTCTGTGCGCCGCGACCAGCGTTCCTCGTGCGCGATGTACAGACGACAGGTCGTGGATCTGTGCGTCGCGGCCGAAGAACGGTGCGCCCGGCTCTGACAGAGTTCCGTGGCAAGGCGCATGTCGTTGTACATGCCCATATATCGGCCGCGTTAGAGGTGAGGTGTCCCATATGTTGTCGGCCCTGAACGAGGCTCCAAGCTGGCTGAACTCCGGCGACACGGCGTGGCAACTCACGTCGGCGACGCTGGTCGGGATCATGAGCATCCCCGGCCTGGCGATCCTGTACGCAGGGTTGATGAAGCGGAAATTCGCCGTCAACTCGGCGTTGATGGTGATTTACGCGTTCGCGATGACGCTGGTCATCTGGATGTTCTTCGCGTACGACATGTCGTTCGGCAGCCCGCTGCACATCGGCGGGGCAGCGACAACCTTTGTCGGCATACCGCATCCCGTCGCCGGAGCAAGTGACCTCGAATCGCAGGCAAGCATTCCACTGCTCACCGGGCTGATTCCGGCGCTGCGCTTCCCGATGTCATCGCTCGTGTACTTCCAGTTCGTCTTTGCGACGATCACAGTGATCATCCTGGGCGGTGCGCTGCTCGGGCGCATCAGCTTCAAGGCGTGGGCACTGTTCGTCCCGCTCTGGATCACGCTGGTGTACTCGGTCGGGGCCTTCAGCCTCTGGGGCGGTGGATGGCTCGGCTCGCTCGGCGCAGTCGACTACAGCGGTGGCTACGTCATCCACGTGGCTGCAGCGGTGTCAGCGTTCGTCGCAGCGGCGGTCATCGGTCCACGCGTCATGAAGGACCGGATGAACAACACGCCGAGCAACATCATGATGGCGGTTGCCGGCGGTGGGCTTCTCTGGCTGGGCTGGAGCGGGTTCAACGGTGGTGACCCGTACTTCGCGAATGCCGACGCATCCGCGGCCGTGTTGAACACGCACCTCTGCACCGCAACCGCGCTGCTGGTCTGGATGTTCATGGACATCGCGTTCCTGAAGAAGCCGACCATCATCGGGATGATCAGCGGCATGATCGCCGGCCTGGTCGCCATCACCCCTGGTGCCGGTTACATCAACGCCTACGCGGCGTTCGGCATCGGCATCGGCGCAGGCATCCTGCCGTGGCTTTCCATGAACGTGCTCGGCAAGACCAGGATGTTCACGGGGCGGGTGGACGACACACTCGGCGTCTTCCATACGCATGGTGTCGCCGGAGCGTTCGGCGGACTCATGACCGGTGTGTTCGCGTCACCGAACATGATCGTATACGTGGGCACGGCGGGGACGGCGTCTGTCGCTGTCACCGGTCTCGTGTACGGCAACGCGAAGCAGCTCGCGCTGCAAGCGCTCGCACTCGGGTTCATCATCGTGTACGACGCGGTCGCAACCTTCATCGTGATCAAGCTTGTCGGTCTCATCGTTCCCCTGCGGATGACCGACCAGCAGATCGAGATCGGCGACCTGTTGCTGCACGGCGAGGTGGCGATCGACATGGACCCACCGGAACCGGTCATGGCACTCAACGGACACGTGAGCGCGACGCCGGTGGAGTCCGGCGCGCCGGCCTGACGCGCTCCGTCAGTCAGCAGTAGTCAATCCCGGAGACCGTCCAGAACCTGCAGGGCGGTCTCCGGATTGACGAATGTCGCAGTTCCGACCTGGACGGCGACGGCACCGACAATCAGGAAGTCTCGTGCCGATGCGGCATCCACGATGCCACCCACGCCGATAACGGGAATGCGGACGGCATCGCACACTGCGGCAACAGCCGCGAGCGCGAGCGGCTGAATGGCCGGGCCGCTGAGTCCACCGGTCCCAAGTGGCAACACGGAGCGGCCACTCGCGCGGTGGATCTTCTTGCCGATGTAGGTGTTCACCGCCGACACCGCGTCGGCGCCCGCGTCCTCGACCGCGCGCGCGACTGCGGCGATGTCGGTGACATTCGGGCTGAGCTTCACGATGAGGCAGCGCCGTGTGACCGCGCGAACCGCGGCGACAAGGCGCGCAGCCGCATCAGGGTCGCGACCGAAGTCCAACCCCTGCGCGATGTTGGGGCACGAGATGTTGAGCTCGATGCCGGCCACTTCGGCGACGGGTTCCAGCACCGTGGTGCAGTGGACGTAATCTTCAACGGATCCACCCGCGACGTTGACGATGACCGGGATCTTCCAGCCGGTCCAACGCGGGGCGTAGTCGGTCGCGACGGCGTCGACACCGGGGTTCTGCAGACCGATGCTGTTGAGCATCCCGCCCCCTGTTTCCGCCACACGCGGCGGCGGATTGCCTTCACGCGGAAGTACCGTCGTGCCCTTCGTGTAGAGCGCACCGAGACGATCGATGTCGATGAGTTGTGCAAGTTCAAATCCGTAGCCTGCGGTTCCGCTCGCGAGACCGACACGGTTCGGCAGTGTCAGCCCGCGTCCCAGATCGACGCTGGCGTCGCGATGATCGCTCATGCGACGTCTGCACCCGGAAGAGCGAGCACGGCTTCCCAGTCCACGTCGCGCATCGGCATCACGGGTCCGTCCGTGCAGCAGAGCCGCCACACCGCGCTTCCGTCCGCTCCACGAACCGGCAACGCGCAGCCCAGACATGTCCCGAAGCCGCACCCCATCGGCGCTTCCAGGGAAGCCTCGAGAGTCGGCGGCAGCGCCGCCCCGGATTCGAGCAGCGTCCGCATCACGGCACCCAGCATCGGATTCGGGCCGCATGCGTAGACAGCCGAGGGATTGGTGGCCAGCGCCTGCCGAAGCAGGTCGGTGACCGGGCCGTGGTGCCCCCGAGTGCCGTCGTCGGTCGCCTCGGCGACGACCGGGACCGCGGGTCGCGCGAACCGCTCTGCAGGATACAGGCGAGCCGCGGTGCGCGCTCCGTTCAAGACAAGAATGTCGTTAACACCTCGGCGCCGGAGCTCGCTGATCAGCAGCGGGAACGGTGCGCACCCGAGACCGCCGGAGACGCACACGACCGACCCGCCGTCGACGATGCTGAACCCGTGGCCGAGTGGCCCAAGCGTGTCGAGCTGATCACCAGGTTGCAGCTCGGAGAGCAGCCGAGTGCCCGCACCGACCGCCTCGAAGATGAACCCACAGGTGTCGTCCTGGATCCACGCGACGCTGAACGGACGCCGGAGCAGCGGTGTCGTGCCATTCCCGCAGCGCAGCTGCGCAAAGGTGCCGGGCATGGCTGTCGCGGAGAGATGGGGCAGCCGCACGACCAGCTCGAGCAATCCACCCCCGAGCCGTTCCACGACGAGCACCTCACCGGTCTCGAGCGCCGCCCTGCTCAGGTCCGCGGTCACGACACCGCCTGTACGACGCCATCGCGATACTCGCGGACGGTCGCGACCCGGACGCTCTTTCCGGATGCGTGACGGCCGATCGCATCCACCAGCGCGGAAGCGGTGTCGAGCGAGGTGCAGCACGGGATCCGCCGCTGCTCGGCGGCGAGCCTGATTCGATACCCGTCCTTGACCGTACGGCCAACCGCTGCGGCAGCACCGCCGTCGGCGCGGAAGTCGAGCTCGTCGGTACCGAAGTTCGACACCGTGTTGATGACAATCGACACGCGGCCCTCCTCGATCACGTCGATGACGTTGGGGCGGCCGTGCCCGATCTTGCCGACCGACACGGCCGATATCCCTGCACTGGCAAGGGCTGTCGCAGTGCCTCCGGTGGCGTAGATCGTGAAGCCGAGCGAGCTGAGCTGGGCAATGATGGGCAGTGCCTCCGCTTTGTCCACGTCGGCCACGCTGCACAGCGCGCCGCCACTGGTCGGCATCTCTCCGAGGGCTGCAACGAACGCCTTTTCGAGCGCTGCACCAAGGTCGGTGTCGATCCCCATCACCTCCCCGGTGGACTTCATCTCCGGGCCGAGCGCCGTGTCGACGTCGATCAGCTTGACCGTCGAGAACACCGGTGCCTTGACGGCGACGAGCGGGCGCGCCGCGACGAGTCCGGTCGTCCATCCGAGCTCCGCAAGCGTGGCGCCACGCATCACGCGTGTGGCCAGCTCGACCATCGGAACACCGGTCACCTTGCTCAGGAACGGCACGGTGCGCGACGCCCGCGGATTGACCTCGAGCACGTGGGGAATGCCGCGGTGCACCGCAAACTGAATGTTGCACAAACCCCGAACGTCGAGGGCGCGCGTGATGCGGATCGTCGCGTCAACGATGAGCCCGCGCACGTCATCGCCGAGGAACCGCGCCGGGTATGCCGCCATCGAGTCGCCGCTGTGGACACCGGCGCGCTCGACGTGCTCCATGAGCCCGGGGATGACGACAGTCTCACCGTCACTGATGGCATCGACATCCACCTCGGTGCCGAACAGGTAGCGGTCGATGAGCACCGCGCCGCGCCGACGTCCGCCTTCGGCGGGCAGCGCAGCCATCGCGGCCTCGAGATATCGCGTCAGCTGGCTGCGGCTGTGCACGATCTCCATCGCGCGGCCGCCGAGCACGTATGACGGTCGCACGAGCACCGGGAAGCCGATCTCATCGGCAATCGCCAGCGCCTCATCGAGATCCGTCGTCGCCGCACCCTGCGGCTGCGGGATGGAGAGTGAACGCATCAAGCCTTCGAACGCGCGACGATCCTCCGCAAGGTCGATGCTCGCGATGCTGCTGCCGAGAATTTTCACGCCGGCGCGATCAAGTGGCTCGGCAAGGTTGATCGCGGTCTGACCACCGAACTGCACGACGACGCCGGATGCCTGCTCCTCGCGGATGATCGCCGTGACGGCCTCCTCATCGAGCGGCTCGAAGTACAGGCGCGTGCTGCAGTCGAAGTCGGTGCTGACCGTCTCCGGGTTGCTGTTGACCATCACCGCGTCGACGCCCTGGGCGCGAAGCGCCATCGCCGCGTGCACGCTGCAGTAATCGAATTCGATGCCCTGGCCGATGCGGATCGGGCCGCTGCCGAGCACGACAACCGTATTCGGCGCCGGCGCCGATGCGGCCTGTCCCTCGTCCTCGGTCTCGTACGTCGAGTAGTAGTACGGCGTCGCCGCCTCGAACTCCGCAGCACAGGTGTCGACGCACTTGAACACCGGATGCAATCCCGCCGCGCGCCTTCGGTCGTGGACTGCGTCGGGCGCGATGCCCGTGAGCGCCCCGATGCGCGCGTCTGTCAACCCGGCACGTTTCGCGGCGCGAAGCGAGTCGTCGTCAAGCCCGTTCCAGCGCAACCGCTCCTCGCAGGCGACGATGGTGCCGAGCCGGCGCAGAAACCATGCGGAGATGCCGCTGCGGCGCGTCAACTCCTCGGGCGTCGCGCCGCCACGCAGTGCTTCGAGAATCGCAGCGGCGCGCCGGTCATTGGCGACATCGATGAGCACTGGTTCGTGGAGGACAGCGGGATCCGGTTGCGGCTGCTCGAGCGAACGCAGCGCCTTGCTGAACGCCGCTTCGAACGAGCGCTCGATCGCCATTACCTCGCCGGTCGATTTCATCTGCGTCCCGAGCCGTCTGTCGGCCTCGGGGAACTTGTCGAACGGCCAGCGAGGGATCTTGACCACGCAGTAGTCCAGTGCGGGCTCGAACGCTGCGCATGTCTTGCCCGTGACGGCATTCGGAATCTCGTCGAGCCGGCGCCCGGCTGCGATCTTTGCGGCAACACGCGCGATCGGATATCCGGTCGCTTTCGACGCGAGCGCCGACGAGCGCGACACGCGGGGGTTGACCTCGATGACGTAGTAGTCGTGGGAGTCCGGCGCAAGCGCGAATTGCACGTTGCATCCGCCTCGGATATCGAGCGCGTTGATGATGCGCAGCGCAGCGCTTCGCAGTTGCTGGTGCTCGCGGTCGGTGAGCGTCTGCGCAGGCGCCACAACCATCGAATCGCCGGTATGCACGCCCATCGGGTCGAGGTTCTCCATGTTGCAGACCGTGATGCATGTTCCCGCCGCATCGCGGATCACCTCGTACTCGATCTCGCGCCACCCCGCGACCGAGCGCTCCACGAGCACCTGGCTGATCGGCGAAGCCGCGAGTCCGGTCAGCACCGTTTCCGTGTACTGCTCCTCGGTGTCGCAGAGCCCGCCACCGGTTCCACCAAGCGTGAACGCCGGCCGCACCACGAGCGGCAGTCCCATCCGCTCACGCAGTGCCCGAGCTTCGGCAAGCGAAGCGACCGTTGCCGAGTCCGGCGTCGGCTCACCAATTTCCGTCAGCAATCCCTTGAACCGCTCGCGATCTTCGGCGGTCCTGATCGCGTGCAGGCCCGTCCCGAGCACGCGCACGGAATGCCGCTCGAGAACCCCGGCATCATCAAGCGCAACGGCCAGGTTCAGCCCCGTCTGCCCACCGAGTGTGGCGAGCAACCCATCAGGCCGCTCCGCAATGATCACCCGCTCCAGCACCTCAACCGTCAACGGTTCCACATACACCGCGTCGGCCGATAAGTCGTCCGTCATGATCGTCGCGGGATTGCTGTTCACGAGCACAACGCGAATCCCTTCTTCGCGCAACGCCCGACACGCCTGCGTCCCTGCGTAGTCGAACTCCGCGGCCTGCCCGATGATCACCGGCCCCGAACCAATCACGAGCACGCACTTCGGCTTCTCCGCCGAAGCTTCCCGCGCCACCGAACCGCGGAGAGTTGTTTGAGCAAGCGGATCCCCTCCCCCTGCTCGTCGCCCACCGCACATCCGCAGAAACTCGTCGAAGACACCGGCGCGATCCTGAGGGCCCGGTGCCCCTTCCGGGTGGTACTGCACGGAGAACGCCGGGAGCTCTCGATGTCGCAGTCCTTCGACGCTGCCGTCGTTGAGGTTGCGCTCGGAGACGTACCAACCCGAATCCTCGGGCAAGGACGCTGCGTCGACCTGAAATTCGTGGTTCTGTGAGGTGACGTAGACGGAACCGTTTTCCGTGTCGCGCACGGGATGGTTTCCACCGTGGTGTCCGAATCCGAGACGCGACGTGGATGCGCCGGCGGCCTGGCCGAGGATCTGATGCCCGAGGCAGATGCCGAGCAGCGGCACACGCCGGTCGAGCAGGTCGCGACACAGTTGCACGGCGTGCGGGAGTCGCGAGGGATCGCCCGGACCGTTGGAAAGCACGATCCCATCGGGCTCGTGACGGAGCACGTCCTCGATGCGCGCGTCCTGGCGGACGAGGATGACCTCGGCACCCCGGCTGCAGAGCGCGCGAACCTGGTTCAGCTTCACCCCGTAGTCGAGAACGACCACGCGCAGCCCACGACCTGTCTGCTCGCTCCCGGAGAGGACGACTCCACGGTGGAGAGTCGCATCGAGTGGTTCTGTGTAAGTACGGAATGGCTCATCGATCGAGACCATGCCGACCAGGTCCTCGTCGCTCACAAACGGCGCCGATTGGGCCAGCGCAACCTGCTCGGCCGGAGAGATCCCGGAGCTCGCCGCGATAACGCCGCGGAGCGTGCCGTGGTCACGAAGGTGGCGCGTCAACGCGCGCGTGTCCACCTCGCGCAATCCGGGAATCCCGTTGCGCCGCAACTCCTCTTCGAGCGTACGCTCGCCGCGCGCATGCCCGATGTCGGCGGACAGCTCGCGCACAACGAGCGCGCGGCACTGGACGCGGCTTGACTCGGCAGTGTCATCGCGGCAACCGTAATTACCGATGAGCGGATACGTCATCACGACGACCTGACCCGCATAGGACGGGTCGGTGATGACCTCCTGGTACCCGCTCATGCAGGTGTTGAACACCACCTCGCCGTTGTGGGCCTGCTCCAGCGGAGCGCCGAAGAGCACGCCCTCGTACGTCGCCCCGGATTCGAGCGCAAGACGCCCGCGAATATCAGACATTGGTGACACGCTCCGAATTGACTTGCACCCTTGCCGGGTCTTGATAGATCACACGCCCGCCGGCGAGCGTGAGCAGGACTGTGCCGCGCAGCGTTGCTCCGAGCAGCGGCGTGTTGCGCGACCGCGATTGCAGCGGACTCTCGTCGACAGTCCACTCAGCGCTCGGGTCGAACAACGTGCATGTTGCCGATTCGCCGATGCGCAGGCGTGGCTCCGGAACACCTGAGTTGGGGCCGAGGATCCGATGCGGACCAACGGTGAGGCGCTCGACGAGTGTCGCCAGCCATTCCCCGCCCATGCCGCCAATGGTGATGCAGGTTGCGAGCGCGGTTTCAAGTCCGACCATGCCCGGCGCGGCGTCGTCGTACGCCAGTAACTTCTCGGCGGCCCGGTGTGGCGCGTGGTCGGTGGCCACAGCTTCGATGACTCCTTCGCGCAGCGCCTGGATGAGCGCATTCCGGTCCGCCTCGGCACGCAACGGGGGATTGACTTTGCGCAACGACTGTGGAACTGGTTCCTCCGCCATCGGCAGCCACATCGAGAGGTGATGCGGTGTGACTTCCGCGCTGACCGCGAGGCCCTGGTGACGCGCGCGCCGGAGCGATGCCACGGATCCTTCCGACGACAAGTGCTGCAGGTGCAGATGTCCGGAGCGGGCATGCGACAGTGCGCGGATTGCGAGATTCACCGCGCGCGTCTCGGTTTCCGCGGGACGTATCGGACTGCGGGTCACCGGACCCTGGGTCGCGTTGGCCTGCGCGATCATTTCCTCGTCCTCGGGATGCACGAACACCGCACGCGCGAGATGTGCCGTCTCGGCGAGCGCGATTGCAAGCTGCCGGGGCGACACGGCGTTACGTCCGTCATCGCCGAGCGCGATCGCACCTGCTTCGAGACACTTGCGTATATCGACAAGATCGCGGCCATCGAGACCGTGGGTGAGCGCCGCGACCTGAAGGATCGACACCGGGAGATTGCT
>JBEKKP010000055.1:0-16928 GCA_050010655.1 Candidatus Dormibacteria bacterium
GCCGGCGTCTGTGGTCCGCTCGGATCAGATCCGGGGACGTCAGCAGAACCACGGCGCGCTCGGCGCTTTCCCGCACCGGCGTCCACGGACCTCCCGGCGCCTGCACTCGGGCGCACTCGGCGGCTGCAGCGGCGATCGCCCGCCATGCGGCCACGGCTGCGGGCGTTGGGGCGGGCGCCCCACGGAGCACGTGGAGTCTCTCTGCATTTGCGAAGGCGCTATCCCAGTGGCGCAGTGCCCGGCGCACAGCGGCCTGGCGTCCGCGTTCCTCGCGCGCGGTGGCACGAACGCCGGCCGGCGCGTTCCGGCGCGTCTCCCAGAAGTCTGCTCCGGAGAGACGTAACTGCCCCCTCGGGTGTGACCATCGCGGCAGCGACTCGGGCTGGCCCTGGCGCCGACGCCGGTAGGCAGCAGCCCGACACGCTTGGCCGCAGAAACGCGGCGGACGGCCGCGGACGGAGCGCCCCTCCATCGCAACGTTGCACGCAGCACAGAGGACCAGACCCTGCTCGACGACTGGTAGCTTCACGACGTCGTCATCGCGCCGCGAGCGCAAGTAGGAGTAATACCCGCGATGTGAAGCGACCATTGCCATGCCTCGATATCGCTCGCATCGGATCGAGTATGCCGTTGCGCCGCAACGTATACCAGTGATCGCGAAAAGTGTAAGCGACCGGTAAGCGCTGGCGATGTAGAGTGCACGCATGGCGCAGTCAGAGTTGTTGTTCGATGACCCTCCTGTGCGAGAGAACGCCGACGTTCGCCTGCAGCCAGTGGCGTCCGTACGCGCTTCGCACGAAGGCTCGATTCGGACGCGCACACTGCTGCTCACCGTTCGCGAGGTTGCGGAGCGACTCGGATGCGGCCGTACATTCGTGTACGAGCTCATCAGCTCCGGCGAGCTTGAGACGGTCAAGCTTGGAAGGCTGCGCCGCGTTCCTGTTGCCGCACTCGATGCCTTGGTCGAGCGTCTTCGCGTAGATGCTCGGTCCGACTGAACATCTAGCCGGACCGCTCCCGACCCGGTCCCGGCGGACGCGGCCATCCCGCTGCTGGCAAACTTGGAGGCGGTTCCCAGCGTTGCGGGCCAACACAGACCGGGGGCACGATCAGGTGACTAGCAAGCGCGGCAACGGAGAGGGCAACGTCCGGCGCCGTCCCGACGGTCGCTGGGAAGGTCGCGTGGCGTTCGATCACGGCGGTCGGCCCCTTCGACGATCTGTGTACGCAGAGACGCGTGATGAGGCCGCGCGTCAGCTCCGCGCCGTCATCAAGGCGCACGAAGATGGGCTCCCCATCCCAGACGGGCGACAGACGGTCGCCGCGTATCTCGTTGAGTGGCTTGCCGGCTCCAAGTCGACGATTCGAGCCCAGACCTGGTGCGCGTACGAGCGCCACCTGCGCCTCCACGTCTTTCCGCTCATCGGCCGTCGTCGGCTCGTCGAGCTGCAGCCGACCGACATCCAGCGGCTCTACCTCGACCGCGTGGAGTCCGGCCTGAGCCCGACCACCGTCCGCCACCTGCACGAAATCCTCAACAAGGCGTTCGGTCAGGCAGCGCGCTGGGGACTCATCTCTCGCAACCCTGCTGCGCTGGTGCAACCACCTCATCGTGCCCACCACGAGATGCGGACCCTCGACCCGGGCCAGGTCCGGGCGTTGCTGGACGCGGTCGCTGACGATCGCCTGGAGGCGCTGTACGTCCTCGCTGTGACCACGGGTATGCGCCAGGGCGAACTGCTCGCGCTGCGCTGGCGCGATGTCGACCTGGCGACCGGCCGGCTTCGGGTCACCGGCACGCTGTTCTGGCCACGGGGCGGCACTCCAGCCATCAGCGAGCCGAAGACCGCGCGGTCGCGACGCCAGCTGCAGCTTTCCGGGGCCGCCGTGAGCGCGCTTCGGCGGCACGCCGCTCGGAACGCGACCGAACGCCTCGCGCACGCTGAGTGGGACGACCCGATCGGACTCGTCTTCACCAACGAGTTCGGGAGGCCGGTGGACGCGAGCAACCTTCGCCGGTCCTTCACGAACCTCCTGCTGAAGGCTGGACTTCCCCGGATTCGCTTCCACGACCTGCGGCACACGGCAGCCACGCTCCTGCTCAGCGGCGGCGTCCACCCGAAGATCGCGTCGGAAATGCTCGGGCACGCGAGCGTCGCCTTCACGCTCGACGTGTACTCGCACGTGACCGAGACCATGCAGCGCGAAGCCGCCCGGACGATGGATGCGATTCTCGGTGAATCTGACCCCAACCGCGTTGGGGTCAACGTTGGGGTCACACACCAAGCGCGTCACCAAGTTGACACGCGAATCACCCTCGATTCGAATTCAAAACGGCAGTGGGCGGGCCTGGATTCGAACCAGGGACCGTGGGGTTATGAGCCCCCTGCTCTAACCGGCTGAGCTACCCGCCCGAGGTTGCGGCATTGTGAGCCCCGCGCCGGCTTGGACATCACGGCGCCGGCGTCCTAGCGTACCCGTCACGCCGCCCGGACGCGAGAGGCGCAGGTCTCACAATGGGTGTAGTGAGCTTCTTCGACGAACCGTCGCTGCAGACGCTCGAACCCCAGGAACCGGAGCCCCAGCGCACCCAATGACCACCCCCGCACCGCACCGCCCGAGCAAGGATCAGTACTTTCTTCTGATCGCCCTCGCTGCGCGCACACGCGCCGACTGTCTCGGGCGACGTGTCGGCGCCGTCATCACCCGGGACGCGCGTGTCCTGAGCACCGGCTACAACGGAACCCCGTTCGGCATGCCGAACTGTTCAGACGGTGGCTGCCACCGCTGCTCGCGCCGCGACGATGACGGACTTCGCGGTGGCGCATATGACATCTGCATCTGCGTGCATGCCGAGCAGAATGCGCTGCTCACTGCGGCACGCTTCGGACAGCAGACGCTCGGCGCGTCGATGACCACCACCACGCAACCGTGCTTCGGCTGCCTCAAGGAGATGCTCCAGGCCGGCATCAGCGAAGTGCGCTATCTCCACCCCTGGGATCCCATGGAGGCGTACGACGATCGCGCGCTTGTGCAGCAGTACGCGGCGCTGCGCGCACGATTCGATGCCTTCTCCCAGGTGGGTGATCCGGCGATGGACACACCGGAACTCTTCGGAGCCTTCCTCGAGCAGAGCTGATCAGACGCCGGTCTGGTCGACGAGTTGCACCCGTTCGCGCTCGACCGCGGTGGCGATGTCTCGGACACGCGACAGCGTGTCGATCTCCGCGGGAGTTTTGTCGTGACGCCAGTGCGCGATGCGCGGAAACCGCAGCGCATAGCCGGACTTGTGCCGCGCAGACACCTGGACCGCGTCAAAGGCGATCTCGAGGACGATGCGCGGCGCGACAGTGCGGTAATGACCGTGATCCGCGATGGTGATCTCGAGCAACAGTGCGGTCATCTCCGCGATCTCGGCATCCGTGAGCCCCGTGTATGCCTTGCCGATCGTGGCCAGGTTCTCGGTGTCATCGACGCGCACTGCAAAGGTCACGTCGCTGAGAACACCGCGCCGCTTGCCGTGACCCCACTCGGCGCCGACGACCACGACATCGAGTGTGTCCAGCGGCCGCTTGAGCTTGAGCCAGTTCAGCCCACGCCGGCCCGGCGTGTACGTTGATTCCGGCTGTTTGAGCAGCAGGCCTTCGTTGAGGCGCGCCCGCGCGTCGTCAAAGCGACGGTTGACCTCCGCCTCACCGCGCACCCGTTCGAGATGTGCGAGTGCCAGCGGGTGCGGGACCATCAGCGCTTCGAGACGCGCGCGCCGCTCGCGCAGCGGCATGTCGATCAGTACCTCTTCGCCAATCATGAGCACGTCCCAGGCGACGTAGATGACCGGCACCGACTCCATCACCGCAGCATCCGGCGCCACGCGACCGAGCCGCGTCTGCAGCGCGTGAAACGGCATCACGCGCCCTTCGTGAAACGCGAGGATTTCGCCGTCGAGCATGACATCCGCGCTGAGCGACGCCGCGGTGGCGGTGACCTCCGGGAACTGCGAAGAGATGTTCTTCAAATCGCGGCTGTACAACGCCACATCGGCACCGCGGCGGTGGAGCTGACACCTGATTCCGTCATATTTGTCTTCAACCCACACGTCCGCGCCGAGTCGCGCAACCGCTTCTGCCGCGTCGGCAACCGGTGAGGCGAGCATGGGACGGAGCGGTACGAACCACCGTGGCGCCGCCTCGTCGAGACGTCCCGCACGCGCGAGCAGCGCAGCTTCGCCGAGGTCGCCCGTGAGCATCACCGCGCGGTTGACCGAGCCGGGCGAAGCCCCGAAGGCAGCGGCGATCGCCTCCTCCACCAATCCTTCTCGCAACCCGATGCGCAGCTCCGAGGTGATGAGCTTGGCGATGTAGCGCGCCTCATCAGGACTGGCGCGTTCGAGCAGCCCGGTGAGCAGTGCCGTCCGTTCGCGCGCGACACGCGCCCCGGCGATCGCTCCAAAAGCATTGTCGAGCTCGAGAATCGAAAGCCCTGCCGTCTCCCGTCCGGGGATGAGCGACAGCAGTTCGCCGGTGACATCTCCAGCGTCCGAATGTCGCCGCCACGCGGCAGTCATCGCCGCGTCATCGGCGCCGCTCACGGCGCGCAACACGGTTGAGAACGCGGCCCCACCCACCTGCAGCGTGCGTTCATCGCCTGCCGGAAACACGCTGCCCCCGAAGTACCGCGCAGCCTGGGCCAGCTCGGCCTCCGCCGTCCCGGCAAGAAACGCCGCCAGCAGCCGCACCTTTTCCGACTTCGACGATGTCTTCGCAATCGCATCGCCGGCAACTGCCAGCTCGGAGAGCGTTGTCACCCGCGGATCATCGCCTCCGGCGCTCGGCGGACGTCGTCGAATCCCGGTGTCAGTCGCCCCTACGGATTGGGGTCGAACACGGGCGGCGGATTTGCCGCACAGCCGTCGCAGGCCGCCGACCACCAGAGGCTGCCGCCGCTCCCCTGCCAGAAGGCTGCCACCGCATTCCCATACCAGCTCACTGCTGACAGCTGCGAGCTGGCCGTGATCTGGTTGAGCTGCTCGGGACCCACCCAGCCGGCGTCGGGGGCGTAGATCGCCGCAGCAAGGCTGCCGTTCGTTCGCTCCATGACCACCGTGACGCCGCTCGCCGCCGTTCCGGCTGCTGCGGGCTGGCCCATGCTCGCGGCCGAGTCGATCTCAACCTGCGCGGGACCGCCGTTCGGCGTCACTCCCGCAGCCCAGATCGATCCGGCCTGCGTCCGCCAGATGGCGTCGACGCTGCTCGGCCCTGAGGTCACCACCGTCGGATCGCTCGCGAGGCCACCGGTACCGACCTCGTGGGCACCAAGCCACCCGTACCCGGTGCCGAGATCGCTCCACAGATTGTTCGCGGTGTCGCGCCAGACGACGCCGATGGTGCCGTTGGTCGTCGCTACGGCGTCAGGATCGCCCTGGACGGGCCCTGAGTTGAGCGGCGTGGCACTGGACCACGATCCGCCAAACGTGCTGACCCAGAGCTCGCCGTCGGTCCCTTTCCAGATGATGGCCATCTCGCCAGGTGCCTGACTCACGGCCGCCGGCGCTGAGCCGACCGCGAGCGACCCCATCTGAAGCTCCTGCGGCGGTAGCCACGTCTCCGTGCCGAACAACCCACTCTCCGATTGCGCCTGCCAGAGGTCGCCGGAGGAGTCCTCCCAGAAGGCATCGACCTGCCCCGCGGACGGCGAAACGACTGCAGGATCAGACACAGCGTTGGCCGGGCTGATCGCCGAGATGGACTGCGTCTGCCACCCCTCGTTGCGGTAGGCGATGTCGTGGAGCTTCGAGTCGGTACCGCGCCAGATGACGTCGATGTCCCCGGGCTGATCGGAAACGCTCTGCGGGGTCCCGGCCACGGCGGATGCGGTCAATTCGGCGGGAGCCTGCTCGGTCTCGCGGAGCCAGCCGATCAGTGGCGTATAGCCGTTGGCGGTCACGAACGAGCCGTTCAGCGAGAACCGATCGGTGCCGGACGACGTGGCGTTCTGTTCGACGACGTCGACATAGCCCGGCCCCACGTCGCGCACGATCGCGACGTGACCGGATCCGTCCCAGTAGTTGCCGAGCCAGCCGGGGCCGAAGATCATCAGGTCACCCTGCATCGGGGGCACGCCGGCGCCGTTGGCGAATGGTTGGAGCGGGATCGGGAGGGTCGGCCCAGCCTGAAACATCGTGTAGGCGTCTCCGCCCCACGTTGCCGGCTCGCCCCACGCGTAGTAGGCGTAGCGCAGCGCCAGCTGGGTGCACTGAAACTCAGGGCCGAACTCGCAGCCAAAGGGTGTCCCGCACCCGACGTCGTTGAATGACGTGCCATTCCCGTACGCGGTGAGGTTCTGGCAGTTCGTGACCCAGGTCGCCCAGGCGCAGCCACTGATGAGCGGCTCGCCGTAGTTGCCGGTCCCCGCAACGAACGCCGACATCATGCCCTGGGTGACCGTCGGAGCCGCCGGAGGCGCAGCGCCGAGCTTCTTGCCCTGGGCCGGAGTGGTCAGGGCAACGACAGCTCCGATCGCGCCGAAGCTGTGCTGCGCTGCGACCGGGGCAGTGACGGGGGCCACGCCGACGCCGATGCTGGGTGCCGAAGCTCCTGCGCTCACCACGGGAGCCAAGCTCGCGGATCCAGCGATCAGCGCGGCAAGCGCCAGCCGATGGAAGGACGAATGCATGCCAGGCCAGACTGCCAGAGGTCATCTGACGTTGCCGTCACGGTGCCGAAACGATCGAGTTCGCCCGCCCATGACGGGCAAGTCAGATCAGCGTGCTACTGAAACCAGCCCTGGATGTCGATGACCGCGTTGACGCTCCCGACCGGGTTGTACAGATAGACGTCCCCGGGATAGTCCCCGGCCGGAGGGGTCGCATTCGGCGGCGCAAGCTGCACGACGACCAGGTTCGGCAGGACCTCTCCAGGGGTCACGTTGATGTCGGAAGAGCCCGGCGCGGACGAACTGGTTGCCGGATACGTGACCAGGTAGGTCGCGTTCGTGGGTGCGATCGCGGTCAGATTGGCGATCACGGCAACGGGCGGATGGGGTGCGGCGATGGGCGGTATCCCATCGATACCGGCAACCGCGATGACGTCGGTCCCCAGAGCGCGCTCGGGACATCCGGCAGCGCCGGTCCGTGTGTCGCAGATTCGCGTGGGCTGGATCCCCTGGTACTGCGCACCGGGCGTCGCGGTGCCGTTGCCAAACCAGCCGTTGGCGTCGATGACCACGTTGATGATGCCCGCCGCGTTGTACACGCACAGCGACGTCGGCGGAGCGCCGTTAGAGGCAGGCCCGAGTTCCACCATCACCCGGTTTGCCTCCACCACTCCAGGGAAGAGATTGAGCGTCGACGTCCCGGTGATGACACACTGCCCGCTCGAATTGGTGGGGAACAGACTCAGATAGGTGCTCGCCGACCCCGCCACACCGGTGAGGTTGACCACTGCGGCGGCTGCCGAGCCATTGGTCGGGATGGGGTTCGCACCGATCCCGGTGATGTTGACGACCATCGTCGCGCCCGGACCAAGCGCGCCGTGCGCCTTGCAGAATGGCGTCCTCGACGTGCTTCTCGTGTCGCACACGCGCGTCGGCGCGATTGGATGGAACTCGCCGGCGACAACAGTCGCCGCCTCAGGCTCGAAATACCCCTCCACATCGGCGAGCACGTTCACCGTTCCATAAGCGTTGTAGATGTTCACGGCGCCACCTGTACCCAGGGTCACCGTGACCAGGTTCGGAATCACCTTGCCGGGGGCGAAATTCAGATTGGACGCGACCGGCATGGCCGTGCCATACGGATACACCGTCAGCAGGCTGTTCGCGTTGCCCGCGACCTCAGTGACGTTGAGCACCACGGCGGTGGCTGTGGAAAGGATCGGGTCGGCTAGACCCGGAACATCGACGAGCAGCAGCTTGCGGGTCGTGTTCGGTCCGAACGTCGGATCCTGGACGCACTGCACGCACGTCTTCCCGGCACGGGTATCGAGAATGCGAAATGGCGCGAGGGGCACGAAGTTCGCCAGCCCCACATAGATGTAGCTGGATTGATTGCTCGTTCCCACCGAATCCTGGACCTGCGCGTAGACGGTCCCGGATGTGCCGCCCGGCGTCGTGAACGTGAAGCTGTCAGGTGTCAATGACCCATTGGTGATCGCCGTCGGCGCACCGGCGAATGTGAGCGCGCTGCCGGGTTCGAAGTCGGAACCGAAGACGGTCACCAGCTGTCCGCCGGAACCAGGTCCCGATGACGGCGAGAGACCCGAAATGCTCGGTCCAGCAAACGTGTACCGCCCGACGAACGTGTTCCAGCACGTGGTGACGGTGGCGCAGCCGGTCCCTGTGTCGCCGTTGTTGTACTCGGACAGCACCCACACATCTGTCGGATGGGTCGGATCCTGGACGGCGGCCGAGTCGGCGCCCCACGCGCACGGCGAGGAGCAGGCCGCCGGGTCATAGGAATCCCTGCTTGGCTGCAACGAGACGAAGCTGCTCCATGTGCCACCGGTGATCGCCGCCACCATCATGGTTTCGAGAGCGGAACTTGACGATTCGTCGAAGGTGAGGATCACGTCCCCGACACTGTCCACGCCAATTGCGGGGTCGTAGAGATATGCGCCGTTGACACCCTCCGCGGCAAGCTGCGTGTCGCCGGTCACGGAACCGCTGGAACTGGCGGCGATCGACATCAGATTCAGACACGACCGCACCTGGCTGTCTCCGGTCGGCATGCACCCCGTGTTGCCCGCGATCCAGAGCGTGCCGCTCTCCCAGACGGCACTCAGGAATCGATCGGTGCCTGCCGACAGCGTGGCTGACGTCCCACCTTGCGCCGCTCCCGGAGGGGTGCTCGTGGGACTCGTCTCGGATTCCGTCGTGCACGTCCAGGACACACTGCCAGCGGTCGGCAAGCCATTGATTGCGATGACCGCAATCTTTCCGGTCTGCGGCCCTGCCGGAGGCCCGCACACATAGTCGTTAGCGACCTCGTACTCGACTGTCGACGACGTCAGCCCTTGCGCGGGTTGCAGACCGAGCGGTCCCGGCTGGAGAAACGCGTACGTATTGCTCGTGAAGGCACCGGTGACAAGATCCGCTCTGCGGATGATGACCGTCTGGCTCGCGTCCGCCACACCGGTCGAGCAGAACTTGTAATCACTCGACTCCGTGACCACGCTCGCGGTGAGCCCCAGCGAAACATTCGTGAGTTCCACGTTGCTGAGCACTGGGTCGAGGTTGATCGTGCCCCGCGACGTCCACTTCAACGTCGGATTCGACTGCGACACCATGACGGCGATCTGGCTCCCGCAGGAGTTCACTGCTGGGTTGTACTGCAGCACCATGAGAATGAAGAGCCCGGACACGGGGTCGTACACCACTTGCGGATCGGTGACGTTCCAACCTGAAGTGTTGTCGATCATCGCGTTGATGTTCATCGGAGTGCTCGGGGCTCCTGCTCGTGTGAAGACATCGACAGCGCTATTGACTGCCTCAACCACATAGTTCGCGCCAACCGCGATGCTCGGGTCAGGCGGCGCGCCGGCAGACGGGTTTCCCGAACCGGTTGCGAGTGCGTTGAGCTCACTCAGCCCGTTGAAACTTTCGAGAAGCGTTGGTGACGATCCGGGTGTCACGGCGGCACTCATCGTGCGCACAGGTCCGCGCCCGTGTGCCGGCACGACTGCGTGTTGTGCTGACGTTGCGAGCGTCGACGGTCCCGCAAATGCGTTCGCGGACGCCGATGTTGCTGACCACGCTACCGAGAGGGCAGCGACCAGTGCGGAGGGGACGATGAATGAACGGCGCACCACCCTCGATTCTAGGAGTGAATCCCCGTTGTGACACGCCGCTGTGACAGAGGTGACCGTTTCGTGACATTAACCTTGTGTTCACCTCACGACTGTCCGGGCGTCTGGCAATGGCGATGGCGTATAAAATCGACTCACCGGGACAGCCGGCAGATCGAACCTTGCAGGAGATCCCCGATGACCGAGCTCCACGGCTGGAAGCCCGTTTCGCTCGCCGATGACGACGACGAAGAAGAGGGTGACGAGGAAGAGGACGAGGACGAGTAGCTCCCTCGGCGCGGCGGAGCGCTTCCGCCAGGTCAACCTCATCGCCGATCCTCTCTATGGATACATAGAGATCACCAAGGATCAACCCGGTGAGGCGAGCGAGCGTCAGCTCCTCGACACGGTCTGGCTGCAACGCCTCCGCCGCGTTCACCAACTGCAGTCGGCATGGTGGGTCTTTCCCAGTGCCGAGCATTCGCGTTTCACGCATCTGCTTGGCGCGATGCACCTCGCGAGTCTCTTTGCACGTCGTGTCGACGCATCGCTGCGTATCGCGTTCCCTGATGCGCCGTCGCCTGGGCTCGTTGAGGAGACGCTTCGCATTGCCGGACTCCTGCACGATGTCGGCCACGGTCCGTTCGGTCACTTCTTCGACCACGAGGTGCTCGCGCAATGGCACCTCGACCACGAGGTGATCGGTCGCCACCTCGTCAACAATCAGCTGGCTGACATCATCAGCTCGCTCCGCGCCAGCCCCACCGCGCGTTTCGAACCTGGCGAGCAGATCGATCCCATGTGGGTCGCATGGGTGATGGCCGATGCGGATATCGACGGCTACACACCGCCCTCATGGCTGCATGCGCTGAAGCCGATCCTCTGCGGCCCGGCAACCGTCGACAACCTGGACTACGTCCCCCGTGACGCATACATGTGCGGTATCAGCCTCGGCGCCGTAGAGGTACAGCGCCTCATCCATTACACGTTCGTGAGCGGTGACAGCATCGTGCTGCACGCGCACGCAGCCGGCGCATTCGAGATGTTCCTCGCGTCACGTCTCTACATGTATCTGCACGTCTACCATCACCGCACCGGACGCCGGTTCGACCTCTCGATGCGCGAGGTATTCGCCGACACTGTCGCGCAGTTGCTCCATGGCAATCCGCTCGAGCATCTCGACGAGTACGAGCTCCTCAACGACTGGTCGATGCTCGTTGCGGTGCAACGGTGGCAACGCGACGCACCGGGCAGCGAGCGCCGCCGTCTCGCGGATGCGTGGGCGCGCATTGCCGCGCGCGACCTCCCATGGCATCTCGCCTATGAGAGTGTCGTGCACAAGGGAACCGACACATCGACACTGCAGCAACGCGTCGACGCGCAGCTGGCCTCAGCTCATTTGAATGCGCGGGTCGAAGTCGATGTTGCCATCGCGCGCATCGCGCCGCAGAACCCGATGACCGACGACGGCATGGTGCGGATCTACGACCCGCTCAACGACACGATTGAAGCGGCGCGCGCCGCCGAGTTGGTTGCGCGATTGCCGCAACACAACCAGGTCATCAGAGTCTTCACCGACGACATCTCGGCACTGAAAACCGTGCGAGACGCCGTCAACGCCGTGATCGGCGGCTGAAGCTCAGCCGGCGACGGGGAGACGCGGGCCGGACGGCATCACCGGCCCGGCGGCAGCGCTGAAATTCTCCTGGCTCACCTGGGCGGCGATGTGCGAGGCAACGTCGCGGAACACCTCGCCGATCGGGCTTGACGGAGCCGCGGCCATGATCGGCCGGCCGTCGCCGTCCGCCCCACGAATGCGCGGGTCAAGCGGCACGGCGCCGAGGAACGGCAGCTCGTAGCGCGCCGCGAGGTCGCGTCCACCGCCGGATCCAAAGATGTCAGTCCGCTCGTTGCAGTGCGGGCAGATGAAGCCGCTCATGTTTTCCACGACGCCGAGCACCGGAACGTTCAGCTTGCGGAACATCTCGATGCCGCGCGCAACGTCGGCGAGAGAGACGTCCTGCGGTGTTGTGCAGATGACCGCGCCGGTCATCGGCATGCTCTGCGCGAGGCTCAACTGGACGTCGCCGGTTCCCGGAGGAAGATCGATGACGAGGTAGTCGAGTTCGCCCCACGAGACTTCATAGAGAAATTCGCGCAGCGCCTTGGCAAGCATCGGCCCGCGCCAGATGACCGGTTGACCGGGATCCAGGATGGTGCCGAATGACACCACCTTGAGCCCGTGCGCCTCGAGAGGCTGCATCTTCCCGTCCGGCCCGGCATGGGGCCGTTCGCGAATCCCAAGCATGATCGGGACATTCGGGCCGTATACATCCGCATCAAGCAGGCCGACGCGCGCGCCGGCAAGCCGCAGTGCGATCGCGATATTGACGGCGAGCGTGGTCTTGCCCACCCCGCCCTTGCCGGCGCTGATGGCGAGAGCGTTGCGTACTCCGGGGATTTCCTGACGGCCGGGCAGACCACGTGTGGTGCTCACGTCCGCATCCCACGTGATTTCCACGCGGGTGATATCCGGGACGACACCGATAACGGCTGCATCGATATCGGCCTTGATGCGGTCCTTGAGCGGACACGCCGGAGTCGTGAGCACGACCCGAACCGATGCCACACCACCCGCGACTGCGAGGTCGCGCAACATCCCCAGTTGCAGCATCGGCTTGTGCAGCTCGGGATCGATGACGGTGGCGAGCGCGCGCTCGAGGGCGTCAAGCGCCCCGGGATCACTCATCTACAAGCGAGTATACCCGTGGCCCCCCAAGGCCAAGCTCAGGCCGGCTGGGCGCGGAACCAGTGCGCAAAGAACGCGAGGGTGGTTCCGAGCCCGACGCGGACACGCGGCAACTGCCACAACGCAGTGCTTGTGTCCGCGTCGCTGTCAACGCGAAGATCCTGGAGCCCCGCGACGTATCCATAGCTCGCGAGCGTGGCAAACATCGATGCCTCGCGTGCGGTGCCCTGGGTGCTCAACGGCCACGGCCACACACCCGTGTATGCGATGAACTGCACGGGATCACCGGTGAGGTTCTCCAGGTCGGTCCTGGTTCGACTGGTGAGCACATCAAGGACAGCCGGCCCCGCCGAGAAGAAGTCGGTGTCGTCATTGACGGTGTGATCCTCGATGGAAAACCCCGTGCTGGCCAGGTTCTGGATCTCGGCAGCGGTCATGTAGGTCTGCGGCCCGACCTTGCCGCCGATGAGCCCGGTGCACGGGAAGAACACGGCTGTGAACCCGTCCGCGCGCAGGACTGGAACCGCATTCGTCCACTGGCTCAGCCTGCCGTCGTCGAAGGTGATCACAAAGGGGTGCTGCGGCAACGGCAACCCGTACAGCAGCGCGTCGGCAAGATGCTGGAGCGATATCGACGTGGCATGGATGCTCACGAGATACGCCATCTGCGCGTCGAACGCGCTCGGCAGCGTCGTGAGCCCGACCTCGAGACGCCATCCCCAGGTGGAGGGCTCGATCGAGCGAGGCGGAATCTGATCGACCAGGTGATACATGAGGATCGGCACGTCGAGACTGATGGCGGGGACGGTCGCCGGCAGGATGATCGGCGCATCGATCGACTCGGGCCCTTCACCGAGGATGCCGGCGACATCCGAGGTTGCATCGAATCCGACATCCAGCGTCGTCATCGAGAAGAGAGTCGCGACACCGACCGGACGGAGCGTCGACGGATGCGCAAAGACGACATCGAGCGGGAAACGCCAGACGTCATCGGCCTGCACCGAAGGTGACTCCGGCGCCGTCCAGGTCTGTTCGAAGACAGGTTCGCCGAGGCTGACGCTCTGCACGTCAGCCCGCGCGAACTTGCGAGTGAGCATCGCGGTGCGAGCGGTGACCGACGGCCACATCGCCTGCGCCTGTGGTGCCAGCTCATTCCACTGCTCGTCATAGTCGCGCGCCACGAATTGATCCTCGAAGGCGTTCGCGAGAGCGCTGACCTCGGGCGGCGCGATCAGAAGGCGGACTGGCGCGATGTTGACGGTCGGCCGGGGTGAGATCGCGGTCGGCGTCGAAGCACAGCCGCTCACGGAAAGCATCGCGATACCGCCGAGCAGGCAGGCAAGGACACCTCGTCTCACATGTCTATTCAACGCCACCAGAGCCCTCAGTGGGCTGCTGAGGACGCACCCGGTGCGCCCGAATTGATGCGCTCTCTACAATGCGGCGGGCATGCTCGATCGCCGCGTGATTCGCGATCTCGAGGGTCAAGTCGCTCCCTCACACGTGTACACACGCCCCGCCGATCTCGCGGCCTACGCGTACGACGCGTGGGGTGCGTCCGGTGAGCGCCATCTTCCGGATGCGGTGGTGTTCCCCGCATCCACCGAGGAGGCCGCCGGGGTGGTCAGTGTCTGCGCCGTCCACCGGGTGCCGATCGTGCCCCGGGGCGCGGGCACCGGGTACGCGGCCGGTGCTTCGCCATCGAAGGGCGGCGTGATCCTCAGCCTCGCCCGCCTCAACAGGATCCTCGGGCTCGAGACCGAGGCGCTGCGCCTCCATGCGCAGGCGGGCGCCATCACCGGCACAATCCACGCCCACGCCGCTGGGGCAGGCCTGTACTACCCGCCCGATCCGGGCTCGTCGTCCACCTGCACCATCGGCGGCAACGTCGCCTGCAACGCGGCCGGCCCGCACACCCTCCGCTACGGCGTGACCGCCGACTTCGTGGCTGGCATCACGGCAGTCCTCTCCGACGGGCGGATCGTGCGCCTGGGCGAGGGTGGCGACACCTCGGCATCCGGGCTGCTCTCGCTGCTCGTTGGCTCAGAGGGAACCCTCGGGGTCATCACCGAGGTTTTGCTCCGGCTGATCCCCGCCCCCAAGACGCGTTCGACGCTCGCCGCGACATTCACCGGGATGGAGCGAGCGGCGGCGGCGGTCGCCGAGATCAGCGCGGCCGGCATCGTCCCCGCCGCGCTCGAATTCCTTGACGCCGGCGCTCTCGCCGCGGTCCGCAAGGCGGGTGGCGGCGATATCGGTGGCGACAGCGCGGCACTGCTCATCGTCGAGCTCGAGGGCGACCCGGCCACCGTCGGCGCCGACACGGAGGCCGCGTGCACGGCGATCACCCGCGCCGGTGCCTCGCAACTGCAACGCGCCACCGAGCCCGGTCAGGCGCAGCGGCTCTGGGCTGCTCGCAAGGCGGTCAGCGCAGCGGTGGCGACGGTACAGATCGGCAAGGTGAACGAGGACGTCGTCGTCCCGCGCGACCGGGTTGCCGAACTGGTTGCGCACACGATCGAGCTCGGCACCAAGCACCAGCTGCCGGTCGTCAACTTCGGCCACCTCGGCGATGGGAACGTCCACGCCACCTTCCTCCTCGACCCGAGAATCGATGGGGAGCGGGCACGCGCCGACGCGGCGGCCGGCGATCTTTTCGAGACCGTGCTCAACATGGGTGGATCGCTGTCCGGGGAGCATGGTGTCGGCGCCGCCAAGCTCGAGTACGTGGAGCGTCAGCTCGGACCGGGCACCGTGGAGCTGATGCGGCGCATCAAGACCGCGCTCGACCCCCACGACGTGCTCAACCCCGGCAAAAAAATTCCCGCGCGTCAGTCCTCGGCGTCGAGCGCCGCGAGCAACGAGGCCGCGTAGTCGGTCTCATCGATGCGCCGCGCGAGCTCGCGCCCGTCATCGACCGGGAGCTCCATCGAGGCGTCGTAGACGAAGCTGTACACGTTGCCGAGTGTCCAGTCGCCAAAGCCGAGTGACGCGAGCGCATCCGGGAGCCGCGGCTCGCTTCTATCGGCGTCGAACGTGTCCGTCGCCGCCTTGTACAACGAGCTGAGGTTGCGGTACTCCGTCTCGTATTCCTCGATGAGCGCGGAATCGGCCTCCTCCTCCCGCAACCGGGCGAGCGCACGGCGCAACGACTGGATCTCCAGCTGATACTCGTCCACCCTTCCACGAGTCTAGAGGACCGGTCGGGGGCCACATGCCCTGGTCACTCCGGGTGGTGGCGAGGCACCTCATTCGGGTAGAGGCGCGAGAAGCGGCGCCGCTCGAGGATAAAGAACACCGCCCCGGCACCACCCATTAGCAGCACGCCGACGAAGATGCCGAGTCCGAACCAGCCACCAGGCACGTCCTTGAGGAAGGCAGGGCCGTCCGAAGGGTCCGGAACCGGAGCTGAAGCGGGGACTGCGCACACCGAGTACGTGAGGTACTTCGCATACACGCCATCGACGAAGTCAGTCCGGTACTCGGTCGATTCGACGATGGACAAGGGGACAGCTTCGGTCCACGTCTCCTCAGGGGGGACGGTCAGACCGAGCAGAGCGGTCACCTCGGAGGCGGTCGCTTGGCGCATCAGCAACGTGGAAAAGGCGCGCGAAGCGAAGTCGGCATCAGTGCCGCCGGCGTCGGCGAAGAACTCGGGATGCGATGCGAGCACCGCGATGATCTCCTCGTCCGGCGTCTGAATGCCGACGTACGCACCCGACTGGAAGAATCCCTGGCCAGCGTCCACCTCGGAAGTGGTTGGGCCTCTCAGAAGGAGTTGCTGATAGTCGAGCGACACCACGAGATCCTGGTATGCGAGCCCATTCACCATCGACTGCGCAAACGCGGCATGTCCGACAGAGTCGTTCGTGTATATGTCCTCTGCCGCCAACCGTTGCGCATTGGTGGGACGCACTCCCAGCAGATCCTGGTAGACACCGTCGATGAGCCCGCTCTGGGTGCTCCCGTGGTTCACGTAGTACTGATCGCTGCCGAGCACTCCCGCGATGATCTGCTCCTCCGTCGTCCCACTCGCAAACGCAACCAGCGCAGCGGACAGTTCCGAAGCTGTCGGCGCCGCGATCGTGCTCGAGCACTCCTCGGCGATGAGTTCCTTGCAGGTCGGGTGCATGTAGTTCGCGAAGAACGATGTGACTTCGTCGGCGCGGAACTCGGCGCCGGAGACGACATCCCCGGCGACGGCGACCCTCGCCGCTGCCTCACCGCCCTGGATCTCCTGCATGGCGCCGGCATATGCCGCCAGCTCAGCTGAAGTCGGCGCTCTGTTCAGCAGATCTTGAAAGAGCTGGCTCATGAAGTCCGCGGCGGTGCCCCCCACCAAGGCGTAGTACGTGGCGGACCCGGCGATCTTCTCCACCATCACGTTGCTCGAGAGGCCT
>JBEKKP010000056.1:0-16720 GCA_050010655.1 Candidatus Dormibacteria bacterium
CGACGAGATGGTCGAGGCAGCCAAGAAGTTCGCTGCCCGCGACGACGTGCAGATGGTGGTGGGCCTTGCCACCGGGTACCTCGAGGAGCGATTCAACTCGACCACGGAGCATCTGCGCGCGGCGTGACCCCATGAGCGTCGCAACCCAGCCGCCGAAGACCCGTGCAAGTGCGCCCCCGGCGATTCCTCGCGAGCGCCGGCGCTTCGCGGTGCACGGTGTTGTGCAAGGGGTTGGGTTCCGTCCGTTCGTCTGGAACCTGGCCAGTCGCCTGCGGCTGGGCGGGTGGGTTCGCAACACGTCAGGCGCCGTGATCATCGAGGTCGAAGGTGAGCGCGCGGTCATCGAGACGTTCGCGACATTGCTGTGCTCGGAGGCACCGCGTCTGGCGCGTATCGAGAGCGTCGGCACCGCCACGATTGACACCACCGGAGCGCGGGGATTCGAGATCGTGGAAAGTCGCGCTGTCGAGGGGGAATATCAGCCGATCGCGCCCGATGCGGCAACGTGTCCAGAGTGTGTCAGCGACGTGCTCACCCCGGGAAATCGCCGCTACGGCTACCCCTTCACCAACTGCACCAACTGCGGTCCTCGGTTCACGATCATCGAGGACATCCCGTACGACCGGCCGCTGACGACGATGCGCCAGTTCACGATGTGCGAAGCCTGCAATCGCGAGTATCAGGATCCGCGGGACCGGCGGTTTCACGCGCAGCCGAATGCATGCCCCGAGTGCGGACCGCGTCTCTGGTACGCAGACGCCGGCAGTGTCGAGATAGCCGGCGATCCCATCGACCTGGCGGCAGCATCGATCGACTGGGGCGAGATCATCGCGCTGAAGGGACTGGGTGGTTTCCAGTTGTGCTGCGACGCGACATCCGGCGCGGCGGTGACGCGTCTGCGCCATCGCAAGCACCGCCCGGCCAAGCCGTTTGCCGTGATGTGCGCCGACATCGCGGCAGTTCGCCGGTTCTGCGTCGTGAGCGACGAGGAGGCCGCATTGCTGGAGGGGTCGGTTCGTCCGATCGTGCTGCTCCGGCGCCGCCACGACACGGGCACGAGCCACGTCGCGGACTCGGTGGCGCCAGGGATGGCGGAACTCGGCGTGATGCTGCCGTACACGCCGCTGCATCACTTGCTCGTACGCGCCGTGTCGGTGCCGCTGGTCATGACCAGTGGCAACGTGAGCGAAGAGCCGATCGCCAAGGACAACGACGAGGCGCTGCGTCGCCTCGGGACCATCGCCGACCGATTCCTTCTCCACGATCGCGAGATCTACGCTCGGTACGACGATTCGGTGGTCCGCGTCGTCGACGGGAGGCCGCGGATGATCCGGCGGGCACGCGGATACTGCCCGCTGCCGATACGTGTCGCGGCGCGTGACGACAACGTGCTTGCGCTCGGCGCCCATCTCAAGAACACCTTCTGCGTCCTGCATGCCGGCAACGCGTTTGCGGGTCCGCATGTCGGTGACCTCGACAGTCCGCAGACGCTGGGTCACCAGGACGAGGCGTTGCGAACGTACCTGCGCCTGTTCCGTACGGATCCCACGATTGTCGCGGCCGACCTGCATCCGGACTACGCGTCGACGCGTCTCGCGCAGGCGTGGTGGGATTCCGGGGCCCGAGAGGTCCGCGTCCAGCATCACCACGCGCACATCGCGAGCGTCCTCGCCGAGCACGGCCTTCGCGGCAACGTCCTGGGTGTCGCTTTCGACGGGGTCGGCCTCGGGCCGGATCACTCCATCTGGGGTGGCGAGTTCCTCCTGTGCGATGAGCGCGAGTCCCGCCGCATTGGCCATATCGCGTCGGTTCGTCAGCCGGGCGGCGATGCGTGCGCGCGTGACGGCTGGCGCATGGCAATCGCATATCTCGCCGCAGCTCGCGAGTTGCACGAAGCGCCACCCGACTGGTTCGGCGAGACCGACGGTGCGCCGGATTCGCGGCAGTGGCGACTCGTTTCCCGCGTTGCCGCCTCCACAACGGCGCCTGTCAGCACGAGCGCCGGGAGACTGTTCGACGCCGTGGCAAGCCTCATCGGCGTCGCGCATATCTCGACGTTCGAAGCCGAGGCTGCCATGCGCCTCGAGGCCCTGGCGATGTCGGCCGGTGCCCTGTCGGACGTTGATCTGCCGGATGTCTCGTTCGATGGGGACCCGGTCATCCTCGACACCGTCGAATTGGTCCGGACACTCGTCGAAGCACGCCGTCGCGGCGTCCCCATTGCACTTCTCGCCGCGATGTTTCACGAGAGCCTGGCTCGAGGCATCGCGAATGTGTGCGTGCATCTCAGCGGTCAACTCGGCGTGCAGCGCGTCGCCCTCAGTGGCGGCGTCTTTCAGAACGCGCTACTCCTGGGTCGGGTCGAGCGCCTCTTGCGCGAGCGTGATCTGTTCGTGTACACCAACCACGAAGTCCCAGCCAACGACGGCGGCATCAGCCTGGGGCAGGCGCTGATTGCGGCATCACAAAGCCGAGAGGTGCGGGAATGACTGTGCAGATACGCTCAGACCGCGACGCGTCGCCTGCTGCCGGACGGGCGTTTCTCGAGGAGCGGGTTGCGGCGTCGAACCGTTCGGGTGAAGCATATTTCGAGCGATACGCACACGCCATCGCGGCTTGCAGTGCGGCGATGGCGGATCGCTTCTTCGCCGGCGCCACGTTGCTCGTTTTCGGCGCGGGGCCACACGCCACCGACGCACAGCACAACTCCGTCGAGTTCGTCCACCCGGTGCTGCCCGGATGCCGTGCTCTTCCGGCGCTTTCGCTCGCGAATGACCTCCCGACGGTAACCGGCATGCTGCAGGGCGACGCCGCAGTCGACGTGTACGCGCACCAGCTGCGAGTCCTTGGACGTCCCGGCGATATCGCGCTCGCGTTTGCGCATGCGCCGGCGCATCCCTCGATCACTCGCGGACTCGAGGCAGCTGAGGCGGCAGGCATGCTCACCATCGCACTCACGTCGAGCGACACTGAGGAGGGAGGCGAGCACGCGGACTTCGCCTTCCACGTGCCCGGGAGCGACCGGAGCTGCGCGCACGAGTTCCACCTCGCGACGTATCACATGCTCTGGGAACTCGTCCACATCGTCCTCAATCACCGCGGAATAGGCGAATCGTCATGAGCCCCGAATGTCATGACGAGGTGTGCATCACGTGCTCCGATCAACTGCTCGCGGTGCTGGTGACCGGCGTCGATGCCGAATCGGGGATCGCATCGGGCACGATCGACGGATCCACCGTCGAAGTGGGCATCGACCTTCTCGACGGGGTGACCGTCGGTGAGGTGTTGCTGTGCCACGGGGGGGTCGCGCTTCAGCGCGGCATACCTGCCGAGGTGGGCGCATGAGCGAACCCGGGCGCGACCCGTTCTCGCAGTTGCTGTATCCGATGTTGAGCGCGCAGCCCGCTGCGGGTGACTCGCTTGTCCTGGAACTCGCGCGCGCGCCACTCGAGAAGTCGGCGGAGAGCAATCGCCTCCGTCTGCTGCTGCTCGAGGAGTTCGGCGACGAGATCGTCAGCACGGCTACCGAGATGGCGGCGGCCTTCCGCAATGGTGGGCGGCTCCTCGCACTCGGCAACGGCGGCAGCGCCACGTCGGCTGCGGACATCGTGACCGAGTTGCTGGTTCCCTCGGGAGGGGCTGTGCCGATTCCCGCGCTCTGCCTCACCAACGACATCGCGGTCGTGACCGGTATTGGCAATGACGTGGGATTCAACGATGTCTTCGTTCGCCAGATCATCGCCCTGGGACGTGCCGGCGATGTGGTGCTCGCGGTGTCGGCGAGCGGCAATTCGGAGAACCTCGTGCGCGGTCTCGGCGAAGCACGACGCCGCGACATGACCACGATTGCGATCTGCGGATACGACGGCGGACGGCTTGCTCGCGAGCAGGTCAGCGACCACTGTTTCGTCGTCCGTTCCAGCAGCGTTCACCGTATTCAGGAGGTCCAGATGACGCTGTATCACCTCCTCACCGACCTGGTGCACCGCACACTTGAAGGAGAGCCCGCATGTGCCTAGCGATTCCCGCCCGTCTTGTCGAGTACATCGACTCTGACCGCATGTACGGCAAGGTCGAGCTCGGCGGTGTGCAGCGGCGCATCAACACGTCCCTCCTGGTGGGGGAGGACGCGACCGAGCCGGGCGAGTACGTGCTGGTGCACGTCGGCTTCGCACTGAGCCGTGTGAGCGAGACGGAGGCCGCGGAAACGCTCCGGATCCTTGAGGAGATGGGCCCGGCGTACACCGACGAGGTGCAGCAGATCCGCGAGTGGCAGGCGATGGAGGAGGAACTCGTGGGCGCCAATTACCGCGAGGGAAATGGGACAACGGCATGAAATTCGCAGACGAGTTCCGCGACGCCGACCTGGCGAGGGCTCTCGGTGCGCGCATTGCCGCCGAGGCGGGCGACAAGCACTGGAAGATCATGGAGGTGTGCGGCGGGCACACGCACACGATCTTCAAGTACGGCATCGAGGACCTGTTGCCGAGCAATGTCGAGCTCGTGCACGGACCCGGATGTCCCGTATGCGTCATCCCGATGGGGCGTCTCGATGACGGCATCGCAGTTGCCCATCAGCCTGGGGTGATCTTCACGTGTTTTGGCGACCTCATGCGGGTCCCGGGGAGTGAGGGCAGCCTCCTCGATGCGAAAGCTGCCGGCGCGGATGTGCGCATGGTCTATTCGCCGCTCGACGCCCTGAAGATCGCGCAGCAGAATCCCGACAAGAAGGTGGTCTTCTACGCCATCGGGTTCGAGACCACTGCGCCGTCGACGGCGCTCACGTTGATGCGGGCGAAGGCGGAAGGAATTCGCAACCTCTTTGTGTTCTGCAACCACGTCACGATCATCCCGCCGATGAAGGCGATCCTCGACTCTCCTGACCTGCAGCTGGACGGTTTCCTTGGCCCAGGACACGTGTCAACAGTCGTGGGGATCAGGCCTTTCGAGTTCGTCACGCGCACATACAGCAAGCCCGTCGTCGTGGTGGGTTTTGAGCCGCTCGACATCCTCCAGGGCGTCCACATGATCATCCAGCAGATCCACGAAGGACGCTGCGAGGTCGAGAACCAGTACAAGCGCGTTGTGCACGACGACGGCAATCCCAAGGCACTCGAGGTGCTTGCGCGTGTCTTCAAGCTGCGTTCGCATTTCGAGTGGCGCGGTCTCGGGTTCATCAGCCAGAGTGCGCTCGAGTTGCAGGACGAATACGCGGATTACGACGCCGAGAAGGTCTTCTCCGTGCCCGGTGTTCGCGTCGCCGATCCCAAGGCATGCCAGTGCGGCGAGGTGCTGAAAGGAGTGCTGAAACCGTGGGAGTGCAAGGTGTTCGGCACCGCATGCACGCCCGAGACGCCGATTGGCACGTGCATGGTGTCGTCGGAGGGCGCCTGCGCCGCGTACTACAACTTCGGCAGATATTCCCGTGCACGCGAGCGCGAACGCGTGCTGGCGTCAGGTGAGCACCCCAACGGCAATGGCCATACCGGCGGCGCGGTCGTCGAGCACGAGCTCGTGCCGATCGCGGTGCAAGCGCGATGACCGAGGTCATCGTCGAACCCGGCAGTGGCGCTGCCATCAAGGCAGCGTCGGCGCGAATCGCCGACCCGGAGCAGCGCGTGCTCGAGCGCATCGCGGAGATCCGCAAACGCAAGCCGTCCTTGCGCGAGGACGCGATCACCATGAGCCACGGTGCCGGAGGGAAAGCGAGCCACACGCTGGTCACAGCACTCTTCGGCGACATCCTCAGCAACCCGGTGCTCGATCAACTCGGCGACCAGGCGGTGCTGTCAATCCCCGGCGTGCATCACGTCGGGCTTGCGATGACCACGGACTCCTTCGTCGTCAGCCCGCTGTTCTTCCCGGGCGGCGATATCGGCGAGCTCGCGGTGAACGGGACCATCAATGATCTCGCCGTCGGCGGCGCCACGCCGCTCGGCATCTCGGCAGCCTTCATCCTCGAGGAGGGCCTCGACGTCGCCACGCTGCGGCGCGTCGTGGAGTCGATGCGCCGCGCGGCGGACCGCGCCGGAGTCAACGTGGTCACCGGCGATACCAAGGTCGTGCCTCGCGGCAAGGCCGACCAGCTGTTCATCACGACAACCGGTGTCGGATACGTTGCCATGCCGCAGCGGATTGCGATTCAGCGAATCGTGCCCGGTGACGTGGTCATCCTCAGCGGCGCAATGGGTGACCACGGCAGCACCGTCATGCTTGCGCGCGGCGACGTCGACCTCGAGGCCGACAACCTGCGCAGCGACACCATGCCACTGCATCGACTGACAGCAGCGCTCCTCGACGACGGCATCGACGTGCACTTCATGCGTGATGCCACGCGCGGTGGCGTCGCGACCGTGCTCAACGAGATCGCCCAGGCGGCTGGTATGGCTGTGGCGATCGACGAGGCGTCGTTGCCTGTGCATGACGAAGTCAGAGGCGTGGCGGAGATCCTCGGGATCGATCCGCTCTACATCGCCAACGAGGGCAAGCTCGTCGCCATCGTGGCGAGGGAGCACGCACCGCGCGCGCTTGCGCTGATGCGCGCTCGCGAGGAAGGCACCGAGGCGGCGGTGATCGGCGAGGTGATGGCCGAGCCGGAGGGGATGGTGTTCATCCACACCGGATTCGGCGGCACTCGGGTGGTGGACATGCTCATCGGAGACCCGCTGCCTCGAATCTGTTAAGGCGGTGACCACTGGTGCTGACGTGGGGCCGCGAGAGGCGTAGTCTCGGTGATCGCGTATGGATCCTCGGCCGCAGCGAGAGCCCGACGATTCGGATCCGGCAGACGCCAAGCCGGCCGATGACGTGCGTATCCAGGCAGTCGCCTGCGGCCGCTGCGGCTGGCCGAACGCGTGCCGAGTTCAGACGGGAATGCGCACCCTTCGCTTCATGTGCCAGTGGTGCGAGCGCATGACCACCGGAATCGTCGACCCCTCGATCAAGCGCAACGTCATTTTCTAGGGCGTTCCCGAAGCAGTGACCCCGTCGAGGATCCCTTCGTCGGGTGCCTCGGTGAACCAGCGGCTCTTGTAGATGTCCGCGGCATCGATGCGCATCAGATCGTCGCGACCAAGCAACCTGCCGTCGGAGACGAGGCGGTTGGCCTGCCGGAGGCGGGCTCGTTCCAGGGCGTTGCGAACACTGCGCGCATTCGCGAATCTGGCCTGCGTCATGCGTCGTGACATCAACTCGCGAAATGCCGGCTCAGCCTCGCTTGCGAAGGCGTAGTGCTGACGCGCGAGCATGATTCGCGCGATCGCAACCAGTGAATCCAGGTCGTAGTCGGGGAAGTCGACGTGGTGGGCGATGCGTGATCCCATCCCGGGGTTGCTGCTGAAGAACTGGTCCATGCGGTCCTTGTATCCGGCGAGGATCACCACGATGTCGTTGCGCTGATTCTCCATGACCTGCAACAGGATCTCGATCGCCTCCTGACCATAGTCTCGCTCGTTCTCCTGGCGATGCAGGTAGTACGCCTCATCGATGAACAGCACACCGCCCATGGCGCGCTTCAACACCTCCCGCGTCTTCGGCGCCGTGTGCCCGATGTACTGCCCGACCAGCTCATCGCGCGTGACGGCGACCAGGTGCCCCTTGGCGAGATATCCCAGGCTGTGCAGGACCTCCGCCATCCGCATCGCGACGGTGGTCTTGCCGGTGCCGGGACTTCCGGTGAAGCACATGTGGAGGTTCGGGCGTTCCGCCTCGAGCCCGAATCGCCGCCGCGCCATGTCGACCACCAGGAGCGAGGCAATCTCGCGGATGCGCGTCTTCACCGGCTCCAGGCCGACGAGCTCGCGATCGAGGGCCGCGATGACTTCGAAGACCCCCGATGCGCGTGCCTCCGCCGCAACGTTGATGCCGGTGGCATCCTCGGACGGCTGTGCCGCGGTGCCGCGTGCGTGCAGGCCGTTGCCGGTTCCGACCTCTGGCTCCGCGTCCGCGATTTCGAGTGCCGAAGGACGCGGCATCCCGAACGGGACGTGCTCCTGGGTCATCGCTCGTAACGCTCTCCGGAGGGTCTGTCCGTCGCGTACGAATGCAGGGTGTACCGCACCTGGCGGTCGGCACCCTCCTGGCGTTCGAGACGGAAACCCGGCTCGTCTGCCGGGCGCTGCACGATGAAGCTCAATGCGGTGGTTTGACGCCCGAGCCGCCGGTCATACGCGTTGACGCGCACGTATCGGGACGGGTACGCGTCGCGGCAGCGCTGCATCTCGAGCAGGATCGCCGCGGGATCGCGCATGTCGAACATCGGCAGTCCCCACATGTCCCAGAGGAAGTTGCGCGGATGGGGATCGTCCGTGAACTCCACCGAGAGCGCCCATTCGTTGTCGAGCGCGTACTGCACCTGTGCCCGGATCTGGCTTTCCGTCAGGGGCGGCAGGTAGGAGAAGGTTCCCTGCGTGACGTGCATGTCTCGCTCCTAGGCGGGCGTCGCGGTGGTGGCGACATCCGGCGTGTCGGTGGATTCGTAGTTGAAGCTGATGTCGCCCCACACGTCGAGCGCCGCGCGGAGTGGTGCGCACCAGCGGCCTGCAGCGCGCAGGATCTCCGGGCCTTCGCGGAAGTAGTCGCGACCCTCATTGCGGGCCTGCACGATCAACTCCACCGCCGTGCGGTTGGCAGTTGCGCCGGCCGCGACCCCCATCGGATGTCCGATCGTGCCACCGCCGAATTGGAGGACCGTATCCTCGCCGAGGTAGTGGAGGAGTTGGTGCGTCTGCCCCGCGTGGATGCCGCCTGACGCCACCGGCATCACGCCTGGCATGGATCCCCAGTCCTGGTCGAAATACACGCCCTGCATTGGATCTTTGGGCACGAATGACGTGCGGAGGATGTCGTAATAGCCCCGCACGATGTTCGGATCGCCCTCGAGCTTGCCCACGACAGTCCCGGCGTGAATGTGGTCGACGCCGAGGAGCCTGCACCATTTCGCGATCACGCGAAAGCTCACGCCGTGATTTTTCTGGCGTGTGTACGTGCCGTGTCCGGCGCGGTGCAGATGGAGCAGCACGCCGTTGCGCCGAGCCCATTTGGCCATTGACGTCATGGCCGTGTAGCCGACCGTGAGGTCCATCATGATGATGACGCTGCCGATCTCCTTGGCAAACTCGGCGCGCTCGTACATGCTCTCCATGTCGCCGGCGGTGACGTTGAGGTAGTGCCCTTTGATCTCACCGGTCTCGGCCATCGCCTTGGTCACCGCTTCCATTGAGGCGAGATAGCGGTCGCGCCAGCGCATGAACGGCTGGCTGTTGATGTTCTCGTCGTCCTTCGTGAAATCAAGACCGCCGCGCAGCGCCTCGTAGACCACGCGACCGTAGTTGCGCGCGGAGAGTCCGAGCTTCGGCTTGGTGGTCGCGCCGAGCAGCGGCCGGCCGTATTTGTTGAGATATTCGCGCTCCATGACGATGCCGTGCGGCGGTCCCTGGAACGTGTTCACGTAGTGCAGGGGAATGCGCATGTCCTCGAGTCGCAGCGCCCGCAATGCCTTGAAGCCGAAGACGTTGCCGATGATCGACGACGTCAGGTTGGCGATGGACCCTTCCTCGAACAGGTCGAGGGCGTACGCGATCAGCGCGATGTACTGGCCGGGAGCTCCAGGGACGGGATCGACCTTGTACGCCTTTGCCTGGTAGTGCTCGTGCGCCGTGAGGCGGTCGGTCCACACCACCGTCCACGTGGCGGTGGATGACTCGCCCGCCACAGCCGCCGCGGCCTCCTCAGGCGGGACGCCGTCCTGCGGGGTGATCCGGAATGCACACAGGATGTCGGTGTCTTTAGGGACGTACTCGGGCTCCCAGTAGCCCATCTGCGCATACGGAATCACGCCCGACGACCAGCGATCGGTGGCAGCGTCTCTTTGTGGCGTCTCGGTCATGGTCATCCGCGTGTCTCCGTGGAGCTGACGCGAGGCGCGGCCAGCCGGGTGCTCATCGCTGCGTAATCGTCAGCTTTGACACGAACAAGCAGCGACTTCTGGGCGCTCAGAATTCGATGGGCGAGGATGAGCTGGGTGAGCCCGAGCGGGTCGCTGTGGCGACGTCCGTGCGGCTCGTCATATCTGCCCAGCTCCCGCTGCCGCAGATGGTGCAGGTGATGATGCCGCTCGCTCGCGTGGTTCCAGACGGCGTCCTCGACGCGGGCGGCGTCATCCGCGGAGATGCGCCCGTCGATCTCGACGATGTCGCTCTCGCGTCCATCGTCGTCGGTGACGTTGTTGTGCAAACGCACGGTCGTGCCGTTGTCGAGGCCGTGCTCGAATGCGAGCTGCGGCATGGAGTGGCGCTGCGTCAGACGGACGCTGAGATGGTCTGTCGCTCCGGGGGACAGATCGTGCTCGGGAGATGAGAAGCGCACCACCAGATCTGCCTGGGCACGCTGCGGCTGAATGTGTGCCTCCGCGTCAGCGCGGCGCGCCTCGATCTCCGCACGCACCTGGGATTCGTCGTATCCACGCTTTGCGACATCGCGCTGCAACTTCCATTTGACGCGCAGCGTGGTCTCGGGATCGAGCCACACTGTGAGGTCGAACGCCTCGCGCACGCCGGGGAGAAGGAAGGGATGCAGCCCCTGGACGATCACGACCTCGTTCGGCTCGACGCGCACCGGCGCCTTGAACGTGCCGTCAGCGTGGTCATACACGGGTTTGGCGATCGACTCGCCCCGCTTCAACGTCCACAGCTGCTCCTCCATGAGGGCGAAGTTGTTGGCGCGCGGGTTGAGCGGAGTGACCCCGATGAGCGCGCGCTCCCGGCGATCGAGGGAGTGGTAGTCGTCGAGGCACACGGTGGTGATGCGCTCCGCGCCAAGGAGGTCATAGAACGCTGCGACGAGCGTCGACTTGCCGCTGCCGCTGTCGCCGCCGATCCCGACGAAGATCGGGGCGGTCTCAGCGCGGATGTCGCTCATCGGCATGTCGTCAGCCGGCGAGGATCGTGAGGAGCCATGCAGCGACGATAGCCGGGGGTTGTCCTGCCGTCCAATGCATGATTCTTATTCGTTCAATAAGATGTGCTAATGGAGACGAGCCTCGAACGGAGCATCACGCTTCGCCAGCTTCGGATCTTCACGAGCGTCATCGAGCACCGCAGCTTCACCCGAGCAGCGGAGGCGCTTTCGCTGACGCAACCGGCGGTCACGCATCAGATGCAGGCCCTCGCGAGGGCGGTCGGGCGTCCGCTGCTCGATCCCGGCAGTCGTGCTCCCGTGCTCACCGCCGTCGGCCAGGCGCTCCACGAGCGCGCCGGGCGCATTCTGGCGATGGTGGGCGACGCCCAGGAGGCGATGGATGACGTCGCGGGGCTCCGCGCCGGACGGGTGCATGTCGCCGGCGACACGACGGTCGGGATCTACGTGCTTCCCGACGCAATGGCCGCTTTCCATCGCGAGCACCCCGACGTCGCGCTGAGCCTCGACGTCGTCAACCGTGCACAGGTCCGTGAACTCCTGCTCGAAGGCATCGCCGATGTCGGCGTCATCGGCGCCCTGTGGGACGACGACGTGCTCGACGCCGAGCCGTTCCTTGAGAACGCATTGATGTGCTTCTGCGCACCCGGCCATCCACTTGCCGACCGCGAACCGCTACAGCCCATCGATCTGCTCGACGGTCCGCTGCTGCTCCGCGAACCCGGTTCGGGCACGCGCGAATCCGCGGAACGAATCCTGCGGGATGCCGGCGTCGAGCCCGTCCCGGCGATGGAGATGGCGAGCAATGGAGCGTTGAAACGCGCAGTCGCCGGTGGCCTTGGGGTGACGGTGCTGTCGACGTACGCGGTTCGCCTCGAACTCCAGGTCGGGCTGCTGCGGCCGCTTCGCGTCGCCGGGTTCCCGGTGGAGCGGATGTGGCACGTGACCTGGACTCGAGAGCGCCTGCTCAGCCCGGCCGCCGCCGCGTTTCGCGCCTTCCTGCACAGTCCCGACTGGCGAGCATCGCTCGGGACGCCGCTCGGAAGCGAATAACCCGGCGTCGGCTTCGGGCGATTTCCCCATCCCCATTAGACTTGCCCGCCGCTGTGCTTTCGCAAATTCCGCTTGCCAATCCTGGGGACCCGGATCTTCGCTCGCCGCTCCGGTTCCTCTACTGGATCGCGCGCGGGCAGCGTCGAACGGTCATTGGCGGCGCGTTCTTCGGCGCAGTCTGGATGGGAACGCAGGGAGTGATCCCCGCCGCGCTCGGACAGGCGGTCGATGCCATCACGCGGCGAAGCGGGCCAGACCTGATCCTCTGGGCGTCGGTGGTCCTGGGACTGGGCATCGTCCAGGCGGCCGCCGGTGTGCTCCGGCACCGCCGGGCGGTGAGCAACTTCCTCGAGGCGATGGTGCGCGTGCAGCAACTCATCATTCGCGCGGCGATCCGGCTTGGGGCGGGATTGCCCCGGCAGGTGGGCGCCGGCGAAGTCGCGAGCCTTGGCACCACCGATGTCATCCGCATCGGGCGGCTGCTTGACCTCACCGCGCGCGGTACCGGGGCCGTCGTGTCGATCGTGATCGTTGCGGCCATCCTGCTCAGCACGTCTCTGCAGCTCGGCCTCGTGCTGCTCGCTGGCGTGCCGATCTCTGCACTGCTCGTGCTCCCGGTCATGCGTCCCCTCGAGCGCCGTCAGCGTGCGGAGCGTCAGCAGCGCGGCGCCGCATCGTCTGTGGCGGCGGATACGGTGGCGGGATTGCGAGTGCTCCGCGGACTCGGCGGCGAAAGTGACTTCGCCGCGCGGTACACGGTGACATCGCAGGCAGTGCGGCACGCCACAGTCCGCACGGCGTTGCTCCAGTCGATCCTCGATGCACTCCAGGTCCTGCTTCCGGGCGCGATCCTCGTGACCATCACGTTTCTCGGTGCGCAGCTGGTTCGCAGCGGCTCGATTCCACCCGGGGAGCTCGTCGCCGACTACGCGTACGCCGCGTTTCTGGCGCTCCCGATCCAGACGCTCATCCAGGCGGCGACCGTCTGGTCCGCGGCGACGGTCGCGGCGGGTCGTGTGATCACGGTGTTGCGCCTCGAGGTGGATCTGAGCGTCCCGGATGCGCCGGTTTCACCGCGCGACGATGGTGATCTCGTTGACGAGGAGTCGGGCCTGCACGTTCAGCACGGGCTCATGACCGCGGTCGTTGTCGCTGACCCGGATATCGCCAGTGCCGCGGCGGCACGGCTCGGGCGTCTGACCGACTCCTCCGGCTCGAGCCGCGTGACACTCGGTGAGGTACCCCTCGACGAGGTCTCGATCGCGGAAGTGCGCAGGCGGATCCTTGTTGTGGATCGCGATCCGCAATTGCTGGTCGGCACGCTTCGCGACGCCGTGGACGCGCCGAGCGCGCGTCCGCGTGACGATGACCCGCGCCCAACCATCGACGAGGCGCTCGCGGCGGCAAGCGGTTCGGACATCGTGGGTGGGCTCGACGACGGCCTCGATTCCATGGTCTCGGAACGCGGAAGGTCACTGTCGGGTGGTCAGCGCCAGCGCGTCGCACTTGCCGCGGCGTTGCGAGCGGATCCGGATGTCCTCATTCTCGATGAGCCCACGAGCGCGGTGGACGCGCACACCGAAGCAGTGATCGGCGACCGCCTTGCCTCGCTGCGAAAGGGCCGCACGACGGTCATCTTCACGACGAGTCCTCTGCTCCTCAGCCGCGCAGATCGCGTGGTGTTCCTCGAGGACGGGAACGTCATAAGTGGCACGCACGCGCACCTTCTGGCGACTGACCCTCGATATCGCGTCGTGGTCACCCGAGGAAACGAATGAGCCGCGACGCCGGATCCATCCTTCCGGTTGCGAGTGGGCGCGCCGCATGGCGCAGCCTGCGGTCGAGCCTTGCCGAGCGCCGCGGCCTCATTGCCGCCGCGATTGCCTTGCAGATGGCTGCCAGCGCCGCGGGACTGGTCGGGCCGCAATTGCTTGAACGGATCATCAACACATCTGGCGCGCTCACCAACACAACCATCGATAGGACTGCGTTGCTCTTCGCGGCAGCCCTCGTGGTGCAGACGCTTTTCACGGCGGGCGCGCGCGCATGCGGCGCGCTGACCGGCGAATACGTGCTCGCGCGGCTGCGTGAGCGCTTCATCACCACCATCCTCGCGCTGCCGATCGGCATCGTGGAACGAGCAGGAACGGGTGACTTGATGACGCGGGCGTCCACCGACGTCGACGACATGTCGCAAGCGGTGCGGCGCGGTCTTCCAGAGTTGCTCGTCGCGGCTGTGACGTGCGTTCTCGCGATCGCGGCGTTGGTGTTCACAGCTCCCATCCTCGGTCTGGTGGTGGTGCCGGTGATCCCACTGCTCGTGTTCTCGACGCGTCGCTATCTCCATCGGGCAGGACCCGCATATCGGGTGCAGATGGCGGCTGAAGCCATCGTCAACGCGGATCTGCAGGAGACGGTCAACGCAGCGCGCACGATCGAGGCGCTCCGCCTCGGTCCGCGCCGCATCAAGCAGACCGACGACGACATTCGCGAATGGATCGCGTGGGAACGCCGGACGCTGCGCATGCGCACCACGTTCTTCGGGAGCTGCGAAGTCGCCTATGTCGTGCCGCTGGTGTTGTGCCTGCTCTTTGGCGGCTTCCTCGTGATGAACGGGCACCTCACGATCGGCGCCGTCGCTGCGGCTGCGTTGTATACGCAGCAATTGGTGTCGCCGGTTGACACGCTGCTCGCGTGGCAGGACGAGGTGCAACTCGCGTCCGCGTCGCTGTCACGGGTCGTCGGAGTCTCCGAGGTGCCGCCTGCCGAGACGACGGAGGAGGTGCCCGCTGGCCAACGACTCGTCGCCGACGACGTCCACTTCGCGTACAAGGAGGGCTCCGACGTGCTGCACGGCATCGACCTCACGCCCGATGTCGGCGCGCGTCTCGCTGTTGTCGGTCCCAGTGGAGCGGGAAAGAGCACACTCGCGCTGCTCCTCGCCGGCGTGCATGCGCCACGAACCGGAGCTGTGGAGGTCGGTGGCGTTCCGCCCCATCTCATGCCACCCGACCGCCTGCGTCGCGAGGTCGCACTCGTCACGCAGGAACATCATCTCTTCGCATGCTCGTTGCGCGACAACCTCCGACTCGCGCGACCCGAGGCGAGCGACGAAGCGCTCATGGCAGTGCTCGAAACCGTCGACGCTGGGCCTGCGGTGCGTGCGCTCCCCGACGGCCTCGATACGATCATCGGATCGGGGGGCACGTCGATCAGCCCAGGCTTCGCGCAACAGATCGCGATCGCCCGGCTGCTCCTCGCCGATCCGCACACCCTGGTGCTCGACGAGGCAACGTCGTTGCTCGACTCACGCGCAGCCCGTCATCTCGAGCGCTCGGTTGCGGTGCTCCTCGAGGGCCGAACGGTGATCGCCATTTCGCATCGCCTCCATGCAGCGCACGACGCCGAAATCGTTGTGGTGGTTGAGGATGGGCGCATCAGCGAATATGGAACGCACGCTGACTTGCTCCGAGCAGGTGGCGCATACGCCGAACTCTGGAAGACGTGGCGCGAGGACTCGGCAGACGCGAACGGCTAGGGGAGCGGAGGCGTGTTCTGCTGGGGCCCGAATGTCGCGAAAGGGGACAGGATCGGGAGAAGCCATATCCCACCGTCGGAACAGTAGATTGCACCGTCTGGAGAGCCATCGACGCGCAGATTGACGGCGGTGGGCTTCGATGACCGGGGCATCACGACGCGGATGCCTGCAGCCGTCACGCACGGCTGGAAGATCCCGTCGCCTGAGACGCCGACATACGCCCCGGGCGTCGAGTTGGGGGTGCACCCGCCCGTGCCGGCGCAGGGCAGGAGACTGACCGTCCTGAGGACAACACTTCCCGAGAAGTCCGACGTGGTCTCCACCCAGTGCGTGGGCACGAGGCCACCGGTCGCGTTGAGCAACTGCACAGTCGCCCAGCCGCGCAGTGTGCATGGCCGGCTCCCGAGGTTCCAGATACCGATCGCGACGACGAAGCTGCCCGCTGCGGCTCCGCCGAGCCCGAGCGAGTCAGCGAGTTGCAACTGCGAGTTGGAGCACGCCGCCTCGCCGGCCGTCACGATCGCAGGCGACGGAGACGGTGTTGGTTGCTGAAGCGGGGAGACGAGTGGCACGGCAGTTGGCTCCGGTGGAGGAGCAAACGGGGAGGGAGTTGGAGTGGGGGATTCCGATCGCGCGGGCGGAATCGTTGTACAAGAAGCCACGAGCGTGATCAGCGCGATCGCCAGAACGCCTAACCCCCAGTGCACCCGGCCGCACTCCGCGCTTGGGAATGCATTCAATCGCTGTCGCATGACTGATGTGATAACGCCCCGCAGGCGATGAGGGTCCTGCCGAGGTTGCCTGTATCGCTCAGGGCTGAACAATTGTGGGCGCGAGCGCCGCCCAGGTCCGGCCACCGTCCGTCGTCTGGAGCAGCTGGGGTCTAGAAGGCGGCTGCTGGATCTCGCTCGCGTATGCCCAGAGCCGATCTGCGGCGTCAGGAAGTCGAGATTGAGGCCTCCGAGCTCCGTGTTGAGTCCGAGGTCAGTCCACGTCTGCCCCGCGTTGTCCGTCACCCAGAGCGACGAGTCGTGATCCGAGGTGTCCGCCGGTGTCATGAGTATCCAACCGTCCGTCGCATTGATGAAGTCCGACGCGCCGAAGGCGCTCTCGGGGGAGCGCCTCTGCGACCACACCGACCGATCCAGTCATGGCGATCGCAGCGATCAGCCGCTTGCGGAGAGCGTTTTCAGGTGGGCCGCAAGGTCCCGCATC
>JBEKKP010000057.1:0-16546 GCA_050010655.1 Candidatus Dormibacteria bacterium
GATGCCGGGGTGGCTCCGCGTGGATGCCGGTGGCGTCGGGACGAAGAAGCAACTGCAACGCTGGGTTGATGAGAGCGTCGCGTACGCGCGATCGCTTCCGGAGAAGCCTTCGGGCGCTCGATGACGAGAGCGGTCGAGGAGTCGAACCGGCGTCTACTGCGCGCACGCGACGCGATGGATCTCACCTACGGGCAGCCCTTGAACATTGCATCGCTCGCGCGTGTTGCGTGCGTGTCCGAGGCGCATTTCATCCGTGCGTTCAGTGCGGCGTTTGGCGAGACGCCACACCGCTATCTGCAACGCCGACGCGTCGAGCGAGCGCTCTTCCTGCTCCGTTGCACCGATCGCAGCATCACCGACATCTGCTACGACGTTGGATTCGCGAGCCTCGGCACGTTCAGCAAGACGTTCCACAACATCGTCGGTGAGTCACCATCAGATTACCGGCGCCGAGGTTTGGTCACCGCGGTACCAACCTGCGTGGCAATGGCATGGACCAGACCGAGCAGTTTTGGAGAAGACGGCCACGCGGCGAGCGCGTAGCGTACAGACCACTCCTTACGCCGACCAATCAAAGGGAAACAACACGATGCTCAGCAGTCTCCGAATCTCGCAAATCTATGTACTCGATCAGGACCAGGCGCTCGACTTCTACGTCGGCAAGCTTGGCCTCGAGATCCTCGTCGACCAGGATCTCGGCTTCATGCGCTTCCTCACCGTGACGCTGCCCGGCGATGGCGGTCGCCAGATCTTCCTGGAGAAGCCGGGTCCGCCCGCGATGGACCCTGCAACCGCAGACGAAGTCCGCGCCCTCTTGACCAAGGGCCGGGCCGGCGGGCACCTCTTCTTCACGACCGCCGATTGCCATGCAACCTACGAGGAGTTCCGCGGCAAGGGTGTTGAGTTCACGCAAGAGCCGACGGAACAGCCCTACGGCATCGACTTCGGCCTGCGCGATCCGTTCGGGAATCACATCCGGGTTGCGCAGATGTTCGAGGCACGAGTACCCGCATAACGCTGACCACGCGCGTACCTGGCGACCTGCGGTAGAGCCGCGAACAGAGCAAGTCGACGCGACGTCGATGACGTTCGAAGCGCAACTTATTATCGCAGGTTAGCCAGGTTCGTTTTGCAGTTGCGGTGACATTCACGACACTGCTTAAACTGCCCGGCATGAGTATCAACCGCGATCGACGCGTGCGCATCGGGCTGCAAATTCGTCCGCAGGATGGCGACTACTCGGCAATACGTCGCGCCGCCGCCGAGGCAGAGGATCTTGGCGTCGACATTCTCTTCAACTGGGATCATTTCTTCCCGCTCGGCAAGGAGCGCGAGGGGAAGCATTTCGAATGCTGGACGATGCTTGGCGCGTGGGCGGAGTCGACGTCGCGTGTCGAGATCGGTGCGCTGGTCACCTGCAACAGCTATCGCAACCCGGATCTGCTTGCGGACATGGCGCGGACCGTCGATCACATCAGCAAAGGCCGCCTGATTCTCGGCATCGGCGCCGGATTCAAGGAGCGCGAATACCTGGAATATGGCTACGAGTTCGGCACGGTGGGATCGCGCCTGAACGCTCTCGCGGACTCGTTGGAGCGGATTGTGCGCCGATTCGCGGTGCTCAATCCGCCGCCCATGCGGAGGATTCCAATGCTGATCGGCGGGGGCGGCGAGCAGAAGACGCTGCGACTCGTCGCCCGCCACGCCGACATCTGGCACACCTTCAGCGAGGGAGAAGAGCTCGCCCATAAGACGGCGATTCTCGAGCGGTACTGCGCCGAACTCGAGCGAAACCCGGACGACATCGAGCGCTCCACCTTTGTCGACGGAACACCGCACGGGCGCGGCGATGCGCTCCGCGCACTCGGCATCACCCTGTTCGTCATTGGCAGCGGCGGTCCGGACTACGACCTCAGCGAACTGCGTGACTGGATCGCGTGGCGTGACACGCAGAACTAATCCCAGACCGGCGATGTCTGATCGGTGAGGACCCCGTCCTCTGACAGGACGAGGAAGCGGTTGAATCGCCGGGCAAACCAGCGGTCATGCGTCACGGCGATCACCGTTCCCTCGAAGTCATCGAGTCCGCGCTCGAGCGCGTCGGCCGAGTGCACGTCGAGATTGTCGGTGGGCTCGTCGAGCAGCAGCAGCGTTGCGCCGCCGATCTCGAGCATGAGGATGAGCAGCCGCGCCTGCTGACCACCGCTGAGAGTCGCGAAGTCCTGGTCGGCGTGGTCGACCAGTTCGTATCGAGCAAGCGCGCGCATCGCGGCAGCCTTGTCCTCGAGCCCGTTCTGGCGCAGCGATTCGACAAGCGTGCGGCCGCGCAGTTCGGGATGCTCATGCGTCTGCTTGAAGTGACCTGGATTGACCCGCGCGCCGAGCAGGAACCGTCCCTCGTGTGTGATGTCCTCGCCCGCGAACAGGCGGAGGAGATGGCTCTTGCCGGTGCCGTTGTTGCCGAGCAGCGCGATGCGCTCACCAAACGACACCTCGAGGTCGAATGGCAAGACCAGCCCAGGGATCGCGAGCTTGTGGCAGGTGAGGACACGCATCCCCGTACGGCCACCGCGCAGGCGGATTCGCACGTCCTGGCGGCGCGGCCGCTCGGCAGGCGGTCCCGCCTCCTCGAATTTCCGAAGCCTCGTGACCGCAGCCTGCAAACGGCTTGCCATCGCGTCGCTCATGGTCGCCTGGATGCGCATCCGGCGCACGAGGTCCTTCAGGTGCTCGTGCTCCTCTTCCCAGCGCTTGTGCAACTCATCGAGCCTGCCGAGGCGAGCTGCTCGCGCTTCCGCGTAGTCCGCGAACCCGCCACCGTGCACCCACACTCCGTGCCCTTCGAGGGTCACGATCTTCGTCGCGGTCTCGGCAAGCACCTGTCGGTCATGGCTGACGTACAGCACCGTCTTCGCCGTGCCGCGCAACGACTTCTCGAGTTGTCGTTTCCCGGTGACGTCGAGGTAGTTGTCCGGCTCGTCGAGGAGGAGCACCTCCTCGTCACCGCGCAGCAGCACTTCGAGTGCGAGACGCTTCTGCTCGCCGCCGCTCAGCGTGGTGACGAGGCGATCGCGCACGTCCTCGAACGATGCGTCGATGCTGCTTTCGCAGCACACGTTCCACGCGACCTCGGCCTCATAGCCGCCGGCCGACGCCCAGTCAGCCACAGCCTGCGCATACGCGATCGCGGCCTTCTCGTCGTCCGGGTCCTCGGCGAGCACCTGCTCCGCAGCGATCAGCGCCTCACCTGCAACCCGAATCGCATGCGGGGCCAGCCCGAGCAGGAAGTCGCGCACCGTGTCGGTCCCGCCTGCGCTGCCGATGAACTGGCGCATGACACCAACCCCGCCACTTCTGCTGATCGTCCCGGTCTCTGCCGTGATGTCACCGGCGATGAGCCGGAGGAGCGTTGTCTTCCCCGTGCCGTTGGCCCCGACGATGGCGACCTTGCTCCCGTCGCCTACGCGAAAGTTCACGTCATGGAAGAGGTTGTGACCCCCGATCGAGTAGGTCAGGTCGCTGACGTCGATGAATCCCATGGCGCTGGGACCATGTCACAACCCGCGTTCTGGAGCGGTCCGACTACGCTGATACCGCACACGTCAACACGGCCGGGATGCCGGCGGGGAACACCATGACCACTGCGAATCTCGATCAATCCGTCCTCGATGCGCTTGCCCGCAGCGGCGTCACCCAGATCGACATCACCACCACTGGCCGCAAGAGCGGTGAGCCGCACCGCATCGAGATCGTCTTCCACAACATCGATGGCCGCATCTACATCAGCGGCATGCCGGGCTTCAAACGCAGCTACATGGCCAACCTCGGCGCCGATCCGCACTTCACCTTCCATCTGAAAGGCCCGGTGAAGGCCGACCTCGCGGCGACGGCTCGGATCATCTCCGACGAGGCAGAGCGCCGCACGGTGCTGGCACGCGTCGCGCGCAACTGGGGACGCGAGGACATCGATGTCATGGTCGAGCAGAGCCCGCTCTTCGAAGTGACCATCGAGGGCCCAGCAGGCTGACGGTGGCCCGGCTGATCTACGCCGCCATCGCGTCGCTCGACGGGTACGTCGCGGACACGGACGGGAACTTCGATTGGGCCGAGCCCGACGAGGAGGTGTTCGGCTTCGTCAACGAGCTCGAGCAGCCCGTCGGCACGTACCTCTACGGCCGGCGTATGTACGAGGTGATGGTCTACTGGGAGACGGCGGACACCCTGCCGGACCAGCCGGACGTCGTCCGGGATTTCACAAAGCTCTGGTTGGCAGCCGACAAGATCGTGTACTCGACCACGCTCGCCGAGGTCTCCTCCGCCAGGACGACGATCGAGACATCGTTCGACTCACAAGCCGTCCGGCGCCTGAAGACCACCGCGACCCGAGATCTCACCGTCGGCGGCCCGCATCTCGCCGCGGAGGCGTTTCGAGCCGGCCTCGTCGATGAGGTCCATCTCATCCTCGCGCCCGTCATCGTCGGTGGAGGGACCCGGGCGCTCCCTGACGACGTTCGTGTTGGCCTCGAGCTCATCGATGAGCTGCGGTTCGCGAGCGGCATGGCGTATCTGCACTACCGGGTCACAAGCTGACCCGAGCGCCGGAGCTCAGCTCACCGAGTGAGCTGAGCATGCGCAGTGGCGAAGTCCGAGATCGGGTCCAGGAGCTGCTCCGGCGTCTCGATCTGCGGCACGTGACCGGTCTTGCTGAGCAACGTGAACTCGGCGCCCGGGATCGCGGCGGCATATGCGCGACCGTACTCGGTGTCGAACATCCGGTCACTGTCGCCCCAGAGCACGAGTGTCGGCAGGGTCACGCTTGCCAGGCGACCCTTGAGCGTCTCGTCGCCCATTGACGGCCCACCGTAGACGGCCAGGCTGGCCCGATTGCCGGCGAACGCGGCACGCAGCGCTTCGGGCATCGTCGAGGGATCGATCTTGAATTTGATGGGGTCGTAGTAGCTGAGCTGAGCGACCTCGTCGAGGCTGAGCGAGAAGAAGTCGGCAGCCGGGTGACCTTCCACCTCGATACCGGCGGCATCGACGAGGACCAGGCTGCCCACCCGCGCGGAGCCGAGCAGCGCGATCTCGGCGGCAACCCAGCCACCGATGGAGTTGCCGATGACGGTCACGTTCTCGAGGTCAAGGCTGTCGAGCAGCGCGACGTAGAGACGCGCCAGCGCCTTGATGCTGTTCATCCGCTCTGGCCGCGGCGTCCCGCCGAATCCGGGGTGGGTCGGCGTGATCACCCGGCCGCCCTTGGTCGTGGCGAGCAGGTTCGCGAACCCGGTCACCGACTGCGGACCCGCGCCGCCGTGGAGCAGGAGGAACGTGTGCCCCGACCCGGTGTCGTTGAAGGTGACGGGGATGGGTCCCTCAGTGTCGATCGTCAGTTCTCGCGTGGTGTCTGTGCTCATCGGATTGACCTCCTTACGGCCGCTCAGTCGGCGCTGTCCGCCACCCTATCACAACATGTTGATATAAGCAAGCTGATACGAAGAGCTAGAATCGTGGGGTGACGAGACCCCTCCCCGCCATCGGTCTATCGGTGAAGCGGCTGCAGATGCGCCACCATCGGGCGCTCGACGCACACCTTGCGCCGCTTGGGGTCAGCCTGGTGCAGTGGGACGCGCTCCGCCATCTCGACGAGAACCCCGGTGCGTCGCTTCACGATCTGGCGCTCCTGACCTTTCAGAGTGATCAGTCGTTCGGAACGCTCGCCGGTCGCATGATCCAGCGTGGCCTGATCGAACGCGTCCCGGGCCCGGGGCGGGCCGTTCGCCACCGGCTGACCGACAAAGGCCGATCGCTTCGCCAAGAGGGCGACGCGATCGTCGAGCGAGTGCTCCAGGAGTCGTTTGGGGCGCTGTCGCCGGCCGAGCTTGCCAGCCTCGACAGCATTCTGTTGCGGGTGCTCGATCAGCCCGACGACGAGCGGTCCGTCGTCATGGGCGGTTGAGCTCGAGCCCGGAGCCAGACCAGGCGGCTGGTGGCCGCGTGAATCAGGCAGCCGCTTCAGTCGAAGAGGAAACGACCGCCGGAGCAGGCCGGCGACTCGCCAAACCGACCGCCACACCAAGCACCGCAATGCCGGCGAAGACGATGCCAGTCACGGGCTCCGGGAGCGCGATCTTGAAGAGGGAGTCGAGCGAGTACGAACCGGGGCCGGTCAACCCGAGCGTGGCGCCGGCGACGAGATAGAGGAACGGCACCTCGAAACCACCGCCTTGACCGAAGAACCCCTTCCCCCAGTGGAAGGCAGCAATGGCCATGAGCATCGCCGCTCCGACGCCGATCGGTCCGAGCGGGCTGAGGAACCCGAGCGCGAGCAGCAGGCCGCCGCCGATCTCGGTGCCGATCGCTCCGGCGACCCAGAGCGGCGCAGGCCGGAAGCGCATCTTGGTGAGGTGTCCGTGGAGGCCGCGAACACCGGGGCCGCCCCACCAGCCGAAGAGCTTCTGAGAGCCGTGCGCGGCCAGTCCAATTCCCACGACGAGGCGCAGAACGAGTAATCCAGTGTTCAAAGCAGTCATGAGGGGGTTCTCCGGTACGGGCCAAGCTGAAGCATTACAAGTAGCTTACATAAAATAAGCAACAATGTCAAAGGTACGGAGCAGAGCTATGATGTGGGTATGGCAGTCGCGTCCGAGTCCACAGCCCCCCACGCATCGGAATCCGCGCACGATCCCACCCGCGTCTGCGCCGTCTACCACCAGGCGATCGAGTTGATCGGCAAGCGCTGGACCGGGGCAATCGTGAGCATCCTGTTCCGCGGTCCGGTGCGCTTTCACGTGCTCGTGAGCGCGGTCCCCGGAATGTCGGAACGGCTCTGCGCGGACCGCCTGCGCGAGCTCGAGGTAGCGGGCCTCGTGTCACGCAAGGTCCTGCCGGGCCCTCCGGTCGGGGTCGAGTACGCATTGACCGAGGCCGGGGCCGACCTGCAGGGATCGCTCAACGCGCTTGCTTTGTGGGCGCATCGCTGGATGCAACCGGAAGCCGCGTCGCAACCGGGCTGAATCAGCCCCCGAGACCACCCGACACAGCAGGCGCGACGAACACCTCGGCGCCGTCACGGACCGGCGTTTCCATTGGTGCGCCGCTTCTCACGCTCTCGCCGTCGACGAACAGGAGCACGTGTGGTCGCAGCCGTCCCTGTTCGTCCCGAAGACGACGTTCCAGTTGCGGGAGCCGTTCGGCGAGATCGTCGAGCGCCGCGCCGAGCGTGTCGCCGGACATGGCAACTTCAGGCTGCTCGCCGGCGTAGTGACGCAGCGCGGCGGGCAGCAGCAGGCGTGAGCTCACGCGATCTCGGCAACCCGCAGCGAGAGCACATCCGGGAGATGGCTGGCGATCATCGACCAATGCTCCCCGTCGTCGCGGCTTGCAAATACCTCCCCGAGCCGTGTCCCGAAGTAGATCCCTGCCGGATCACCGGAGTCGGCGACCATGGCGTCGCGAAGGATCGATGCGTAGTACGGATCCTTCGGGAGGCCGTCTGAAAGCGCCTCCCAGCTGGTCCCGGCGTTCTCCGTTCGATAGACCCGGAGCTTTGCCTGCGGTGGGAATCGCTCCTCGTCGGCCTCGAGGGGAATGGAGTACAGCGTTTCGGGCCGGTGTGGATGGGCGACAAGCGCGAATCCGAAGGTGCTCGGCAGGCCGGACTCGATGGGTGTCCACGAGTCACCTCGATCCTCACTCCGGTAGACGCCAAAGTGGTTCTGCGCGAAGAGACGATCAGGGTGGGCGTGGTGGAAGGCGACCTTGTGGACGCACTGTCCAAACGCGGGGAAGCGCTGCTCCTCCGGGACGTGCGCGACCTGGATGCCACGGTTTGCCGGATCCCAGGTGGCCCCGCCGTCGCGGGTCTTGTAGACACCGGCCGCCGACATCACGACCATCAGATCGTTGGGATCCGTTGGATGGAGGACGACGGTATGCAGGCATGCACCCCCACCACCGGGCACCCAACTGGGCCGGTCAGGATGATTCCAGAGGCCCTCGACCAGGGAGAAGCTCTCGCCGCGGTCCTCCGATTTGAAAAGGGCATGCGGCTCGACACCGGCGTAGACGACGTCCGGCTGCTGCGCGGTTGCGGGCTGGATCTGCCAGACGCGCTCGACCGACGCGTCGCTTCCCTGTGGGAACCCGATCGGCGGCTCTGCCGGCTCGGTCCATGTGGATCCGAGATCATCGGAATACGTGAGCAAGGGGCCCCAGTGCCCGGTCCCGACGCCCGCGAAAATGCGCGGTGGGTCCTGGCGGGTGTCGATCGCCACGGAGTAGACCTCCTGGTTGCGGAACTGAAAGTCGTCCGTCGTCCAGGTGCGGCGGTCGTCACTGCTCCGCGCGAGCATCAGACCCTTCCGCGTTCCGATCAGCAGGATCGCCGTTCCCATCGAGGCCCCTCCATTCGTTGCTGGATCGGGCCGCAGTCTAATACCGCGGCACAGAAAGCCGCAAAAGCGACTTCCGAGAGGACGCCCTCGGCATGAAACGCGCAGGGGCCGGTTACCGAACCGACCCCTGCGACCTCCCTCGACGTTATTGAGTGACCGCCGGCCTCAGATGCGCCCGAGGACGGTGTTCGCCTCGTTCTCCATGTCCGACTCGCTTGGCGGCGCCTTGCCGAGCACGAGGTCAGAGAAGGAGACGAAGACAGTTCCCTTGAGGAGATAGATGACGGACGCGGCGAGCTTCACGCCCGAGATGCTCCCGCTCCCGGTTGCCACAGCAGCCATATCGGCGCCTGACAAGGAGATGTCGCTGATTGATATGTCGATACCGGCGCCCTTCGCGGCCGACTCGAGCTGCGACTTTGCCTGGGCCTCCTCCGCGGCCCAGTCCGCCTGCGCAGTTGTAGTGTCGGAAGCAACGCCGACGAGGACGGTAAAGACGTTGAGTGTTTCAGCGCCATAGACGCAGTCCCTGCCACCCCCGGAGTTGGTCTCTTCCTTGCCCACCGTGTAGGTCACTCCGGCAAGGCTCGACGCCTCGGATGCGGTGACCAGCTGGCACGGGTCGTACGAGGTCGGCACTGCGGACTGGCTCGGTGTTGGCGCGGCAGTCGGTGGCGCCGTCGCGATCGGTGTCGCGGTTGGTGTCGCGGCGTTCGACGATGACGCAGGAGTCGGTGACGTGTCCGACCCCGCGGCGCCGCACGCCGCGAGCAGGCTCGCTGTCGCGACGGTGATGCCCAATGTGAGTACGCGTTTCATCCTCTGCTCTCCCTATTGACGCCGTTCGAGTTATCGACGCACATGACTTTTACCCGTGTCCTGCGGCGGCGTCGCTTCCGCTGGCTCCTCGGGCGATGCACCGGGGGTGATGAACTCGATCAGCCCGGCTGCCTCGGTGAACGTGACCTGCCGGCCCGAAGCCAGGTGGGTCGCCGTGCCGCGCACGCCGGGCGACCAGCCGTCGCCCACGGGTGTCCAGACCCGAACCATGAATGTCTCCATGCCGCAGATCCTACGGAGGAGCTTTTGGGCTGCCTTAAGGTTGGCTGAAGGTGGTCGGCGTCCTGCCCGCGTCCGCCTTCTCCGCGCGCCGGCTGCCGGGAAAGGGCGACGGCTCCACTTCGAGCTCGTCCATCGCCCGGCGGTAGTTGAGGTAGTGGCGGTGTGCCTCGCCGTGACGCCTGGCGTCCGCGAGCGTGCGCACGAGCCCGAGGTGGGCTTCCTCGTCGTAACGATCGGTCTCGAGGATGCGCAGCAGGTTCGCGATGGCGGTGTCTGCGTCGGGCGCGTGCCGGGCCATCAGCCGTAGCGCCGACACATACGCCGCTCGCGCCTCCTCACGCACGGAGACCGCCCAGTCGTCGTACGGGTTTTCCTCGAGGAAGTCCCCGGTGTACGCGGCGGTTGCGGTGCTGAGCATGGCGAGCGCGCCGGGCACGTCGCCGCGCCGAAGGACGTCGAGCCCATCGGATGTGGTCGCGAGGAAGCGTTCCATGTCGATGTCGAGCGCATCGAGGTTGAGCGCCACCGAGTCCTTGTCGGACAGCACGAAGTGCTCGGCTGGAAAGCGGTGCTGCGGGTCAAGGACACCGCGGACGGTGGTGAGCGCCACCGACAGGCGGTTCGCCACGCGCTCGGGATCCTCACCGGGCCAGAGCGTTTCCATGAGAAAGGCTCGCGTGGCCGGACGGCCACGGCGCGCGATGAGGAGCTTGAGCAATTCTCTCGCGCGTTTCGACTGCCACTCGGAGACGCGGACCAGTTCCCCGTCGCGGAGCACCGAGAATCCCCCGAGCGACTGGATGCGCACGGCGACGCCGGCGTGCGGGCTCAGGAATGCGAGCAGTCCTGCCGCCACCGTCCCGCTCTCGTGAGCGCGCACGCCAAGCGCTTCGAGCTGCCGCTCAGCTTTGCGACGCAACGCCGCGGATCCAGCGCCGCGATCGATTGACGCGAGCACCAGGTCGACCTTCGCCTCGCCGAGCGGGTTACCGATCTCGCGCCACATCGCGCCGGCCTCCGCGAGACGCCGGCTCGCCACGCGGTCATCGCCGGCAGTCATGGCAAGCAATGCAGTCGCGTCGGCGAGCCCTGCTCTGTCATGGCGGGCGCGCGCCGCAGCCTCGGCCTGCATGGCGATGTCGCGTGCGCGTGCGGTGTCGCCGCTTGCTGCTGCGACCCATCCCTGAGCGAGCAGAGCGAGCACGTACGACATCCCGGTCCCATACGCCACCGCGCGCTCCGCAAGCGAGCGTGCACGCTCGGGATCCTCGCGGGCAATCACGGTTGCGAGTGATGCGAGCGCCGGCACCACTCCTTGTACGTCGCCCGACTCCTCGGCAATCGCAACGGCATCCTCGAGGATCACTCGCGCCTGCTCGAGGTTCCCACGCTCGCTGTAAATCTCCCCGATCAAGGAGAGGGGATACGACACCATGTCCGAGTCGATCTGCCGGTAGCGCAGGCGCGATGCTTCGAGGTCGGCGAGTGCATCATCGAGGCGCCCCATGCGCAATTTGGTCTCGCCGCGGTTGCTCAGGCTGAGCGCCAGGAAGCTCGCGAACGACGTGAGCTCGGCAAGGCGCACGGCGACATCGAGCTCCTGCAACGCCTCGGCGTAGGAACCCTCCTCCATGAAATGCGAGCCCCGATTGGTGCGGATACGCACCACCTGGAGGACGTCCGCCGCCTCCTCGGCCGCACGCAACGCCAGCAGGTAATGCGCGTCATTGCCGCGGCGGTCGCCGTCGAGCGCGGCGAGCATCGCCATCACCGTGTGCGCTGCGGCGAGCGCGCGGCGATCTCCGCAGGCGGTCGCCGCCGCAAGCGCTCGGCTCGCAAGCGCGCGACATGGTTCGACATCGCCGCGGATCCAGTGCGCCGTCGACATCCATGCGAGCAGCAGCGCCATCTCCACGGGCGGTGCTTCCTTGTCGCCGACGCCGCGCTCGTACGTCGCGAGCGCCGCCTCGTGCTCGCCGCGCAAGTAGTGGATCAACCCGATCCGCCATGCCAGCGCGGCGGGCAGTGACTGACGGCCGGCGGCTGCACGCTGAAAGCACTGCATCGCCTCGCCCCAGTCGCCCTGGATCTGCTCCGCTTCACCCTCGAGTTGCTCGATACCGGCGGTGCGCAATGACGAAGGGATTGCGCGGCATGCGCGCAGCACGGTTGCGACCTGCCCGGCCGCAAGCAATGTCGTGCCTTGCGCGTCGAGCAGCTTCGCGAGGTGGTCTGTGGTGCCCGCCGACAGCAACACCTGCAAGGCCTCCGCAGTGGCACCACTGCTCGCGAGCCACGCGGCCGCGGTCACGCGAAGATGTCGCGCGACCGATTCAGGGGCAGGGAGCGATTCGAGCGCGTACTCGCGGATCAGCGGGCGCAGCGCCAGGGAACCGTCCGGTTCCTTCTCGACGAAAAGGCCTTGCCGCGTCAGCTCTCCGAGCGTTGCGCGCGAGCCGGCAAGGCCGACCGCTTCGCACAACTCGGGGGTGAACCGGTCGAAGACCGCGAGCTTACTGACCAGGTCTCGCACAGTGTCGGGCTGGCGCGCGAACACCTCTTCGGCGAGGTACGAATACAGCGGGGCATCCGGCTTGTCGAGCCCCGCGAACACGATGCGCCACCCGTCGGGCGGCGACGCCTTCAGCGCCTCGATCGCCAGCGTCACCGCGGCCGGCCATCCCCCTGCGATTCGATGAATCGCCGCGGCGATGTCCGCGTCGCCGCGACCGAGTTGCTGTTCGATCAGCTCGCCGACCTCATCCACACCGAAGGCGAGCTGCCCGCCATCGATCTCGAGCAGCTGCCCCTGGCCGCGGAGCCGTTCGATCTGAAAGGGTGGCTGCCGCCGGCCGGAGATGACCACGTGGAGCCGCGGCGGAGCGTGGCGGCAGAGTGCTTCGACGAGCCGCGCCGACGGGCTCGACGGAGCGAGCTCGTGAGCGTCGTCGATCACGAGCATGAGATCGGTGGTGAGCTGCTCGTGCAGCATCTCCGCCAGCTGCGCCGCGAGCGCATCAGCGCGGAGAAACTGCTCCAGCTCGGGACCACCCGTGCCCTCCGCAAGCCAGCTCATGTCGCTCGGGATATCCGGCACGCGCAGCCGGAGCGCGTCGCCGAGTTGCCGCCCAAGCGTTGGCAAATCGATGTCGTGCTGGTCGGCCGTGTACCAGGCGCAGGGTGCCTGCTCCCACCACGACGCCAGCATCGTGGACTTACCGAATCCGGCCTCAGCCACCACCACGGTGAGGCGCCGATTCCGTGCCGTCGCCGCCAGTTGCTCGAGGGCCGGACGCGCGATGACGCCCTCGGTGGGACTCCGAGGGAGGATCTTCGCGATTGGCGTGACGTCCACGATTGCTCAAGTGTGGACGGGCGCGGGTTGTATCGCTTGAACGGTGGCGGGCCGCCGCGAGAACAGTTGGAAGATGCCGCCGAGGTGCAGGCGCTTGTTGATGAGGGCGTACGCCGTGAAGCCGAGGATCACGGAGAGGCCGGTCAGGAGCCCCCGCTGGATGATCGCGGCCGCCCCGGCGCTGCCGGTGTCGACGCCGAGGAAGATCAGGAGCGCGGCGACGCTCGCTTCGTTGGCGCCCACGCCACCCGGGATCAGGCTGATCGCGCCGCCGAGGGTGGCGAGCGCAAGCACGAACGCCGCCTGCCACCAACCGATTCTTCCCGGCGCGAGACCCTGGACCACCAGCCAGAACGTGGTCACGGCGACCACGACTCGCGCCGCGTCGAGGACCGAAAGAGCGAGCGCGTCCGGCCGGTGCAGCAGCGTGGACGTCTCCTGCTGCAGCTCGTCGATCGCAGGCAGCAACTTATTGAGAAAGGGGATGTGCGCGATCAGGTCGTGGAACCTGCGGAACACGGGTGACACGGTGAGCGCGACCACGATGAGCGCCATCCCGACCGCCACCGGAATCACCGCCGCAAGTCCATATCCCAGCGCGAGAATCGCGGGCAACGCCGCAAGGATGAGCCAGAGTGTGTAGGACAGTTCCTGCACGGTGACGGTGGCTGCGACGGTGCCGAAATCGATGCCGTCCGCGGTGCTCACGAAAGCCGCGCGGGTGAGATCGCCCAGTGGAACGATTGCCGTGATCGTCTGGCCTGCCAGGTTGATCAGGATCGTGTCGCGGAGCCGGAGCTTGCTGCCGACGGCGATGAGCAGAAAGTGCCAGCGAATCCCCTGGAGGAGGTAGACGAGCAGCGAGAGCAGCAGGATTGGAACGATCAACCCCAGCTGAAAGTGCGCCAGCGCGTGTCCGACTTTGCCAGGGTTGAGGAAGATCACCACCGCCGCTATCCCGGCGAGGCCGATCAACCCCGTCAGGACTCTCCGAATCGGGACCGGGATGATCCGGTGCGCCGGCTTCGGCGCCTGTGGCTTTCGCTCAGTGGGAGTCAGACGACAGCACCGTCACTATCGTCGTCGTTCTCCTCGGGATCATTGATGCTCGCCTCGGCGCGAGCCAGTTCCGCGAGGACCTGCTCTTCAACACCTGTCGCACCGAGCAGGTAGCTGTCGTCGGCAGGGGGCGATTCCTCATCCGGGGAATCAGATGAATCAGCCGGGTCGGATGACGGTTCCGACGACCCGGGACGTTGGTCTGCCATATGCGCACTGTATACGGCGAAACGAAGTTCCGGTCATCGCCACCGAAGCGGCGATGACCGGATGCCTCACGCAGCGATTAGGCCGCGCGGACCTGGCGGGCGCGCGGGCCCTTGTCGCTCCGCTCGATCTCGAAGCTCACGCGCTCATCGCCCGCGAGATTTTCGAAGGTCAGCGAACTGTCGAGTCCACTGCGATGGAAGAAATATTCCTGTCCATCCTCGGCGGTGATGAAACCGAAGCCGCGTTCGGCGACGATCTTCTTTACGGTACCAGTCACTCTGGTCTCTCCAATTCCTTCTCGTTACGAAAAACAGACGCAGCGCGTCCGTTCGAGAAGGAATGACGACCACGAGCGATACCCCTCGAGATTCGAGGCGATGCCATGACCATACCCCATCGGGACTCCGCTAAACATCCCGGCTCCCGGAGTGCCGTCGTGCCGCGAGCGCCAGAGGGAACTTGCGGCACGATCAAATGCTCCGCACAATTGACCCCGTGGAGCAGGCGTCGTGAGCTTTGTCAGCCGGGCATTCAAAGGCCGGCCCCGCGATCAAGCGCGTGACGCGCGCCTCCCACCGGGTCAGTACGTGGTGCACGACTTCCCGGTGCTCTCGGCCGGTCCAACGCCGCATACGCCGCTCACGAACTGGACGTTCTCGATCGACGGCGAGGTCGATGAGGTGAAGCACTGGACCTGGGATGAGCTCCGCGCACTCCCGAGCGAGACGGTGACCCGCGACATCCATTGCGTCACCAAGTGGTCCAAGTTCGACACGACGTGGCAAGGGGTGTCGATCGACACGCTGCTCGAAGGGGTTGAGACGGCGGCCGACTACGTGATGGCGTTCTGCGATGGCGGGTACACCACCAATCTCCCGCTCGACGACCTCACCGGAGGCAAGGCGTGGATCGCCTTCGCATTCGACGGGCAACCGCTGGAGAGCGAGCACGGCGGGCCGGCGCGGCTGCTCGTGCCGCACCTGTACTTCTGGAAAAGCGCCAAATGGATCCGCGGGCTACGACTGATGAAGGACGATTCGCCGGGCTTCTGGGAAACCTACGGCTATCACATGTATGGCGATCCTTGGCAGGAACAGCGCTACAGCGGCGACTGAGCTGGCACATCGCCGAGGTTGTCGACGTTGTCGATGAGACCCCGCGCGTTCGCACCATCATGCTGACGGTTCCGGACTGGCCTGGACACCTCGCCGGCCAGCATGTGGACGTGCGCCTCACCGCTGACGACGGGTACCAGACGCAGCGCAGCTACTCGATCGCGTCGGCGCCGTCGTCGGATCAACGGATTGCGCTGACCGTCGAGCGCCTCGACGACGGCGAGGTCTCGCCATACCTCGCGGGTGAGTTGCACGCCGGGGACAAGCTCGAGCTGCGCGGACCGATCGGTGGGTACTTCGTGTGGGAGGCTGCGCTTGGCGGTCCGCTGCTGCTTGTTGCGGGTGGGTCGGGGATCTGTCCGCTCATGGCGATGCTCCGTCTTCGACACGCCGCCGGCAGCACCGTGCCAACCCGCCTGCTGTACTCCTCCCGCTCACTCGAGGAGGTCATCTTCCGCGACGAGCTCGACACGCTCGTTGCCATGGACGCCGGCCTCGAGGTCATCCACACGCTGACGCGCACACAGCCCCCGGACTGGACGGGACAGCGACGGCGCATCGATGCCGCGATGCTCACGCAGGTTGCGTGGCCGGCGGCGCAACGACCGCTGATCTTTGTCTGTGGACCGACGCCGCTTGTGGAGTCGGTGGCGGAGTCACTCGTGCAGCTCGGCCACGAGCCAACGCGAATCAAGACAGAACGATTCGGCCCAACGGGAGGATGACGTGCAGACCAACGACGCAGCCTTGAGGCTTGACGGCAACGCAGCCGGGGGATTGCTCCAGGAAATATTCGTGCACGAGCTCACCGATGCGCGCGGCGAGTGCGCCGGCTGCGGGGCGATTGGCGAGCTGGGCACGCAGCATCTGTATATGGCGCCACGGTCACCGGGGGCGGTGCTGCGATGTGCCGCCTGCGAGAGTGTGCTGATGGTCATCGTCCATGCCGGCGGACGCGTTCGCCTTGCGCTGCAGGGACTCGTGTGGCTCGAGATGCGAGACCCGCAACCCGCGAACTAGCCGAGCGGCTCGGCCGCGATGAGGTGCGACGTGCGCGGTGGTGGATCGGACAGCGCGCGAGCCGCATCAAGGAACTCCTCATCGGTTCCAGTGATCCGGTCCGTGTGCTGGCGCAGATGCTCGTCCCATGAGCCCACGACGAACAGCTCGACGAAGTCGTGCGGGACCTCGCCGTCGCGGAACAGCCCCCACTGCGTGGCTCCCGTGCGGAGTCGCGAGAGGCGTACGCGGACCATCGCGCCGAGAAACGCGTCCTCTCGCTCTGTCGAGATGGTGTATGTGATCCTGACGACCACGGGGCCATGCTCCGGTGACGCTTCCACGGCAAGCTC
>JBEKKP010000058.1:0-16183 GCA_050010655.1 Candidatus Dormibacteria bacterium
CAGCTTCGTATTAGCGACGCACCACTCGGCGGTAACTGCACCGGCTCCGCCCATTCGCTGGGGCCTGACCAATGGAACCCGCTTAGGGCACGTCCCTTCGGGAGCCGCCTAGGGGCCGTCTAGGAGCGGGACCGGTCTTGGGGCCGGTTCTAGGCTGCGGTTTCCAGCGGGGTGCGGAGGGGGAAGTGGCAGGCGGCTAGGTGGTGCTCGCCGAACGCGCGCAGCGGGGGCTCTTGCTCGGCGCAGAGCTGCTGGGCGAGGGGGCAACGGGTGCGGAAGCGGCAGCCGGAAGGGGGATTGATTGCGGAAGGGATCTCGCCTTTTGGCGCGTCCATTTCCTTGTTGCGCTCGATGTCCGGGTCGGGGATCGGGATCGCGCTGACGAGGCCGCGCGTGTACGGGTGGGCGGGTGCCGAGTAGAGCTCTGAGCCGCTGCCGATCTCGACCATCTTGCCGAGGTACATGACGCCGATGCGGTCCGACATGTATTTCACGACCGAGAGGTCGTGGGAGATGATCACGAATGTCAGCCCGTACTTCTCCTGCAGGCTGTTCATCATGTTCAGGATCTGCGAGCGGATGGAGACGTCCAGTGCTGAGACAGGTTCGTCGGCGACGATGAGACTCGGGTTGAGTGCAAGCGCGCGTGCGAGGCCGATGCGCTGGCGTTGACCGCCGCTGAACTCGTGCGGATAGCGGTCGAGTGCGCCGCGTGCGAGACCAACGTCGTTGAGCAGTTCGGCGCACCGCTCGACCTGCTGCCTCTTGCTACCGATGCCTTGAATCGCGAGCGGCTCGCGAAGGATCGTGACGACACGCATGCGTGGGTCCAGGGACGCATACGGGTCCTGGAACATCATCTGCATGTCGCGGCGCTTCGTGCGCAGCTTTCCCTTGCTCATCCTGGCGATGTCCTCGCCGTTGATGACGATCGAACCCGATGTCGGCGGCTCGAGTGCAACGATCATTCGCCCGGTCGTCGTCTTGCCGCAGCCGGACTCACCGACGAGACCGAATGTCTCGCCCGGGCGCACTTCGAATGACACATCGGAGACGGCATGCACCGCGCCCACCTGCCGCTGCAGGATCGCGCCCTTGGTGACCGGGAACTCCTTGACGAGGTTCTGCACGACGAGAAATGGCTTGGTGCCATTGGGAGAAGTGGCTGCCGTCGTTGGAGTCGCAGGTGTCACGGTCATCGCGCTGGAACGGTCTCCGGTACAAGCGGGCTGTCGACGCCGGCTGGGTGATGACACGCGTACAGATGCGCGGGCTCGTGCTCGATGAGCAACGGTTCCTCGGTGTGGCATTGCGACGTGTCATACCTGCAGCGCGCTGCGAAGCGGCATGCGGGCGGCGGTGCGGTGAGGTCCGGCGGCAGACCCGGGATGCTGTACAGACCCGTGGCCGCATCCTGGTCGAGCCGCGGGATCGCCTCGACAAGTGCCTCGGTATAGCGATGGCGCATGCCCTTGAACAGGGTTCGCGTTTCCGCCGTCTCAACGATTTTTCCCGCGTACATGACGGCGACGCGATCGGCACGACCGGCGATCACACCCATGTCGTGCGTGATCAACAGCACCGCCATATGGAGACGGCGGCGAAGATCGTCGAGGAGATCGAGGATTTGCGCCTGGATGGTGACGTCGAGCGCGGTCGTGGGCTCGTCTGCGATGAGCAGTTTCGGGTCGCACACGAGCGCCATGGCAATCATCACGCGTTGACGGAGACCGCCGGAGAGCTGATGCGGGTAGTCGGTGAGGCGCTCCTTGGGACGCGGCATCCCGACTAGTCCGAGTACTTCGGCGCACCGCTCGCGCGTCTCGTCGTCATTGAGGTCGCGATGGATGTGCAGCACCTCGCCGATCTGATCGCCGATCGTCATGGTCGGATTCAGCGACGTCATGGGGTCCTGGAAGATGACTGCGATGTCGTTGCCGCGGATGTCGCGCATCTGCTTCTCTTCGAGGGGCACGATGTCGCGACCGCTGAGCTTGATGCTGCCGGCGACGATGTTGCCGCCCGATGGCAGCAACTTCATGATCGACATGCCGGTGATGCTCTTGCCACAGCCGGACTCGCCGACCAGCCCGAGGGTCTCTCCGGGGGCGATGTGCAAGGAGATGCCGTCAACCGCTCGGACCGTTGTCCGCGACAGCTTGATGTAGGTCTTCAGACCCTCGATCTCGAGTACGTTGGTGGAGTCGTCCATGGCGAAATGAGCAAGCCTCCTCACGGGGCAGTGTATCAGCGCCACTGGGCCGCTTAGGGGGTGTTCTGACAGCCCGTGGGATTGCTAGGCTCGCCTGGTGATTGGCACAGAGCGCGACCCGGGCGTGCTGCCCGAGGAAGACACGTTCGTGGGGGTCCGAGACGTCCGGATTCATGTCAGAACATGGGTTCCCGCAGGCCAGCCGACTGGCGTCGTCGTCATCTCGCACGGCTTCGCCGAGCACGGCGGTCGCTACGCGGCTGTGGCCCAGCGCCTGCTCGCCGAGGGCATCGCGGTGGTCGCTTCGGACCACCGGGGACACGGCCTCAGCGGCGGCAGGCGGACCAGCGTTCGGCGTTTCAGCGACTACTCAGACGACCTGCGGACCGTGATCACGCGTTCCCGCGACCGCTGGCCTGCACAACACCTGGTGCTCCTCGGCCACAGCATGGGCGGCTTGATCGCGCTGGACTACGCGATCCGCCCGGGAAGCGCGCTCGCCGGGCTCGTGCTTTCCGCTCCCGCGGCCTGCCCTGGCGACGTGTCGAACGCCAAGCTCGCCATCGGCCGCGTGCTGTCGGTTGTTGCGCCGAACGCGGGCGTGCTCCGTCTGCCGCTCAACCGGATCAGTCGCGACCAGGCTGTCGTGGACGCGTACAACAACGACCCGCTCGTGTTCCGGACGCCGATTCGCGCGCGCCTCGGTGCGGAGATGCTCGACGCCATGGATCGTGTCGACGCGGCCTTGCCCGCGATGCGCCTGCCGCTTCTGGTCATGCAGGGGACGGCTGACGGTCTGGTCGACCCGGGATGCGGACCGCACGTCTACGAGCGCGCGGGCTCGCCGGACAAGACCCTGAAGATGTACGAGGGGCTCTGGCACGAGATCTTCAACGAGCCCGAGCGCGACAGGGTCCTTGCCGACCTCACCGCCTGGTTACAGACGCATCTCGCCTGAGGCGAGCCGCAGGGCGGTGGGCTAGAGTAAAACTCGATGCGAGAGCTGTGGAAGGTCAAACCCGGGTCGAAGGTCGACATATCGACGCTCGATCCCGGTGACACGCGTGCGCTGAAGGGTGGCCGCAAAGCCGCGGACGCGGCGCTCACCAACGACAGCGAGGCGCTCATCGAACTGCAGACGCGGCTGTGGGCGGAGAACAAGCGCTCCTTGCTGCTCATCCTCCAGGGCACCGACGCATCGGGCAAGGACGGCACCGTTGCGCACGTCTTCAGCGGTGTCAACCCGCAGGGCACGCGCGTCACGTCGTTCAAGGCGCCCACAGCAGAGGAACTCGCGCACGATTTTCTCTGGCGCGTGCATGCGGCGATGCCGCGCGCCGGCGAGATCGGCATTTTCAACCGGTCGCAGTACGAGGATGTCCTCGTTGCGCGTGTGCGAAAGCTCGTTCCGAAAGCAGTGTGGAAGAAGCGCTACGCCGACATCGCCGCATTCGAGTCTTCGCTCACGCAGGGCGGTACGACGATCATCAAATGCTGCCTGCTCATCAGCAAGGATGAACAGCGCCGGCGTTTCGAGGAGCGCCTCCAGGACCCTCAGAAACGCTGGAAGTTCCAGCGCGGCGACCTCGAGGATCGCGCGCTCTGGAAGGACTATCAAGCGGCCTATTCAGAGGCGATCGAGCGCACCGCGACGAAGACCGCGCCGTGGTACATCATCCCGTCGGATCACAAGTGGTTCCGCAACTGGGCAGTGAGCCGCCTGCTCATCGAGACGCTCACGGAGATGGATCCGAAGTACCCGGAACCCCCCGACCTCGCGGGCATCACGATCTCCTGACGCGGCCGTCAGACGGGCCGCTCGGTGACCCAGATCAGCATCCGGCCCGTCCTTCCCGCCAGGTCGACAGGACCATCGGTGGTGCGCTCCAGGCGATATCCCAGCTTTCGCGCAACCCCGGCACTCGGAGCGTTGCCCTGATCGCAGTGAATCTCAACGCGACGCACGCCGGATGCCGCGAGCGCCGCATTGGTGAGCAGACGCGCGGACTCCGTCGCGATGCCACGCCGATGGTACGCGGAGTGCACCCAGTACCCGATCTCCAGTGCGATCGGTCCGATGCGCGGCATGAGGCCGCATCCGCCGGCAAACGCACCGGTGTCGCGCAGCGTGATCGCGTAGTTGGCGGCCGCGTCGCCTCCGAAATGTTCGACGGCCGGCTCGAGAAAGCTCGCCACCGATGCGTCCGTCGGAGGTTCCTGCGCCCAGGGCATCCAGGCCCGAAGGTCGTCGAGGCTTGCCGCGATGGCCGCCTTCAACGCGTCCCGGTCGCTCAATCGATAGCGACGCAGCGTCACGATCTCGCCGCGCAGCTCGTCGGGCGGATGGAAGTCCATTCGAGGAATTCTCTCGCGCCCGTGGCGACCCCGATCGGATTCGAACCGACGATCTCCACCTTGACAGGGTGGCGTGTTAGGCCAGGCTACACCACGGGGCCGCGGAGCCCCCGATGATAGCAACCGGGGTCATACGAGACCGAAACGACCTCCACGATCGTGAAGCAGGCGCACCGGAGTAGGGTGCGGCGATGCGCCGGCCCATGCGCCCCAATGAGATCTCTTCGGGCGGCGTGGTGGTGCGACGAGCGCCAGACGGATACGAGGTATGCCTCGTCAGTGACGGTCGCCACTGGGGATTCCCCAAGGGGCTGATCGAACCCGGCGAGACACCTGAAAGAGCCGCGGTGCGCGAGATCTCAGAAGAGACGGGCATCCCGGCTGCATCGCTGGTGCTGCGGGCGCCGCTGCCACTTTCCGAGTACGTCTACCGGCGCGCGAACCATGGCGCGCTCGTCTTCAAGCGAGTGCATCACTTCATCGTCGAAGCGCCCGAGGGCACCGCGCTTCACCCTGATCCAGCCGAGATCGCTGCGGCGGACTGGCTCGGATTCGACGCGGCGAAAGCGCGGTTGAGCTTCAGAAACAGCGTCGAGGTCCTCGAAGCGGCGCGAACCATTCTCGAGCCGCGCGGAGCCCAAGGGGTGCCCGCAACCGAGCCGTAGAATCGGGCGGCATGCAATTGTTCGACACCGCCCGCCAGGAGGTGGTGCCCTTCGAACCGCGGGGCGGTCGCGTCGGCATCTACGTGTGCGGCATCACGCCGTACGACTCGGCGCATCTCGGTCACGCCTTTGTCTACCACGTCTTCGACGTGCTCCACCGCCGATTACGCGACGCCGGCCTCGCGGTGCGGAGCGTGCGCAACGTCACCGATGTGGACGACGACATCCTGCGAGTCGCGCGTGAACGCGGCCGCGACTTTCGGGAGTTCGCGACCGAGCAGGTGCGCATGTTCGACCACGACATGGCAGAGATCGGTCTCATCCCCGTGGACGTCGCGCCGCGTGCGACGGAACACGTCGAGGAGATGGTCGACTGGATTGCGCGGCTGGTCGATGGCGGCTATGCGTACGAGCGCGACGGCTGGGTCTTCTTCGATTCCGGGGTCTACCCCGATTACGGACGGCTGAGCCGCCTCGACCCGGCGACGATGATCGAGCTCAGCCGGGAGCGCGGCGCCGATCCGGACGACCCGCGCAAGCGGCATCCGCTCGACTTTGTCCTCTGGCAGCGGTCGGCACCGGGCGAGCCGAGCTGGGCCAGCCCCTGGGGCCAGGGCCGGCCGGGCTGGCACATCGAGTGCACGGTGATGTCAACCGGGGCGCTCGGCCACCCCATCGACATCCATGGGGGCGGTGATGACCTGATTTATCCCCACCACGAGTCCGAGATCGCCCAGGCCGAGGCCGCCGGCGTCGCCCCCTATGTGAGGCATTGGGTCCATGTCGCGATGGTCAACCTCGACGGCGTGAAGATGAGCAAGTCGCTCGGCAACCTGGTGTTCGTCCGCGACCTGGTCGCGCGCGTCCCCGGGGCCGCAGTGCGCCTGCTCCTCGCCGCGCACCACTACCGGCAAGCGTGGAGCTACGACGACGCGGAGGTTGATGTCGCCGCGGCGCGGTACCGGCGCTATCTCGCGGCGATGCAGGGTGGCGGCACGCTCAGCCATGAGGCAGCACGCCGGCACGAGAAGGACTTCTTCGCTCGCCTCGACGATGATCTCGACACGCCCGGAGCGCTCCAGGTGCTCGATGCCATCGCGGATGAGCTCGCCACCGGTGGCAACGGCGCCGGGCCTGGCACAGAGGGTCAGCAGCTGCTCGGCAGGCTGCTTGGCGTCCTCGGGGCCGAGCCCGAGGCGATTCCCGCTTGAGCGGTCAGCGGCCCCAGGGGGCGCGATCGCCGCGAGCGCGGAAGCGAAGCACTGCGGCGGAGATGTTCTCCTCGAGGAACTGATAGAAGAGCTGACGCTGCGACACGTCGATCGCGGCCTCGACCTCCTGTCCCTCACGGCGACGCGCGATCCACGGCGGCACGCCGTCGGCCACCATCTCGGTGCCCACACGTACATGCACGAGGGCGTCGTTGTCCTCGCTCACGTGCACGGTCACCTTGAGGATGAGACCGGTGTGCTCGACGATCCGCCAGCTCCGTTCCCAGCGAGCCTTGCGAGCCGGGTCGTGAGCAAGACGGACGGATTCGTCGACGATGACACTCTCGCCACTCCGGACTGCGCGGCCCAGGAGGCGACGGATGCTCTGATCGAGGTCGCGCGCGATCCAGTTGACGAGCGACGGCGCGCGATCGTTGATGTCAGGAAAGCCATTCGGGTCCTTGGCGAGCTCGCCGATCGCCTGCACGGTGCCGGCATGGCGGCGGCAGTAGCTGGTGCCCGAGAACGACACGCTGTGCGCCGGGCAGAACGCGGCCTGGCACTGGCGCCCGCGGCGGTCGCGGTAGGCGCAGAGCATCGCGTCCGTTCTGGTGCATCCGCGAAGGGTGCAGGCTCGAGCCGCGGTCACGACCACGCCGTTCGCGCTGTCGTGGGGGCTGGGTTCGTACAAGGTGGTCATCGGCGCAACTCCACGGGGACGATCCTAACCCGGGGTTGCCGCCCTCACCGGTGACGGAGCTGTTGCGACCTGTCGATCCAGTGCGACGGCCAGGCGGCGAATCGATGCCATCAACTCCGCGAATGCGGCCGGCGTCAGCGACTGCGCGCCGTCGCTCATGGCGTTCTCCGGATCGGGGTGGACCTCGATCATCAGGCCGTCCGCACCCGCCGCAAAGGCAGCTCGTGCCATCGGCGGCACCAGCGGACGGTGGCCGGTGGCGTGCGACGGGTCGACAATCACGGGGAGGTGCGACAGCGACTTCACGACTGGCACCGCGCTGAGGTCGAGCGTGTTGCGGGTGGCCGCCTCAAAGGTGCGGATGCCCCGCTCGCAGAGGACGACATTGGAGTTGCCGTGGGCCACCACGTACTCGGCGGCGAGGAGCCACTCCTCGATCGTGTTGCTGAGGCCGCGCTTCAGCAACACCGGCCGCTCCGCCGCACCGACCGCCTCGAGTAGCGCGAAGTTCTGCGCGTTGCGGGTGCCGACCTGGAGCATGTCCGCGTATTCCGAGACGATGCCGATATCCGCGGGCGTCAGCACCTCGGTCACCACTGGGAGCCCGGTGGCCTCGCGCGCCTCGGCGAGGTGGCGAAGCCCTTCGACTCCGAGACCGCGAAACGAGTACGGCGAGGACCGTGGCTTGAATGCGCCGCCACGGATCATCGTTGCCCCGGCGGCCGCAACCTCGCGTGCGGTCGCCAGTACCTGCTCGCGACTCTCCACGGCGCACGGCCCGGCGATCACCACGAATGACCCGTCGCCGAAGTGGACACCTGAGACATCGACCACCGTGGGCTCGGGGTGCCACTCGCGCGTGACCTGTTTGTATGGCTTGCTCACCGGGATAGCGTCGACCACTCCGGGAAGATCGCAGATGGCGTCGCGAATCGAGCCGGGATTGCTGCCCAGGACACCAATCGCGAGACGATCCGCACCCGGCAGTTCGATCGGCTCGAACCCGCGCTCACGCACGTGTTTCATGACGTTGGCGATCTGGTCCGGCGTCGCCTGCATGTTCATGAGCACCAGCATCGTCTGATCCTAACGGCAAGCGCCGGTCAAGCCCATGACCAGCTGTCGAGAATCTCCTGGAGCCCGGCGGAGTCGCCGGCAAAATCAGCCTGTGCCGTGCTGAGAATCAGCTCATACGTGTTTCCCGCCTGGTTCACCACCATCTCCTCGGTCTCCCCGGCCGCGACGCCCGGATTGCCGCCCACGAAGGTGTCCAGCACGCCGGAGTCCCCGTCGACGTCCACGGTCTCCGCCTGACTGACCTGCGTCGCGCCCGGGGGGACGATGCTCGTCAGATACTGCGCGAACTGATCAGCGCCGACGGGCTGCGGCGTAGTGCTGACGACGATGGTGCCGTGGTCCGGGGACGCAAGCAGCATGAGCACGGTGCCAGTGCCGCTCACTGATGCGACTGCGTTCTGATTGGTCGACTGATTCTCCCATCCCGCCGGAATATTGGTACGGAAGCCGTTGCCTGCGAAGGGTTCCGGCGCGAGTGTCGGCGTCGACGCGGCGCTTGCGCGCGAGCTCGGGGCGACTGTTGGCGTCGCCGTCGAACACGCCGCGAGCAAGAGTGTCGCGGCGCATGTGCACGCAATGAGGGCGCGCGCAGAGACGGAGGGCAGAGTCACAACGACGAGGATAGCCGAGGGATCCCGCCTCAGCAGGCATCGATACGAGGACAATTCGATACATGACAACGCGCTCCGCGCTCCGCGTCACGCGGTTGGGCCCTGCCCACATCGGGCAGCTTGCTGCGCTCATCGATCGCGAGCCCGTCATCAACGTCTATCTGCGCAGTGAGTTGCGGCTCGGTTTCGAGGCCGGCGACTGGTGGGGCGCGTTCGAGGAAGACGAGCTCACCTCTGTGGTGCTCGGATGGTCGCTGGTCGTCCCGTACATCCCCGACCTCGAGGCTGCTCCACCGCTTGCGCAGGCGCTTGTCGCGGGCGCGCAGCCACGCATGATCGTCGGCCATCGTGCGTCGGTGATGGCGCTGCACAACGCGTTTCGGCCGCTCAAGCCGGCTCGCGAACTGCGCGATCCGCAGCCGCTCATGATCCTCGACCGCGGCGACCTGCAGGGCACGCCATCCGGCGACGTGCGCCCGTCGACGCGCGGCGATCTCGAGGCGCTGATCATTGCGGCGGCGCGCATGCACCGCGAGGAGATGGGCATCGACCCGCTCGCCGTCGACGCTCCGGCATGGCGAATGCGCATGCTGAGCCTCATCGAACGGCGGTGGAGCTGGATCTGGATGCGGCACCGTGAAGTGCTGTTCAAGGCCGAGCTCTCGGCGTGGACGCCCGATGTTGTCCAGATCCAGGGCGTGTATACCGCGCCCAAATATCGCGGTCAGGGGATTGCGCGGGCCGGGCTCGCCGCGGTGTGCGCACACGTCTTCAGGGACGTGCCGCGCTGCAGCCTCTATGTCAACCAGTACAACGTGATCGCGCAACGCGTCTACGAGCGGCTCGGCTTCAAGGCGGCGGACGTGTTCGCCACAGTGATGTACTAAGCGCGGACCACCCATGATCGAGACAAGCTCCGACGTCACGCTGCCGGTTCCGCCCGAGGAGGCCTTCGCGGTCGTCGCCGACATCGAGCATGCCGACTGGCTCCCCGCCATCCGAAGGCTGCGCCACATCAGCGGGCCGTCCGGCGGGGTCGGGGCGCGCTACGAAGTCGAGGCCGGCCTCGTCGGGCGGCATCTCCGTGGGGTGCTTGTCTGCACAGAGCTGACCCCGCCGAAGCACATGGTCCTCACGCTTGAGGAGGGTTTGGATCTGACCCTCGAGGTCACCATTCGTAAGGTGGTTGGTGGATGCACGGTGGTGATGTCAGCGCGGTACTCGGTCACGGGACGCCCATTTGCGGGTGCGGTGGAGCTTGCCTCGCAGGGTCCGGCGCGTCGCGAGACAGCCCGCGCGTGCGAGCAGCTTGCGGCGCGGTTCGGCCGCAAAGGTCAGCGCGAGAGCGCATCGCGGTGATCGGATGACCAGAAGCGACGCCAGCGCACCCGAGCTCCTCGTCGTCAAGGCACGGTCGCTTCCCGCCTTGAGCGAGTCCGCCACCGCAGAACTCCTTGCGGAGGTCCGCGTCCAGGGCCGTGGTCCTGCGCTCGACACGCTTGTCGAGCACCAGCTCGCGGCCACGCTCGACCTCGCCGCGGCCCGCCACGGCAAGGGCGTGGAGGTTGGCGATCTCGCGCAGGAGGGAACGATCGCCGCTGTGGTGGCGGTCCTCGAATACGCGGGACAGGGTGGCGCTGCGGCCGGGCTCGACCGGTTCGTCAGTCGCCTCGTCGCCTCGCACATGGACGACACCATCGAGCTCGCGGCCATCGAGCGCGCCGGTGAGGAGGCGTTCGTCCGCGACACCGAGTTCTATGAAGCTGCCGAGATCAGAGCACGGCACGAGTTTGGTCGCGAACCGACGACCGTCGAGCTCGCCGCCGAGCTGGGATGGCCCGAGGAGCGCGTCGCGATCGTCGGGACGATCCTCAACGATGCTCGTGCCCGCTACGACAGCGAGATCGTCGAGTACCTGGACGACGTCGACGAGGACGAGTAGGCGCCGCTGACTCAGCGGCGTAGGTCGTCGCCGCGCCAGTCGAGGTCGTGCAGACCGTCGGCGGTGCCTCGACGGATGGCGTCTCGTCCGAACCGCTCGCGCAGCGCGTCGAGCGTGTGATCGATCCGGTCGACCGCCGGCCTGTCGAAGAGATCCAGTTGTGGGGCGTCGGCCAGACCGGTGACGCCGACCCCGAGGAGCCGGACTGCGGCTCCCGACCAGGCTGCGTCGAGCAACGCGAGCGCCGCGTCCCGAACCGTCGTGTCCGTCGCCGTGGATGACCGAAGCGTCTCCTGGCGGGTGATCGTCGTGAAATCGGAATAGCGAAGCTTGAGGGTGATCGTGCGTGCGGTCCAGCCACCAGTTCGGAGGCGTGCGCCCACATCACTCGCGAGCTCGGCAACGCGCAGATGCAGGGCGTCGCGTTGCGACACGTCGCGGGCGAAGGTCTCCTCGCGCGAAACGCTTCGAGGTGCGCCCGGAACCGTGACGGGCGCGGTGTCGATCCCCTGCGCGCGCTCCCACAGCGATGTTCCAGAGGCGCGCCCCACCCGCCGCTGCACCGTGTCGAGCGGCAACGCGGCGAGCTGGCCGAGCGTCGAGATGCCGAGCCCGCTCAGCGCGCGCTCTGCAGCCGGCCCGAGCCCGGGGAGACGGCGAAGTGGCAGCGGGGCGAGAAACGCAGCCTCGTCCCCCGGTTCGACCACGACGAAACCGCGCGGCTTGCGGAGGTCCGACGCGATCTTGGCGATCGTCTTGCAGGTCGCGACCCCGAACGACGCATGGAGGCTGGTGGTGGCCAGGATTCGATCACGAATCTCCTCGGCGATATGACGTGACGACCCGAACCGACGCGTGGAGCCCGTGACCTCGAGGAACGCCTCGTCCAGGGAGAGCGGTTCGATGATCGGTGTGTAGTCACGGGCGATGTCGAACACCGCTTTGGAGGCCTCGCGATACGCACGGAAGTCCACCGGCACGAGGATTGCCTGCGGGCAGAGGTGCAGGGCAGTGCGCAGCGGCATGGCGGAATGGACTCCAAATGCGCGCGCTTCGTACGACGCCGCACTGACCACTCCACGGTTCAGTTGCGCAGTGCCGTCACCCGCAGGCGCGCCACCGACGATGACGGGAAGTCCGCGAAGCTCGGGTCGGCGCAGTTGCTCGACTGACGCATAGAACGCGTCGAGATCGAGATGGATGATCGCGCGGTGCGTCATGACGATGCCCCTGAGCACGCCGACTCAGCTGCCCGTCTGCTGCCTCCATTCGTCGATGTCCGACTCACGAACGTAGCCCGCGCGAATCATCAGTTCCATGTACGGAACCGCCAGATGCGGCGCAGCGCGACGCAACACCCACGGCGGTGGATTGTCCTTGTTCTTGTTGACGCTCTGATAGAAGTAGATCTGATTCAGATCGCACAGAAGAGCAAGCCGGTGCAAGGAAATTCCCCTCTCGGCGCACCGTTCTTTGACGTACTCCTTGAACTCCACGCTTATCCCAAGTATATGCCCATGTCCCGCAGCGCACCCGGCAAATCTCGAAGTGCCGCGATCTCTGCATCCGCGCTGTTCGCACTGCGCTCAGCGTGTTTGTTGAGCAACACGCCGCGCATCCCCGCGGCATGCGCGCCGGCGATGTCGGTGGCCTCTCTGTCGCCAACCATGACGGTGCTATCTGCGCCTGTCCCGAGCGCCCGCAGCGCCGCGTCGAACATGCGCGTCGACGGCTTGCGCCACCCGACTTCTGCCGAGAAGGTCACCGCGTCGAGGTGCGTGTCGAGGCCGAGAAAAGCGATCTGCTCGTGGAGCGACCGCGCTCTGTATGGAGCGTTCGAGCAGATGCCGGTGCGAACGCCGCGATCGCGCAGGAAGTCGAGCAGCGGCACCGCATCCGGGTCAACCCGAGCACCCTGCCACCAGGCTTCCTGTTCGATACGCAGCAACTCGTCGAGAACGCGTTCGTCAAGGTGCAGTCCGGCCTCGTGGTAGGCGCGCAGCGCAACCGCGGGCAGATCCATCTCCTCTGATGCGTCCGTCCGCTGGTAGTCGATGACCTCCCGATCGACGCGATCCAGGACCGCCAGCAGCGATTCGCTCGAGACGTGTCCGTGGCCCGCTTCGGCGAGCACCGCGAGCATCCGCGCTTCGGCCTCGGACAGCGCAGCGACGGGGCGAGAGAACTCGACCAGGGTCTCACCGTAATCGAAGAGGACGCCGTCGATCCGACGCGGCGAGCCTTCCTCGACGCCGCTCACGCCGGAGCGCCACCTCCACCGGCAGCGCCACCGCCGCCGCGCCCGCCGCGGCCACCTCGGCGCTTGCGGCCGCCCTGCCAGCGTCGCTTCGGACGCTTGCCGGCGGTCCGCGACGCGGGTGAGAGCTTCTCGAGGTACGCCTCGCCCGGATGCGGCTCGTTCGGATGCGCCGCGCGAGCGCCAGGCGCCGCCGCGACCCGAGCCTCGTACTCGGCCACAACGGTTTCGAGCGGCCGCTTGTCGCTCGCCGGTGGGGCGGCCGTCTCCGCCCAGGGCTGCGACTTGGGACTGGCGTCGGGTCCGACCATGTCGCCGCCCGGGATCTCCGGCACGGCGTCGAGGACGGATTCGATCGCCCTCGCGATCAGCCGATCCGCGTCGATGGGGTCGCGGAGTGGCCGGTCAGCCATTCGGGGCGGTGCTCCAGCCCGCGAGGGCGAGACCTGCGAGCGTCTTCACGTCCACATCGCCACCGCGGACGAGCGCCGCGACCCCTGCCCGATCGAAGCGCTCGACATCCATGCGCTCGTCGACGTCGCGGTCCGTCGGGCCTTCGGTCAGACCGGTTGCCAGGAAGAAGTGCATGACCTCGGTGGAATACCCGGGGGTCAGCGGCGCCGAGGCAAGCGGCTCGATGCGCGTAGCGCGCAGGCCGGTCTCTTCGGCGAGCTCCCGCTCGGCGGTTCGACCCGGGGCCTCGCCGGCGTCGCGAGTGCCGGCCGGAAGCTCCCAGAGCGCGCGACCGGCGGCGTGCCGCCACTGGCGCACCAGGACCACCTTGCCGGCCTCGTCGATGGCGACGATCGCGACGGCTCCGGGGTGAGCCACAACCTCGCGCTGGGCGCGAGTGCCGTCGGCGAGGCGCACGTCGTCCTCATAGAAGGTCAGCAGACGTCCTTCGTAGATGATTCGCCGTCCCGTCTGGGTCTCGCGGAGGTGCTCGGTGGCGCCGGAGTCGTCCGGGCTCGCGTGCGTGGTCACCTCCTGAGTTTGACGCCCCTAGGCGTGATTCAGGCGCAGGACCACTCGTGGGACTGCCCGTGGGCGAACATCTTCGCGGCGATATTCGCCTGATCCACGGGGTTCCAGATCCCGGCCGCCGTCCCGCCGTTGGCGATGAAGGTCGACATCAGGAACTGGAAGACGCCGATGTACGGTCCCCGCGGGTTCACGGAATTCCAGTGGAAGTGCGATTCGCAGTTGGCGGTGCGGAGCATCCAGGCGACGTTCACGCCCCAGTGCTCCGCCGCTGCGGTGATATCGGCCACAACCTGCGCCTGGCTGACCGAAAGGCCACTCGGCACCACGAACTCCGGGCGGAAGACCGGGGCATGGCGCGGCTTGGCGGGCTTGACCACGATTGGCACGGTGGCGCTGAGCAGCATGGCCGAGCGAACCCGAAGCATCATCGGGTGGGTGGTCACGTTGGTAAGGCGGTCGACGTCACCGACGGACGATCGAACCTGGGTGACAGATGCGACTGCTCCCTGGGTGGGCGTCGTGATGAGCACTGCGGTCGCAGGTCCGGCCACCAACATGAAGCAGCCGAGAACCAGTCCACGTGCCCGCTTGGGTAAATGCAAGGCGGATCACTCCTCTAGGGTCGGGCTCCGGTCATCTCTCCCATGACCGGGCTTGAAAGCGGCTCGACCCCTGGCTGCCCCTCTGGAGACCTCACGTCTCGACGACACCCCTGGGATCCGGGCCGCGGCCGACCGTACCACAACGGGTACTTGTGCCTGCAAGTCGCTCAAACGGAGCGAACGCTTCCTACCAGCCGGTGGAGGCCCCAAGCGCGCACGAGGACGGCGCGGCGTTGAGCACGACCGGAACGTTGGCAGAAAGTGTGGATCCGGCCTGCCAGACGAACTCCTCGTATCCCCCTCCGAGGATGACGCCGGCAGCGTTCTCGCAGACTGCGTAGCCGACGACCGCCGCGCCCGCCGTCAGCGGGCCGGATGGCGTGAGCGTCCCCGTGACGTTGCCATACCCATGCGACGCGTGACATGGCTGACAGGAGTACGAAGCAGATGCCGTGGTGAAGATCGGCCCAATGCTGGTCGGCCACGAGCCGACCGTCACGGTGGCGACCACGCTGGTGGCGCCGTTACAGGCGTCGGTGCAATCGCCGGACACGGCCAGGATCTCGCCAGGTGCGAGGTTCACTGCGGCCTCCGCGTCGAGGGAGCCGAGGGTGCGACCGGCGCGATGGGTCACGAAGTGGACTGTCACCGACGCTGCGCCGTGGTACTTGGCTTCGTTCTTGATCCGGGCGACCGGAATCGCCGCAAGGTCAAATGTTCCGATACCGACGCCGAGCACGCCGACGGACATCGTGTCCGGCGGGAGCGGTGTCGGCGACGGCGTAGGCGCCGGTGTCGGTGTCCGCGTTGGAGCAGGTGTCGGCGTGGAAGTGCTTGAACACGCGGCGACAAGCACGGCCGCGATCCCGGCAAGGACAAAGAGAGGAGACCTGGGCTGTCGCATCGTCACCATCCTAAGGTGCGTTTCCGTTCCAATCGGTGCGTGACAGAATTGACATTCGCGTCAACTGCCGAGACTTCGCGCTCGGCAACGGAGGCACCGGCCCTTGCATTTCACGGCTGAGCACGACGCGCTTCGTGAGACGGTCCGCGACTTCGTCGCCAAGGAGTTGCGCCCGCACGCCGACGAGTGGGAGGCAGCTGAAGGTTTCCCCGACAGCGTATTCACGCGCATGGGCGAGCTCGGCCTGCTCGGGCTCCGTTACCCGGAGCAGTACGGCGGCCAGGGCGGCGACTACTTCAGCGCGATCGTCCTTGCCGAAGAGATGGCCCGTTGTGGGTCCGGCGGCGTCGGCATGGCCATCAGCGTCCACACGGAGATGGCCACGCCGCCGATTCTCCGTTGGGGCACCGAGGAGCAGAAACAGCGGTACCTCGTGCCTGCCATCAAGGGCGAGAAGATCGCCGCGCTCGGCATCACCGAGCCCGACGCCGGGAGTGACGTCGCGAACATCCGGACCCGCGCCGATCGCGTCGACGGGCATTGGCGGATCAACGGCAGCAAGCTCTACATCACCAACGGCGTGCGCTGCGACTTCATCCTGCTGGTCGCGCGAACGGGGTCCCAGGAGGACGGCTCGCACGGCATCACGCTGTTCCTGGTCGA
>JBEKKP010000059.1:0-15620 GCA_050010655.1 Candidatus Dormibacteria bacterium
CTCGCATCAACTGGGCGTCACGAGTTCAATCGCAAGCCTGTTTCAGGAGCTGCCCATTCGCTTGTTCTCAGGGTTTGTTGTCATGGCGATCGGTCTGACCGATCTGCTGCTTGTGCGAGGTGGCCGCGTACGGGCGCGGCACCTGATCCTCATCGGTGTTGTGTGCGGCGCCGTGATGTGGAACTCGCAGGACTTCGGACTCGCGGCGACGGTGGTGTATGGCTTGATGATCCTGTTCGGTGCGATGTCGGAGGTGCGGTGGCGAGCCCTCGGTGCGTGGCTCGGCGGGTTGCTGATTGGCATCGCCTCCTATCCCGTCTTTCTGCTGGCGATCGGCTCGCCGCTCAATCTGAGTTTCGTCGGAGCGTTCATCAAACTCTTCGGATCGGGACTGGGTTCGGCGCCGATGCAGGTCCCGGGACCAGTGCTTGTAGTGATGCCGGTGATTGTCTGCTCGGCTGCCACTGGATGGGCGTTGATGGCACGTCGCGGTCGAGGCGACACAAGGGAACACCCCGTCCTTGACCGCGCGATCGTGACGCTCACCTTCGCGGGAACATGGTCTGTCCTCGGCCTCGTGTACTACGTGAATCGTGCTTATGCTGCCGGCCAGTTGCAGACGATGCTTCTCCCGTGTGCTGTCTGCATCGGTGCCCTGCTCTCCATCGCGATGCACTCGGACGAGGTCCGTGCCCTCTGGGAGAAAAAGGTCGCCTTCACGCGAGCTGATCTATCGGCAAGGATGAAGCTGGTTCCAGTGGTCGCTCTCGTCTGTCTGTGCTTCTCATCCACGCTGCTGACACCCAATCCCGTGTCCGCGGCCAGGACACTGCTCAATCCTCCGGCCGCGGAGGGATTTGCGAACTACGACTTTCCCACCATCATCCAGGCCATCCACACCGCGCAGGCGTACACCCGTGACAAATCTGGGGAGCTCACCTACCTGGGTGAGAATTTCAACTACGTGTCACTCGTGACCAAGGTTCCGAGCAACGCCGCGATCTTTCCGTTCCCGTTTCCGTTCCTCGCGCCCACAAGTGTCACGCGGATCGACTGTCAATACCTCGGCATCCATCATTCAACGTGGCTCGTCCTCTCGCCTGAGGCCCTGCAGGGATTCGGCACCAGCGTTTGTGGGCTCTATCGTGCAGTCCCGTTGCCGGGGCTGGCTCGGGGTCAACTGCAGGAATTCACGTGAGGTGTTTGCAGCGCGCCACGGATCAACATCACGCATCGACGCCGCGGTTCAGCCAGTCGCCACCTCGGCACGTGACCGAGTCGCCATCACCGTGTATCCAAGACAGTCTTCCCCCCAATCGTGCCCGAGACTCCAGTGTCCTACCAGCGCGGCGGTCGCCGCGACCGGGCTGAGCGGCAGGCGCATGCCACCCAGGGGAGCGATGAGCGCAAGCACCTTCTGTGCCGTGACGGTCAGAGGATTGCCGCGGCTGTAAACCCGAATGTTTGAGAAGGCCGACTTGCGGAGGAGGTACGTGATGCCCGATGGGGTGAATCGCCAGTAGTCGAATGGCACGAAGTGCCACCGCGCCGCAAAGGGGACGGTCATCAGCAGATGGCCTCCTGGGCGCAGGCAGCGCCGTACCTCGTTGAGCAGGTCCGTTGGTTCAAGGACGTGCTCCAGCACCTCCGTGCAAAGAGCGAGATCGATCGAGCCATCGGGCACTGGCCACGGATAGCCGCTCACGTAGATCGTGTCTTCGCGAGCGTAGCCAAAGCGCTCCTGCGCCTCGGCGATGTCGAGGCCCTGGTAGCTGTTGGCTCGGGTCAGCAGTGACCGATACGGCTGCTCACCGCATCCAACGTCGAGGACATCGCCGGTTTCCAGGGCCAGCAGCGGTCGGAGATCCTTCCAGATCGACGCAAGCTGTAGGTCGCCCATGCGTCGAAGGAGGCCGGGGTCGCGAAGCGCGGGTGGGCGCCATGACTCCGTCTCCCGGAGCGCCACGTTGCGGCGTCTCACGAGGGGCCGTTGCTGCGTCTTTGCCTCATCAGGCGGTTAGGGTAGCAACCTCTCGATTCCGCGGAATCGCAATTTCAAGACCCCAAAGCAGGGATATCATCTGCGCGATGCCCGAATTGCCCCAGGCACGGCGGCGGAAGATCAGCGCAATCATCGCGTGCTATCGCGATGCACAGGCGATACCGATCATGTACGACCGCCTCGTCGCTGTTTTCACGAAGCTCGATGTCGACTTCGAGATCATCTTTGTCAATGACGCGAGTCCCGATGATGCCGAAGCAGTGCTCGAGCAACTCTCCGAACGTGATGCCCGCGTCATCGCGGTGACCCATAGCCGCAACTTCGGGTCCCAGAGCGCCTTCACCAGCGGCATGCGGATATGCAGCGGCGATGCGGCCGTGCTGCTTGACGGCGACCTTCAGGATCCACCCGAGCTCATCGAAGCGTTTTATGCGAAGTGGCTCGAGGGCTACGACGTCGTGTACGGGGCGCGTGTCGCACGTGACGCGAACCGCTTCCTGCGGGTGTCGTACAAGATCTTCTACCGGCTGTTTCGCGCCGCTTCGTATGTGCCGGTGCCGCTTGACGCCGGCGACTTCTCGCTGATGGATCGCCGGGTGATCGACGCGCTCAACAGCCTTCCTGAGACCAACCGGTTCCTGCGAGGCTTGCGCGCGTGGGTGGGATTTCGCCAGATCGGTGTGCCATATCACCGCCCGGAGCGCATGTTCGGCAGGACGACCAATTCGCTCCTTCGCAATATCGGCTGGGCTCGAAAGGCGATCTTCTCGTTTTCGTACATACCACTTGAACTGATCACGCTCGTCGGCGTCCTGACGACCATCGCCGCTTTCATAGCGATCGTTGTCGAGATCATCGTTCGCATCGTCAACCCCGCCTCGGCGCCAACCGGTCTGACGTCGATCATCGTGCTGGTCCTCTTCATCGGTGGGATCCAGTTACTCTGCCTGAGCGTGATCGGGTCGTATCTGGCGCACATCTATGAAGAGGTCAAGCGACGACCTGCATACATCGTCAAGAGCATCCGCAACCCACCGCCGTCTGCGGACGTTCCTGACGTGAGGCCCATCTCGGGGGAGGACGAGCCATCCGCTGTCTCGTAAGTGGCGCCGCCGGTTTTGTCGGCGCCAACCTTGTTCGCCGTCTGATCTCCGACGGTCACGACGTGTTTGCCATTCTCCAGCCGACGACACTGACGTCGCGCTTGGAGGACCTCGAGGATCTCCGCCGGATCGACGGTGACATTGCCCATGCGACTGACGTGGACCGTGCCTTCGTCGTCGCGCGACCAGACTGGATCTTTCACCTCGCTGCCCATGGCGCATATTCGTTTCAGACCGACGTGGTCGCGATGACGCAGAGCAACGTCGTCGGCATGGCCACGATCCTCGAGGCAGCAGAGCGTCACGGGTGCACGGTGCTCATCAATACCGGCACCTCGTCCGAGTACGGCGATCGACACCATGCGCCCCGTGAGGATGAGCCGCCGCGTCCGAACAGCGACTACGCCGCCACGAAAGCGGCGGCAACCTGGCTCTGCATCAGGGCGCGCCAACGCGGAGTCCCGGTCACCACGCTGCGACTCTATTCGGCATACGGGCCGTACGAAGAGGAGCGACGCCTTGTTCCAACCTTGCTTCGCGCGGTGCTGGCCGGGACGTGGCCGCCACTCGCGGATCCAAATGTGGTCCGCGATTACGTGTATATCGAGGATGTGCTCGATGCGTACATCGCCGCAGCGTCTGCGCCGTTGCAGAGTCCGATTTACAACGTCGCGTCAGGCATTCAGACCTCGCTTGCCGACCTTGTCGCGAAAGTTGGTGCGATCTTTCCGATCACCGCGGAACCCGCCTGGGGTGGCTACGCGAAGCGTGCCTGGGACACACAGGTCTGGGTCGGTGACCCGACGCTCATCCGGTCGGAGCTGGGCTGGCAGGCGACCACCCCGGTGACTGAGGGGATGATCCGCACCGCGGACTGGCTGGCTGCGCACCCACTGGACGCCGTAGCCGCGAACCGGTAGGGGAGACCTGCCGCGCCTACGGTCGCTCGGCGATGAGGTACAGGTTCCCGAGGGGAACAGGAAGCGAAAACCTGCCCACGCGACTCCGGCTGAGCGTTCCGAGCGCAAGCGCCTTCGCGCGCGCCGGTATCGGTGTCAGATGCGTGACGTAGCTGACGCTGTACGTGTTGTTGACGCGCCCTTGCTCGCGAATCCTGAAACCCGCCGCCCGAAAGATGCGGCGCATGGTCGTGGGGCTGTAGAGATACGTGTGCTCGATGTCGATGATCGGGCTGCGTTCGCCCATCAGATGCGCCGACACCGACTCGACGTTGTGGTTGAGACACAGCATCATGCCGCCAGGTCGCAGGGCGGCTCGGCACGCCTCGAGCACGACGTCCGGATGGGGAACGTGGTCGAATACCTGGAACAGGCACACCGCGTCGAATGTGCCATCGGGAAAGAGCCCAGGCCGCATGACGTCGCAGACAATCCGGTCGCGCACGCGCGGCGATGCACCGGCGATTGCAGCTTCACTCGGCTCGACACCTCGCACATCGGTGTATCCCTGCTGCAGCGCCTGCTCGAGGAAGAAACCGTCACCGCATCCGACCTCGAGAAGCGATGCCTGGCGACCGCCAATTCTCTGTAGCTTCGCCAGATACCGGCCATAGGTCGCCTTGAGATTTGCGGTCTCCGATTCATAGTCGAACGTGCTCTTGGCGTACAGGTGACTGAGCGTCGCCTCATCCAGCACTGGATCCGAGCGCACCAGACCGCAGCGGTCGCAGCGAACCATCCGGTAATGCACACGGTCTGGAAGTCTTCGGGCCGAGAAGCGCGCGGGAGTGATGTCGTCCACGCCGAAATTAGCCGGATACAGCTCGTGCGCGGGTGTTCCCGGGCCGCAGATAGCACACTGCGTTTCGACGAAGGTGAAGCCGGAGTCCGTGGCGGGCATCGACGGATTATGGTCCAGCGTCGTGGGTCCGGCGCAACCGGTCTATGCAGGAATCATCGCGGTCTGTCGGACCAGCGTCAGCAGTCCGTCGACATCGAGACCGTTTCGCTTGCGCAGGAATTCCTCTGATCCCGAGCTTTCACCAGGTGGGTCGCTGATGCCGCGGCGGATGAGGCGCGTGCCGAGTCCGTGATCCGCGATCGTCTCCGCCACCAACGAACCGATCCCGCCGACCGGGCGGTGGTCCTCGACTGCGATGCATGCGCTCTTCGAGGTGAGCAGTTCGACAAGGTCCTCTGTCGGGGCCGGCGCGATGGACGCGACCACCGCAACGGCAACATCGATCCGTTCGGCCTGAAGTCGCCTGCGCACTTCAAGCGCGACGCCGGTCATCGATCCGACGGCGACGATGACGACATCGCCTTCGCCGATGACCTCGAGGTGTCCCCAGCGGAACCGACCGTCGAAGTCCGGATGCGTGGAGGACTCCTTCGCGAGGCGAAGGTATATCGGCTGCGGACGCGCGTAGTGATCTTTGAGCGCTCGCTCCACCTGAGCGTCGTCGGCCGGCGCGATGATGCCGACATTCGGCTGCACCCGCATCAAGGCAATGTCTTCCAGTGCGTGATGCGTGAAACCTGCCGAGCCGTACGCAAAACCACCGCCGATTCCCACGATGCGGACGGGGAGGTTGTGAAGCACGGCGCCGTTCCTGAACTGCTCGTAGCCTCGCATCGACGCGAAGGTCGCGATCGAATAGCAGAACGGGATGAACCCCTCGCTTGCCATGCCGGCCGCGAGGGAGATCATGTTCGCTTCAGCGACGCCGACATTGAAGAATCGATTCGGATGGCGTTGCGCGAACGGCTCGAGCACCATGAACCCGAGATCCGCGGTGAGCAGCACCACGCGATCGTCGGCATCGGCGATATCGATGAGCGTTGCGACGAGCTGCTTTCTCATCCGATCTCACTGACTGCCTGCGCGTGTTGCTCGTCATCCATTGGGAGGTAGTGCCATTTCACCTGGCGTTCCATGAAGCTCACACCCTTGCCGGCGACGGTATCTGCAATCACGAAGCGTGGCGATCCCGGACTGCGAACGTCGAGGGAGCGTGTCAGCTCGGCGACGTCGTGACCGTTGACCCGGTCACACTCCCAGCCGAAACTCTGCACGGCCGTTGCGATGCTGCGCAGGTCGATCACCTCGGTCGTCGGGGCCAGGGCCTGCTGTCCGTTGTTGTCGAGGATCAGGCACAAGTTGTCGAGCTTGTGATGGCCGGCGAACATGAGCGCCTCCCACACCGAACCCTCGTTGAGCTCGGCGTCGCTGACCAGCACGAACACTCTTCCGGGCTTGCTCGCCATACGTTTTGCCAGTGCGACACCCGCGCCCAACGACGGCCCGTGACCGAGCGACCCCGTGGAAAAGGTGATGCCGGGCAATGCATGCTCGGGGTGCACGCCGAGTTGGCTGTCGTCGCCGCAATATGTGTCAAGCGTCTGCAGATCGATGATGCCCAGTTGCTCGAACACGCAGTACAACGCCAGTGCGGCGTGCCCCTTCGACAGGATGAAGACATCCTCGTCAGCACTCACGACACCCGAATAAAGCGCGACCAGGATGTCGGCGATCGACAGGGCCGACCCGATGTGACCGACGTGGGCTCGCTTCGACTGATGGATGATCAGGCGACGAACCTGGACGGCACTGAGAGCCCGAGCGACGTCGCCGTGAGCCATCACAATCCCATCACTGACGGTGATCCCTGCGGCCAATGTCCAAGGCCGCACGAGTGTAGCCCACCTCGTGAGCGCACGAGTGGTGAGGAGCATTCACGAGACCAGACCGTCACGGCAGTCTGGCTGTCGTTTTCGGATCTCCGACTAGACTCGCTCATGGCATTGCGCTGGGGACGCCTCTCCAGCGCCGCGTCTTTCCAATCACCGCCAGCATCCGACGCAGGCAGGAGCACCCCATGGAACTCGCACTTCACTTCATGAACTTCACCCTGCCGGGCGGGAACAAAGCGCTCGGGCCCACCCTGGCGGCAACTGCCGAAGCCGCGGAGGCGTCCGGGTGCTCGACGCTCACGATGATGGATCACTGGTTCCAGATGGAGCAGTTCGCAACGGCCCAGGATCCAATGCTCGAGGGCTACACGTCGCTCGGGTTCGTCGCCGGACGGACCAAGCGTATGACCCTCGGGCTCATGGTCACCGGTGTGACCTACCGGCATCCGGGGCTGCTCGCCAAGATCGTGACCACGCTGGACGTCCTCTCCGAAGGGCGAGCGATGCTTGGGCTTGGCGCAGCCTGGTACGAGCGCGAGCACCTGGCGCTGGGTGTGCCGTATCCCCCGATCGCGGAGCGCTTCGAGCGGCTCGAGGAGACGCTGCAAATCTGCATCCAGATGTGGAGCGATAACGACGGTCCGTACGACGGCAAGTACTACCACCTCGCCGAAACGCTGTGCCATCCGGAACCGATTCAGCAGCCGCGCCCGAAAATTCTCATCGGCGGTGGCGGCGAGCGCAAGACCCTGAAACTCGTTGCACGGTATGCGGATGCCTGCAACCTGTTTGCGCTCGGCACCGACATGGTGCAGCGCAAGCTCGACATCCTGGCTCAGCACTGCGAGGACGAGGGCCGCGACATCGCGACGATCAAGAAGACGATGAACTATGGCGGCGATCCCAATGCCGACGTCGATGCTTTCCTGAAGGAGATGGAGGGCTACGCAAAGCTCGGTATCGCGATGGTCGACGTCCGGAACGCGTCGCCGGACCCCGTGGCCGCTGCCGAGAAGTTCGCGAAGATCGTGCCCCTGCTCGCGCAGATCGGACCGTCTTAACGCCGGACGGCGGTCACCGACTGCAATTCCTCGACCGACTCGCGGATGACGGTCGGCAGGTCCAGATCGTCCCCCGCGCTGACCCAGGTCTCGAAAGCGACCTTGAAGACGGCGATTCCGGCTTCCGCGGCCAGACTGGCCGTCGGTTCGCCAACGCCGCGCGTCCGCAGGACGGCGGCCATCGCCGCCGCGAGGGAAGCGAGTTTGATCAACTCGCGTTCCTGCAACTCGGCGTTTGCGGTGATGACGGCCTGGCGCTTGCGCGCGAAATCGCGTCGCTGCTGCAGCAGGCCCCCGGCGACCTCGAGGGCAGCGGTCACCGCATCAATGGGTGATGTCGAAGCAATAGCGGCAGCGACGTTGGTGACGAGGAGGTCCTGAAGCGAATCGGCTCCGGAGAACAGCACTTCGCGCTTGTCGGCGAAGTACCGGAAGAAGGTCCTCTCGGTGACCCCTGCTCGCTTGGCGATCTCAACCACCGTGGTCTGCTCGAAGCCGCGCTCGTCGTAGAGCTCCAGCGCTGCCATCTCCAGCCGGCCGCGTGCGTTCGGCTCCCATCGACCCATGCATGGATCGTACGCGATGACAGCAACTGACATGAGGTGCTACCATCATGTCAGCAACTGACATCACGACTTTCTGGAGGCCTTCTCATGCGCATCTTCGTCACCGGTGCATCCGGCTGGATCGGCTCCGCTGTCACTGCCGAGCTCATCGACGCCGGCCACGAGGTCGTCGGGCTCGCCCGGTCAGACGATTCCGCGGCTGTAATCACGGCGGCCGGCGCGACTGCACTTCGCGGGTCGCTCGACGACCTCGACGGCCTGCGCCTTGCCGCCGAAGCGTCGGATGGCGTGGTCCACCTGGCGTTCCAGCACGACATCGCTTTCAGTGGGGGATTCGAGGCGGCCGCCACCGCGGATCGCAGGGCAGTCGAGACGTTCGGCGACGCTCTTGCCGGCTCCGACAGACCGCTTGTGATCGCGTCCGGGACGCTCGGGCTCGTGATCGGCGACCTGGCGACCGAGAAGGACGGTCACGGCCCCATGGGCGACTTTCATGGCCCGGGGCCTCGGATCCGGCGGGACACGGCCGAGCTCGTGCTGGCGCTCGCGTCTCGAGGAGTGCGGTCTTCCGTCATGCGATTCCCTCCGACGGTCCACGGCGACGGCGATCACGGCTTCATGGCGACCCTGGTCGGCATCGCCCGGACCAAGGGTGTCTCTGGCTACATCGGAGACGGCGCCAACCGCTGGCCCGCAGTGCACCGTCTCGACGCGGCGCACCTGTGCCGTCTCGCGGTCGACAACGCGCCGGCCGGGACGACCTTGCACGCCGTTGCCGACGAGGGCGTGCCCGTCCGCGAGATCGCCGAGGTGATCGGCCGGCATCTGGATGTGCCGGTGGTGTCGATCCCTGCCGAAGACGGAGCGGAGCACTTCACGTGGCTGGGCGGGTTCATCGGTCTTGACAGCCCCGCCTCGAGCGCGGTCACCCGCAAGCAGTTCGCATGGCAGCCAACCCACCCGGGCCTCATCGAGGACCTCCAGCAAGGTCACTACTTCGGCTGAGGCAAGGCCGTCCGGCCGTCGCGGATACCGGCGGCGGTTCGCGTCAAACACCGCATCAGGTCGAGAGCTCCAGGCCAGCCTCCCTAGGCGCCGGCCGGCTCCCATACGTGCAAGCCCGGACCTGGCTTGCCGAGAGAGATCCTGCGGAGATAGCATCTCCCGGTGCTACGCGCTGTGGCTGGTAGCTTGAGAATGACGCAAGTGACGGGAGGGGCTCCGATGGGGTTGGGTCGTCGATCTCAGGTCAGCGTCGGCTTGGCTGCGGCGATGGCGCTCGTGGGCCTCATGAGTGCCAGCGGGGTGGCGATTGCAGGTGACCACCTCTCGAGGACCCAATTGCTTGAAGGCGTCCGCCCGGTCGCTGGGCCGCCATTGGGACGGGCGAAGCCCGCGGCGTCGGCTCCGAACCTCGCCCCGACGGGAGCGTCACCCTGGACCCTCCTGAAGAACCCGCCGCCGTTCGGGACGCCGGGGACGATGCTGTTGGAGAGCGATGGAACCGTGCTCGTGCACGATGAGCCGGACAACAACAGCACGGGCGGAACCAACGCCTGGTACAAGCTCACTCCGAACTCGAAGGGCAGCTACGTCGACGGAACCTGGAGCCGGATCGCCTCAATGCCGGCGGCGTATACGCCCTTGTATTTCGCGTCGGCGATCCTGCCGGACGGACGCATGATCGTTGAGGGCGGCGAATACATCGGCGAGAACGCGGTGTGGTCGAACCAAGGCGCCATCTACAACCCGCTCACGAACACGTGGCGGTCAGTCGCCCCGCCAGGGGGTTGGACCAACATTGGAGACGCACAGAGCGACGTGCTCGCCAATGGCACCTACATGCTGTCCCAGGCGTGCCAAAACTGCATGTCATCCAGTCCCATCCTGACTTCGGACTTCGCGCTCTTCAACGCAACCGGTCTGAACTGGTTGGCGCTGCCCGGACAGGGCAAGAATGACCCCAACGATGAGGAGGGCTGGAACCTCGAGCCGAGCGGCCAGCTGTTGACCGTTGATACATGGCTGACTCCAACGACCGAGCTGTTCACACCGAGCAGTCTCAGCTGGTCGTTCGCCGGGAACACGGTGAAATCGCCGGTCAATACTCCTGAAGTCGAGATCGGGGCGCAGGTGGTGTTGCCTGGCGGGAACACGTTCGTCGTGGGCGCCGGGACGTCATCAGATGTCGCACCCAATGCGTGCAAAACCCACACACCGGCACCCACCGCGCTCTACGACTATGCGGCCGGCCGATGGGTCAAGAGTCCAACGATCCCCACCATCGGAGGCATGCAGCAGGACGCCACCGACGGGCCGGCCTCCATCCTGCCGGATGGAAACGTGCTGTTCGATGTGGGTCCGTGCGTGTACAACGCCCCGCTCGCGTTCTTCCTGTACAACGCCAGCTCGAACACGATCAGCGCCGTTCCGAATATCCCGAACGCGGCCAACGACTCCCCGTACTACACGCGGATGCTGGCGCTCCCCAACGGGCAGGTGCTGTTCAACGACGGCAGCAACCAGATGCTGGTATACACGGCCGGCGGAACCGCCAACGCGGCGTGGGCTCCCTCGATCACATCGATAAGCGCCACGGCGTTGACACCAGGCAAGACCGCCAGCCTTTCCGGCACCCAGCTCGCCGGTCTCTCCCAAGGCGCTGCCTACGGTGATGACGTGCAGGACAACACCAACTTCCCGCTGGTGCGCATCACCAACACGGAGTCCGGGGTCGTCACGTATGCCCGAACGAGCAACTGGACGTCCGTCTCCATCGCGCCCGGCGCCGCTTCGTCGACCGATTTCACCGTCCCGACCACAACGCCGGCCGGGCCGAGCTCCCTTGTCGTGGTCGCTAATGGGATTGCTTCGGCGCCGGTGTCAGTGACGATCAGCTAGAGGGTCTGCCGGAGTCGACGCACGATCGTTGGCGGCAATCCATCCTCAAGGCAGCCACCAGGGACCGTTCGAGATGTATCTTTGAGGGCATCGGGATGTCTCGTTTCGCCATGATGAGATAGCTCTGCTAGACTTCCTAGATACCCGATGGAGGAGGCATGACTGCCAGAACCGCGTCCAGCCGCGAGCGCAAGACCACGATAGCCGTGGATCGTCAGGCCGCACGCGAGGCGCAGGACGAGCTTGGTACCAGCAGTCTCGTCGACACCGTAAACGGTGCTCTTCGAGAGGTAGCCGCTCGGGCTTCCCGCCGGCGGTTCGTCGAAAGGCTCTCTCAACACAAGGAAATGGAGCTCGACGACCCCGACGTCATGAGGTCTGCCTGGCGCTGATGGCGGCCTACCTCGCCGACAAGAGCGCGCTCGTTCGGGTTGGCCTAGCGGGAGCCGAATGGTTGGCGTCTGAGATCTTGAACGGCAATGTGCGGCGCAGCTCCATGACCGACTTGGAGATCTTCTATAGCGCCACGACCCACCGCGCACTCCTTGAGATCATCGAAGAACGGCAGGCCGGATTCCGGCTCGTCGACACCCATCAGGAGGACTGGGACCGTGCCGGTCAGGTCATGGTGCTGCTCGCCGAGAAAGGCAAGCATCGTTCGGTCGGTATCCCCGATCTCCTCATCGCTGCAGTAGCGGAGCGCCACGGGCTCACACTCGTTCACTACGACAGCGACTTTGATCATGTCGCCGAGCTCACGGGCCAGGCAGCGCGGTGGCTGGCGCCCCGTGGAACTTGGTGACCGAAGGGAATATCTCCACAGCTGCCAGCCACCGCTGATCGCATTTGGTGGAGCGGAGGGGATTCGAACCCCTGACTCTGCCGTGCGAGGGCGCGGGTACGAATTCGAATTCGAGGTGGCCCCAATCGCGCCCTTTTGATCGGTTCCCTCGCGATGGTGGACACGGCGAGACGGGCCTCGACTCCGAGCGACAGCCCGAGTTCTTCCCGGTCCGGCTGCTGCGCGATCAGCAGCGTAGGGTCTGTGCGAAAGGTATCGTAGAAGCCGTGCGAATGGTAGCGTAGCACCGTGTCTTTGTCAGCCCCAAGCGTCTTGAGGGGTCGATGACCGCAACCGAGAGTCCTCGCGGCGCTCCTCGCTATGACCCACGTCTCATTGACACGGAGCTCGACGAACTTCTCCCCGGATTGCCTGCCATCGCTCTCGAAGGGCCGCGAGGCGTCGGGAAGACCTCCACGGGCTCGCGGCGCGCTCGGACCACCTTTCTTCTCGACCAGCCTGCCGTCCGAGAGCTCCTGGCTGCAGCCCCAGAGCAGTTGGTGGATTCGAAACCGCCGGTCCTCATCGACGAGTGGCAGCTGTACCCCGCGGTCTGGGACCTCGTGCGCCGCGCGATCGATGCCGACCCGAGCCCAGGTCGATTCCTGCTCACGGGAAGTGCCGAGCCGGCACGCCGTCCCACCCACAGCGGTGCCGGCCGCATTGTCGGCCTGCGAATGCGCCCGCTCGCCCTGTCGGAACGAGGTCTCCTTCCGGCTGCCGTCAGCTTGCGCGAGCTTTTGTCCGGTACCAGCCCACTTGTCAGCGGCCATAGCCACCTGACTCTCAGCGACTACACCCAGGAGATCGTCCGGTCGGGCTTTCCAGCCATCCGCCGCCTCGAGCAGCGCGCCTGTCGCCTGGCGCTGGACAGCTACCTGGCCCGGATCCTGGAGCGGGATTTTGCCGAGCAGGGCCATGCCGTGCGGCGCCCGAACACCTTGCGCAACTGGCTGGCGGCATATGCCGCCGCGACTGCCACCAACACGAGCTACGAGAGCATTCGCGACGCCGCCTCACCCGGCTACCACGAGACGCCCGCCAAGACCACAGTCGACCTGTATCGCGAGGTGCTGATGCAGTTGTGGCTGCTGGATCCGTTGCCGGCTTGGTCACCGAGTCGGAATAACTTGAGCAGGCTCGGCGCGGCTCCCAAGCACCATCTGGCGGATCCCGCTCTCGCTGCGCGTCTCCTCGGTGCGAACCACTCAAGCCTGCTTTCCAACGACGTCGCCGGTCCACGGGTGCCGCGCAACGGGACCTTGCTCGGGGCGCTCTTCGAATCGCTCGTCGCGCTCTCGATCCGCGTCCTTGCGCAGACATGCGACGCAACCGTCAGCCACCTTCGCACCAGGGAAGGTCGTCACGAGATCGATCTTATCGTCCAACGTGATGACGCCAAGGTCGTCGCTTTCGAGGTGAAGTTGGCGGGCGCCGTAAGCGACGACGACGTGCAGCACCTGCGTTGGTTGCAGTCCAAGCTCGGCGACGATCTGCTGGACGCGGCGGTGATCACCACCGGACAGGACGCGTACCGACGCCGCGATGGGATAGCGGTGATTCCTGCAGCCCTGCTTGGCCCGTAAGCATGAAGTCGCTCTTTGACCGGCCCATGAGTCGCCGCGGGAACTCACCGCACATTCCGCGAACGTGTCCGCCCGCTGGCTTTCGCTCCTGAATGCAATCCGACCTCTACCCTCTTAGGCAGCGCTGACTGTCGCCACTAAGGCAGAGGTCACCCGCCGACATCGAATTTGGTGGAGCGGAGGGGATTCGAACCCCTGACCTCGGCCGTGCGAGGGCGCGCGCGGAGATTCGAATTCAGGGTGGCTTGCGGAGGCCAGTGTGAGTGGTTCCCTCGCAACGGTGGACACGGTGAGGCAGGCGTGGGCAACGGGTGACTGACCTTGGCACATCCCGCGTTGCTGCGTATTGACGCGTGTATGTACAGCTGTGCATACTTTGAGGAATGGAACCGAGGCGCGTGGTCTGGCAAGAGCACAACCTGCGCCATGTCACCCAGGACCACCCTGAGCGACGCGTCACACGGGAGGACATCGAGGATGTACTCGCAGACACTGAACGCCAGGAGGAGGGCGACCCTTTCACACGGAACCACGGTCGCGTTGGGGCAGAACCGGGCTGGCGTCTCCTTCGTCGTCGCCTTCATCGAGCTGTCGGACAGCAGTGCCTTTCCGGTTCACGCTCGCCGCGGGACCGCCAAGCGATAGGAGGGACAAGCCATGACAGCACGACGACGCGAAGCCGACGAGACAATCCTGTCTGCGCAACACTTTCACGATCCGTATGACGCCATGAGCGATGACGATTTCGACGCTTACATGCGACGGCTCTTCGATCAGCCGCAAGGCCCCACACGGTCGGTTACCGTTCGGATGCCGGAGGCGCTTCTGTTGCGTCTCCAGCACATGGCTGCACAACGTCACATGCCATACCAACGGCTGATGAAGCGCATGCTCGAGGAGTCCGTCTCCGGCCTGGAACGTCGTGCGTCGACGTCGACGATCTCGCGGCGAACCAAGCCGAAGCCGCCGACATGAGACGAGGCTCTAGATGGCGACGATTTCCTCGCGGGCCAAGGTCGCGGCGTACGCGAGCGCCGCGTAGACCGCAGCGCTCATAGACAGCGGGAGCGCCCGCGTTGCCCTCCTAACGGAGTTGGTCCCGGTTGGACCCTCGACGGTCAGCCCAAGGTCGGCACGGCGCTCACGGTGGCCCAGAGCACCCACGACCTGATCATGGGCACCTACCGCGACGGTCCGGACCAGCAGGACATCCGCGGCACCGCTTGGGGTTTCCTCGATGCAGTCGGCAACTGCGTCGATCACGGTGCGGTCTACTGCAAGTCCAAGAACGGCACTCGCGACGAGAACCGCTTCATCCGTACGGTGCTTGCGGGCTCGACCATCGCTGACGAGGCGGCGAGGCTCGTCGGGGCTTCTCTAGGAAACCCACTCCCTTCCTGAACGGGTCGGCAGGTCACTTCGCCTGCCGGCCCTAATTTTTTATCCTCAGCCGCAGTCGTGAGGGACAAGTGCCTCAGCGTTGCCTGAGACATTCGTGCTCAGAGCGTACCCGGAGAAGATCCATTCGTTCCCGTCGTCATCACACGGGGTGTTGTGGATGATGACCTTTACATGCTGGCCGGGAGCAAGCACACCGTGGGATGGAGTGAATGTGATGGGCCCCCCGTTAGCTCCAGTCTCGTACGTGGTGGCACCCCAAGCCAGCGAAGCACTGGCGTTCGCCGGGTTACCGAGAATGACCCAGCACGTTGAGCCGTTACAGTCTGGCGATGTGGTGTCCCCCGGCGGGCCTCCGAACGTGGGCCAGACTGTGAACCCTGGCGAACCTGTTCCGGTCGCTGCCGTCGCTGTAGCGGCCGCTGTAGTCCGCGTGCTAAATGCAACAGTTAGCATCAGCAATGGCACGCTCAATGCGAGTAGATAGCGGCGTTTGCTCATTCCCCGTC